>DATBDL010000167.1:0-32354 GCA_036269975.1 Pseudonocardiaceae bacterium | reverse complement strand
CGATCACGAACGCGGCGGTGAACGCCTTGAGGCCGCCACTGCTGATCGCCGCGTTGAGCATCGGCTCCTGGTTGTTCGTCATGTCCACGTACGGCGCCACACCGAAGCCGGTGGCCAGCGGGGTGGCCTTGGGTGCGGCGGTGCCGGCCGCGGAGCTGGTCGTCGCGGCGACCACTGAGAGAACTCCGAGTGGTACGAGCAATCCGGCGGCAAGCGCCACCATCGTGCCCTTTCTGCGCAATCGCATCGTCACACCTTTCAGTACTGAACGATGATCTTGGTGAAGTCGTAGGGGTTCTGCGTGATGTTGCTGCAATTCCCAGGTGCCCACGGCTCTGGAGCGCCGCCGGTCGGGCACGGGAAGTCCCGGTTCACCGACCAGTAGGCGAACCAGGCCGGGTGATTGGCCTTGGCGAAGGCCAGTAGTTGGTTGAACGTGTCCTGCGTGAACAGTTCGGTCGGCTGGTCGGTGTGCCCGTTCATGATCTGGAAGCCCAGGTGCGACCATGCCGTCGCGGCACTCCAGCCGAAGATCGTCTCGAGTTGGCTGATCGCGTCGTTCGCGATCGCCTCCGTCTGTCCCACCTCGGTACCGCTGGTCAGGCCGGTGTCGAAGTCCATGATGTTGACGATGTCCAGCCGAGCCCCCGCCGCGACCGCCTGACGGATCTCGTCGGTGCCGCTGCCGGGGAAGCCGACCGTCGTCATCGGAATGGTCAGCGACACGACGAGTTTCGGGTTGTTGCGTTCGAGAATCGCGATCGCGCCGAACCGGATGGCCGTGTTGCTGTCCAGCGCGCCGTTCTCGTAGTCGAAGTCGACGCGCGTGAGGTTGTACTTCGTGATCACCTGCTGGTAGGCGTTGGCCAGCGCGCTCGCGCTGCCACAGGTGGTGCCCAACTCGGTCCCGTTGAAGCCGCCGAAGGAAACCGCGACGTCGCCGCCGGCCGCCCTGATCGCGTTGATGTCGGCCTGCACCGCCGTGTCGCTGGACACCAGGTCGGCGGACAGCCCGTCCCAGGCCGGTGTGCAGCCGCCCGAGTCGAGCACGAACGCGAGGTTGAACTCCTTCTCGCCGGACCCGGCCATGATCGCGCTCATCGTGGGCGGCGTGTTGTCCAGCGGCATCAGGTAGACGGGGTGGCTGAACGCGCCGTTGTTCGGTGGGGGAGCGGTGGTCGTGCTGGTGGGCGGCGGGGCCTTGGTCGTCGTGGTGGGCGGCGGCGGCGCCTTCGACGTGGTGGTGGGTGGCGGTGGCGCGTTCGTGGTGGTCGTCGGTGGCGGGTTGGTGCCGCCGGGGCCGGTCAGGCTGATGTCGTCGGCGTCGTAGGTGGGCTGCGCGTACCAGCCGTGCACGAACACGCTGACGCTCGTGACACCGGCGCCCGTCGTGAACGACGTCGTGAGCGGCTGCCAGGACGGCGCCGACTGGGTGTTCGTGCCGGCGTTGACGCCGGTGCCGGTCGCGCCGATGAACACGAAGTTGCCCTCGACGAAGGCGGACAGCGTGTAGGAGCTGTTCGGCTGCACGCTCACCGTCTGCGTGCACCCGGCGAACGAACTGGAGGTCGGCGTGCCGCTCAGTGCCTTGGCGCCGGTGTGCACCGGCGACGACACCGTCGTGGTGCCGCTGTCACAGCTCCAGCCGGACGTGTCGCCGGTTTCGAAGCCGGGATTGGCGATCAGGTTCGTGCCGGCGGCGTTCGCCTGGGTGGCCGCCGTGGTGACGACGGCGATGAGTCCACCCGCCAGTACGACGGCGGCCACCGCGGCGAGGCCACGGCGTGATCGCATCGGGGACGGCATGATTCCTCCAGGCGACGAGGGTGTTGACTTCGAAAGTGGACTAGACCACTTGTGTGCGTCAAGGCACTGTCAACAGTCAACGTCGCTGCTGCGTCTACCGGTCCGGACCGGTTGGCTGGCCTGGTCCACCCGGCCTGGCCGGGAAAGCCGTCAGGCTACTACCAGTTCAGCCCGCAGCGGGAGATCGACGAGCGAATGTCCGACGGACAGAACGTAGGTGCCGGACTCGGTCGCCCACGCGTGTTCACTCACCGACCAGTGCCGCAGAACCCTGGTGTCCAGATGGATCGTCGCGGTAGTCTCCGCGCCCGCTTCCGCTGTGACGACAGCGAATCCGGCCAGCCAACGGCTCGGTCGCGTGACGAGGGAGTCCGGTCGCGACAGGTACGCCTGGACGACCTCCTTGCCCGCGCGTTCTCCGGTATTGCGGACTTTCACGATCACATCAGCGTCCACAGTGGTCTGGACGTCGATGTACACCCATTCGGTATAACCGAATCCGTGCCCGAACGGATAGGCAAGCGCTTGGTCGCGCCGATAGCCGATGTCCGGACCTTCCGCGTAGCGCAGGACGCCGTCGGTCGGGACGGTGGTCAGCACGCCGTCCTCGGTGGCCGGCCACGACGTCGGCAGCCGGCCGCCCGGCTCACGGACGCCGAGCAGCACGTCGGCCAGCGCCGCACCACCCTCCTGGCCGCCGAACCAGCTCAGCAGCACGGCGCCGACGTCGTCCCGCCACGGCAACAGCACCGGCCCACCGGAGTTGACCACGACGACGGTACGGGGATTCGCCGCCACCACCGCCCGAACGAGCTCGTCCTGACCGCCGGGCAGTGCGAGGCTGTCCCGGTCGAGCCCCTCGCTCTCCACGACCTCCGTCGTCCCGACGACGACGATCGCCACGTCGGCGGCCCGCGCGATCCCAACGGCCTCGGCGAGTTCCGCGTCGGCGGATGCTCTTGGGCGCTCGGCGCCCAGCGTCAGTCCGATCACCACGCTGCCCGGATCGAGATGGTGCACGAGCACTACGTCAACTGCGTCGCCGACGGCCAGTTCGCGCTCGACGGCGTCCTCGCCGGGGTGGTGCGCGTCGCCGGTGAGCGTCGTCGCGAGCACGATCTCGCCGTCAAGCTGGAGCGCGAACCGGCCGACCCCGACGACGCCGAGCCGCCAGGTGCCCGTGGCGTCGGCCGCCAGGCGACCCGCCACCCGGACCTCGGTCGCGGTGGCGACGGCGTCACCGAGCCACACCAGCCGCCCGGAGTGCCGCCGCTCGTGCCGCAGCACGGTCCCGTCCTCGGCCACCCAGTCGACGTCGAGATCGGCGATCGGGATGGGCCGCAACGGTTCCGGCAGCCGAACGCCGTTCGCGTACGTGACATCGAGCGCCGAACGCAAGGCGTCCAACGGCGACACGACGTGCTCTGGAACAACGGTCGCACTGCCACCGCCCTGTGTCCGCGCGTCACGAGCGAGCGGCCCGATCACCGCGACCCGCGTGCCGGTCCCCAACGGCAGCAGTCCGGCGTTCTTGACCAGCACCATCCCGTCGGCCGCCGCCGCCCGCAGCACGCCACTCGTGTCCGGCTGGGGCACCGGCCGCGGCGCCGTCCCCTCCAACGCGCCGACCCGCTGCGCCAACCGCAGCAGCCGCAACACCTTGTCGTCGATGGCGCTCTCCGGCACCGACCCGGCCCGCACGGCGTCGACCAGCGCGTCGCCCCACGGCCCGGCCGGCCCCGGCATCGCGAGATCGAGTGCCGCGCACGCGGACGGCACGGTGGACCGCGTCGCGAACCAGTCCGAGATGACGACGCCGTCGAAACCCCACTCGTCCTTGAGCGGATGGGCCAGCAGCGGGTTCTCGGTCATGGTCGCGCCGAGAACACTGTTGTAGGCGGCCATGACGAGCCACGCGCCGCCGTCGACGACCATGCGCTCGAACGGCGCGAGGTAGACCTCGCGCAGCGTGCGCTCGTCCACCTGGATGTCGACGGTGAAGCGCTCGGTCTCGGACTCGTTGCACACGTAGTGTTTCGCGGTCGCGCCGACGCCGTGTTCCTGTAAGCCACGCACGTGTGCGGTGCCGAGCACCCCGGTCAGCAGCGGATCTTCGGACAGGCACTCGAAATGCCGGCCACCGAACGGACTGCGGTGCAGGTTGACGGTCGGCGCGAGCACCACGTCGACACCCTTGCGCCGCGCCTCGAACGCCAGCACGCCGGCCACGGCGCGCACGGTGTCGACGTCCCAGCTCGCCGCCAACGCGGTGGACGACGGCAGGCTGGCCGATGGCGAGAGCTCACTCCAGATCGTGCCCCGCACCCCGGCCGGGCCGTCCGACACCACCAGCGACCGCAGCCCGATCGCCGGTTCCGCCGGCACCGACCAGAAGTCCTGCCCGGTCAGCAGCCGAACCTTCTGCGCCAGCGTGAGCCGGGCAAGTCGGGCAGTCAGCACGTCGTCGGTCACTCGGCCTCCAGACACCCATCCGGATCGATCCGGACCAGCGTCCCATGCCGATCAAGCCCCCGCGTCCGCCGAATCGGTCAGGTCGTATAGGCCGAATTGATGTGCACGTAGCCGTTGGTCAGGTCGCACCCGTACACCGTGAACTCGCCGGCCGCGATCCCCAGATCCGCCCAGATCAGCACCTCGGCGCCGCCGAGATGCCCGACCAGCTTGGTCAGCGTCGCCGTGTCCGGTACGCGGGGATAGACCTCGAAGTCGGCGAACCCGATCCGCACCCTGGCCTGGTCGATGTCGAGATCGTCCTCGCACTTGCCGATGGCCATCGCCACCCGGCCCCAGTTCGGGTCACCGCCGTGCACCGCCGTCTTGACCAGCGGCGAGTTCACGATCGTCTTGGCCACCCGCTTGGCCTGTGCGTCGTCCCGCGCTCCGGTCACGTGGACCTCGATCAGCTTGCTCGCGCCCTCGCCGTCCGACGCGATGTCCTTCACCAGCGCCAGCGCGGCATCGTGCAGGACGCGCTCGAACCCTTCGAGATCGACGGGGCCGGCCTGTCCGTTGGCGAAGATGACCGCACTGTCGCTGGTGGACGTGTCCGTGTCGACACTGACCGCGTTGAACGTCCGCTCGACGACCCGGCGAAAGACCCGGTCCAGATCCGCGGCCGGCAGTTCCGCGTCGGTGCAGAAGAAGGCCAACATCGTGGCCATGTTGGGCTCGATCATGCCGACGCCCTTGGCGATGCCGACGACCACGGCGTCGCCACAGGGCAGGCTGACCATCTTCGGCCGGGTGTCCGTCGTCATGATCGCCGTTGCGGCGGCGAGAAAGTCGTCCCCGATCGGATAGTCGAGCCGATCGACGAACGCCCGAATCGGAGCCATCGGATAAGGCACGCCGATCACGCCGGTCGACGCGATCAGCAGTTCCGCCGGCGCCACGCCGAGCGCCGTCGCGACCCCGTCCCGGACCGCGACCGCGTCCCGCGTCCCGGCTGCGCCGGTGGCCACGTTCGCGTTGCGGGACAACACGACGACGCCACGCGCCCGGAAGTCCTGGCAGGCCGCCCTGGACAGCGCCACGCTCGGCCCGGCGAACCGCGACCGGGTGAACATGCCGCTCACGACAGCGGGTGTGTCCGACACGATGACCGCGAAGTCGTCCCTGCCGTCGTCGGCGATGCCGGCCCGGCCGGTGTGGACGTGGAAGCCTCGGGGCGCGCTGACCATTGTTTGACTATACGGCGGAGCGCATAGTCAACCAAACGCCAGGCCGGCGAGTAGCGGGGCGGTACTCGCCGGCTTGGCACCCCTCGTGACGGAAGCGAAGTTCGTCCCAATGCGCGTGACCAGGGGCATTGGTCTCGGGTCGAACTCCGCCCGAGCTGCCCTTCGGAGCAGGCAGTCGGGCGGATTGGCCGACCGCTATGTGTCCTGCGTCACATCAGGTCGGCAGGTTGAATAGTATGACGAGACCGGTGGTCGGCTGCTTCGATCCGCCGGTCGGTTCGACGGTCACGCCGATCTTCGACGTGCCCGCGAGCGTGTGCAGCACGATCGGTGCCGGCGAGTCGTCACCGGCGTTGGAAAGGAACCCGATCGACCGAGGATCGCCGACCCCGATCGCCCACGCCTGATAGATCTTGCCGTTCGGCGTCGCCGGCATGTGGAACGCGAGGAAGACCCCCTCGTTCAACCGATGCGACACCACTGCGGTCGCGTTCCCGCCCGCGGTGCCGTTCGTCGACACCGACTGCACGTCGGGCGCGCCGAGTACCCGCGCCACCGGTGCGTACCGCGCGGCAGCGGCTGCCAGCTCGCCCTGGGTCGTGGTCAACTGATGTTGCGCGTGCACCGCGAGCACGCCGAACGTCGTGGCCAGCGCGATGGCCACCGCGGCCGCCACCGACGTCACGCCGATCAGCCACCTGTTGGGCGCACCGACCGGCCGGGCACGGCCGCGCCGGCCGACGAGCCGCAGCCCGCCGGGCGAGTCCTGCCGAACCCGCTTGATCTCGGCCAGTACCCGCTCGCGCAACCGCTCCGGCGGCTCCTCCGAGATCGCGGCCCCCAGCCGGCTGGCGGTCGACCGGAGCTCTGCCACCTCCCGCGCGCAGTCCGGGCACGCCGCGAGGTGGCGTTCGAACTGCCCCCGTTCCCGGTCGTCCAACGCGTCGACGGAGTAGGCGCCGGTCAGCGTGTGCAGGTCCGGAATCATCGTGTCACCCCCAGACAGTCGCGCAGCCGGATCAGTCCATCGCGCAATCGGGTCTTGATCGTGCCGAGCGGCGTGTGCAACAGCTCGGACACTTCGCGATACGTGTTACCGCCGTAGTAGGCCAACATCACCGACTCGCGTTGCAGCACGGTCAGCGAGGACAGGCAACGGCGCACCTGCTCGTGCTCCAGCCGGGCGGCCACGGCCTCCGCGACCTCGTCGAACGCTCGGTCGGCCGACATGGCCGCCGCCCGCTCGTCCCGGTTGGTGGACGCCTGAGCCGACCGCACCCGGTCCACCGCCCTGCGGTGCGCGAGCGTGAGCGCCCAGTTCATCGCCCCGCCGAGCGACGGCTCGTACCGCGTCGCCGTGCGCCACAGCTCGACGAGGACCTCCTGGGTGACCTCCTCGGACTGGGCGGCATCCCGTACGACGCGCCGGACGACGCCGAACACCGGCGCGGCGACGAGGTCGTAGAGCCGCTCGAACGCGCCCTCGTCCCCCTTGGCCACCGCGGCCAGCAGATCCTCCGCCGTCCGAGGGCCACCCCCAGGACCAGCGGGATCGGCGGACTCCGGCGAATCAGCGGACCGGCGAATCGACCGTATGGGATCGTCCACCCACGGCCCCCTTTCGGTGTGGGACTGAACCGTATTTCGGAGCAACGGCCGTTCCGGATTGGCCGGATTCTGCTCCACGCCGAATCCGCGCGCTTCTCGGCTGTCGACGCACCGAGGCCGAGCCCTGTCACAGGGCTCGGCCTCGGTGCGTGGCTGTCGTGTGGGGTCAGGCTTGGACGGTCTGGTCGACCGCGTCGGCGACGTCGAACTCGTCCTCTTCGGACTCGTCGTCATCGTCCTCGTCGGCGAACGGCTCGAACCAGTCGACCAGCACCAGCTCGTCGACGTCGTCCTCGTCGTCGGCCTCGGCCTCCGGCCCGGCTTCGGCTTCCGTTTCGAACAGGTCGGTCACGTCGAGGTCCCCGAACGCGTACTCCTCGAACGTTTCGAACATGGCGTCCAGCGGCAGCTCGTCGGTCAGGCCGGCGGCATCCAACTGGTTGCGGGCGGCGCCCTCGGCCAGCCGGATGGCCAGCACCTCGGCGGTGTTCAGCGGGCCGTCCCAGTCCGGCAGTGCCAGTCGGTAGCCGAGTACCGCCGTCGTGATCAGGAACTTCTTCGCGAACAGGGCCGTGTAGTGCCCGGCGTAGCGCGTCGGCAGGTCGTGCAGGACCCACAGCACCTCGTGCTCGCTGGCCGGCGTGCCCGCATCTTCCAGCGTCTGGATGTCGACGAACAGTTCCTCGGTGAGCAGTTCGAGACCGGCGATCAACGCGCCGGCGACGAGTGCGGCGTCGTCCTCGCTGATCTCGTTGTCCGGATCGTCCGAGTCATGGCCGAACGCGTCCGGCCCGAACGCGCCGAGGGCCTCCGCCGCTTCGGACAGGTGATCCCGCTTGGTCGCGACGTCGTCATCGCTCGGCTCGCCGAGAAGCGTCAGCTCGTCCAGCTCGTCCAGGTCGATCTCGATCTCGACGTCGCCCTGCGCGGTGTCGTCGTCACCGACGTCGACGCCGGCCAGCGCGGCCGCCAGGTCCTCGTCACTGGCCGTCACCTCGCACCGCCGGACCGCCCAGTCGGTCAGCAGTTCCGTGCGCTCCAACAGCTCGCCCAGCACCTGCCGGGCGGCGTCCTCCGCGAAGGCCAGCGCGGGCGCGTCCAGCACCCACGTGATCGACGCGCCACCGTCCTGGACGGACACCCGGTGGTCGACCGGTTCGATCTCGACGCCGTCCGGTCCTTCGATCTCCGCGAGCAGGTCGAGGTGCTCGTCCAGCAGGGCGGCAACGCCGTGGCGCTGCAACGCGTCAAGGGCCGGCGTTCCGACTGGCGGGACGACCTCGGCAGTGAGCTGGTATTCCACGGCCGAAGTGTGTCATCCCGGCCGGTGGCCCCGTGCGGGCCCCGCCGTCACGGGGGACCAAGCATTTGCTATCACCCAGATGGGCTGACGGTGGCAATCGGCGCCGACCAGGGCCACCATCGGTACCGAAACCCCGGTGTGGCGCGAGGAGGCACGGTGACAGATCAGGATCGCCTGATCGCAGGTCGTTACCGACTCGGCGAAACGGCTGGTGTCGGCGCCATGGGCATCGTCTGGCGGGCCAGGGACGAGCGACTTCGCCGCACGGTCGCCGTGAAGCAGCTCCTGCCACGGCCGGGCTTCGACCAACCCTTGACCGAGTACGCCCGGTTACGCGCCATGCGTGAGGCCAGGATCGCGGCCCGGTTGCAGCACCCGAACGTGGTGACCGTCTTCGACGTGGTCGAAGAGGACAGTCAGCCCTGGCTGATCATGGAGTACGTCCCGTCCCGCAGTCTCGCCCTCGTGCTGCGGGAATTCGGCCCGATGAAGCCCTACGAGGTCGCCGACATCGGCGCGCAGGTCGCGTCGGGACTCGCCGCCGCCCACGCGGTCGGTGTCGTGCACCGCGACATCAAGCCCGGCAACGTACTGCTCGGCGACGACGGCACCGTCAAGATCACCGACTTCGGCATCTCCAGGTCGGTCGACGACGTCGTCGCCACCGCGACCGGCCTCGTCACCGGTACGCCCGCGTACCTGGCGCCCGAGGTGGCCAAGGGCATGGTCCCCCAGCCGACGTCGGACGTGTACGCCCTCGGCTCGACGCTCTACGCGGCCCTCGAGGGAATGCCGCCGTTCGGCCTGAGCGAGAACCCGCTCTCCCTACTGGCCGCGGTCGCGGAAGGCAAGGTCAACCCGCCGGCCAACGGCGGCCCGCTGACCCCGCTGCTGATGGCCATGCTCCGTCGCATCCCAGGCGACCGGCCCACCATGCGCGAGGTCCATGCCGAACTGACCGAGATCGTCGCCCAGCGCACCGTCATGTCCCGCCGGCCGATCCCGAATCCCGCACAGAGCTGGACCAAGCCGGTGGTCGAACCGGTGTCCGCGCCGGTGTCGGTGCCTGTTTCGGCGCCGATCGCGTGGCCGTCGTCGCAGCCGGACCCCGACATGGCCTTCGCGCCGGCGTCGATCGTGGGCACTCCGACGGGCCGCCTTGCCGCCCAGAGTGGCGGCCGGGGCACCCCGAGCGGCGGTCTGGCGTCGCCGAGGGACCTCGCCGACGACCTGATGGCCATCCACGACGCCGCCATGCCACAGCGGCCCCAGACCGTCCGGCACCGGCTGCGGTCGGTCCACGAGGCCAGACCGGGCCGCCGGCTCCGGACGGCCATGGTGGTCGTGATCGCGCTGATCGCGGTCGGCACGGCCGTGTTCGTCGTCGACCGGGCCGGCAAGGGCAATCCGCAGGCCGGGCCGACCGGAGGAGCGTCGTCGACCGTCACCGGTCCGCCGACGCTGGCCGCCGGCCCACCCACGTTCACGGCGATGAGCAACCTGGTGACCAAGTACTACGGCCTGCTACCGGGTGACGTGAACGACGCGTGGATGCTGCTGTCGACCCAGTACCGCAGCAAGGTCACGTTCGACCAGTACCGCGCCTTCTACAACACGATCGCGCAGGTGGTACCGAACAACTTCCAGCAGGTCGGTCCGAACTCGATCACCGCCGTGATCAACTTCGTGACCCGGAAGGGCGCGACGACGCACGAGCCCTACCGGTTCACCATCGTCAACCAGGGCGGCCTCCTGATCATCGACGACGCGGTCATGGCCAACCACGCGACCACGAAGCTGATGTCGGGCTAGTACTGGTCGGCGTCTAGTTGGTCGGCGGAGGCCCGGCGTTCGGCTGGCCTGCGCCGGCCTGCGGGTTCAGCGTGCGGTCCTCGATGGTGGTCGCGGTCCCCGTGCTGCCGGACAGCGTCGCGGTCACGGTGACCGTGTTGCCCTTGGCGACGTTGCTGATCGTGTCGCTGCCGTTGTCCACGCTGGTACCCGAGTTGACGGTGTAGGTCTGCGTGTAGCCGTCCGCCGACGCGAGCGTGATGCTGGTGGCGCTGACCGCGGACACGGTGCCGGTCTGGAGGCGGTCGGTGACGTAGCCGCCGTTGCTCGACACGACGAAGTCGCCGTGCAGCGCGTTGGCCAGCCCGGCGGCGCCTTGCGCACCGGCGAAGCCACCCCCGCCGAAGCGGCCGCCGCCGAACCCGCCTGCGCCACCCGGTCCGCCTGCCCCGCCGGGTCCGCCTGCGGCCGTCGTCGAGCTGTGGTTGGTGGCCGCGATCACGCCGACCGTGCCACCGGCCACGATCACCACGGCGACCACTGCGGACAGGACGATCTTGCGGGCCGACCACGGACGGTTCGGCCGCTCGGCCACCGGTACTGGCGCGCCCCAGGTCCGGGGCGGCTGCGGGGCATCGGTGTTCGTTTCTGTGGTCATGTCGACCACTCTCCGGCGGCGGCCTGTGCGCGCCCTGTGACACCGGTAGGGGCTGGCTGTGACTGACCGCAGGCACGTCCGGCACACAGGTGGTACACAGCTAGGACACAGGCCGGCCACACATCCAACCTCGAAGATCGGACCATGACAGCAGTGAACAGCGCCGTGCGCGTGCTCGTCGTCGACGACGAGCCCACCCTGGCCGAACTGGTCACCCTGGCCCTGCGCGTCGAGAAGTGGGACGTGCGCAGCGCGGGCGACGGTATCGGCGCGGTGCGGACGGCCAGGGAATTCCGGCCGGACGTCGTCGTACTGGACGTGATGCTGCCCGACATGTCCGGCCTCGACGTGCTGCGCCGGCTGCGGGAGTACAACCCCAACCTGCCGGTGCTGTTCCT
Organism: Pseudonocardiaceae bacterium; assembly: GCA_036269975.1. GTDB lineage: Bacteria > Actinomycetota > Actinomycetes > Mycobacteriales > Pseudonocardiaceae > DATEPR01. The sequence goes on along the minus strand of DATBDL010000167.1, from coordinate 21,089 downwards.
CACTGCCAAGGACTCGGTCGAGGACCGGATCGCCGGCCTCACCGCGGGCGGCGACGACTACGTGACGAAGCCGTTCGCGTTGGAGGAGGTCGTACTCCGGCTGCGCGCCCTGCTGCGCAGGACCCTCGCCGGTGAGGCGGTCACCGGATCGCTGATCGCCGTCGGCGAGTTGACGCTGGACGAGGACAGCCACGAGGTGCATCGCGGCGGCACGCTGATCGAGCTCACCGCCACCGAGTTCGACCTGCTGCGCTACCTGATGCGCAACGCCCGCAAGGTACTGAGCAAGGCACAGATCCTCGATCGCGTGTGGCACTACGACTTCGGCGGGCAGGCCAACATCGTCGAGCTCTACATCTCGTACCTGCGCAAGAAGATCGACGCCGGTCGCGAGCCGATGATCCACACACTCCGTGGCGCGGGATATGTCCTCAAGCCGACGTCCTGATCTGCTGCGCAGACTCCTCGCGCCGCGGACGTGGACGCTGCGCACGCGCATGATCACCGTCGTCGTGGCGCTGCTGTCGGTGCTGTGCATCGTGATCGGCGTGACGTCCGTGCTGTTCCTGCGTAGCTTCCTGATCGACCGACTCGACAGCGACCTGATGGCGGCCACGCACGCCCCGCCGAACGACCGGGGCCGAGGAGGTGGCACGGAGGGGGGCGGTCCGCTGAGCGGTGGCGCGCCACCACCCGGTGTCGGCCCGCCCCCGTGCACGGCGTCGGCGGCAACGCTGACCCCGCTGCAATTTCCTGGCCTGCCATGGGGTTCCGTCGCCGCACGGATGGTGAATGGACAGTTGGTGGGCGGCAGCCAACTGACCTCCGACAACTGCCAGCAGCCGCTCACCACGGACCAACTGGCCGCGATGGACCCCGGCAATGTGCTGAACACCGCCTACACCAGGCAGGTCGGCTCGCTCGGCACCTACCGGATGTACGCCGCCGTGGACTCGTTCGGCAATGTGGCGATATACGGAGTCTCACTGTCGACGGTGACCGATCCCGCCGACGCGTTCGGCTTCATCGTGGCCAGCGTCGGTGCGGCCGCGCTGATCGTCGCGACCGTGGTCGGCACCGCGATCGTGCGGCGGACACTGCGACCGCTGCGCCGGGTCGCCGACACCGCGAGTCGGGTCGCCGAACTGGAACTGGGCCGGGGTGACGTCGCGCTGTCGGTCCGGGTGCCGGAATCGGACACCGATCCGCACACCGAGGTCGGACAGGTCGGCGCCGCGCTGAACCGGATGCTCGGCCATGTCGACGCCGCGCTGGCCGCCCGCCAGGCCAGCGAGATGCGGGTGCGGCAGTTCGTCGCCGACGCCAGCCACGAACTGCGCACCCCGCTGGCCGCGATCCGCGGCTACGCCGAACTCACCCGCCGCAGCGACGACGACGTCCCCCCGAACGTGGCGCACGCCATCCGGCGCGTCGAGTCCGAGTCGGCGCGGATGACCGTGCTGGTCAACGATCTCCTGCTGCTGGCCCGGTTGGACTCCGGCCGGCCGCTGGCCCGCGACCAGGTCGACCTGTCCCGGCTGGTGGTGGACACGGTCAGCGACGCGCACATCGCGGGTCCCCGCCACAACTGGCGCCTCGACCTGCCACCGGACCCGGTCGTGGTCAGCGGCGACGAGCAGCGGCTGCACCAGGTGCTGGCCAACCTGCTGTCCAACGCCCGCACGCACACCCCGGCGGGCGCCACGGTCACCACCGGGCTGGCCGAGAGCAACGGCGACGTCGTCCTCACCGTGGCCGACGACGGTCCCGGCATCCCGTCCGATCTGCTGCCCGAGGTGTTCGAGCGGTTCGCGCGGGCGGACACGTCCCGCTCGCGCAACTCCGGCAGCACCGGCCTCGGCCTCGCCATCGTGGCCGCCGTGGTGGCGGCGCACGACGGCGCCGTCGACGTGGTGAGCGAACCGGGCAACACGGTGTTCACGGTGCGATTGCCGCATCACAGCTCGAACACAGGCGCAGCACAAGAGTGACCTAGGTCCGGCCCCGACCCTGGACCCATGACCGCACTGGCCGAGCCGACCGTCGATGCCCAGATCGCCGCGCCACCCAGGAAATCGAGACCGATCGCGCTGCCAATCCTGTTGGCGGGCACGGCGGTGCTGTACCTGTGGGGGCTCGGCGCGTCCGGCTGGGCGAACTCCTTCTACTCGGCCGCCGTCCAGGCGGCGACGAAGAGTTGGACGGCGCTGCTGTTCGGCTCGTCGGACGCGGCCAACGCGATCACGGTCGACAAGCCGCCGGCCGCGCTGTGGGTGATGGACATCTCGGCCCGCGTCTTCGGCGTGAACGCGTGGAGCATCCTGGTGCCGCAGGCACTCGAAGGCGTCGCCGCGGTCTGGCTGCTGTACGCGGCGGTGCGCCGCTGCGCGTCGCCGGGCGCCGGGCTGATCGCCGGCGCCGTACTCGCGGTGACGCCGGTGGCCGCGTTGATGTTCCGCTTCAACAACCCGGACGCGCTGCTCGTGCTGTTGATGGTGCTCGCGGCCTACGCAACCGTTCGCGCGCTGGAGAACGCCGGCACGTGGTGGCTGGCGTTGGCCGGGGCGGCGCTCGGCTTCGGCTTCCTGACGAAGATGATGCAGGCGTTCCTGGTGCTGCCGGCGATCGTGCTCGTCTACCTGATCGCGGCACCGACCGGGCTCGCACGGCGCATCCGGCAGACCCTGTTGGCCGGCCTTGCCCTGGTGGTCTCGGCCGGCTGGTGGATCGCGCTGGTCGCACTGTGGCCGGCCGCCGACCGCCCCTACATCGGTGGATCGCAGCACAACAGCGTGCTGGAACTCGCCTTGGGGTACAACGGTTTCGGCCGGCTGACCGGGGACGAGACCGGTGGCCTCGGCAACCTCAACGGCGATGCCGGCTGGGCGAGGCTGGTCGGCAGCGACATGGGCACCCAGATCGCCTGGCTGCTGCCCGCGGCATTGATCGGGCTCGCGGCCGGCCTGTGGCTCACGCACCGGGCGGCACGTACCAACATGACCCGCGCCGCCCTGCTGCTGTGGGGCGGCTGGCTGCTCGTCACCGCGATCGTGTTCAGTTTCGCGCAGGGAATTCTGCATCCGTACTACACGGTCGCACTCGCACCGGCGATCGCGGCACTCGTCGGCATCGGCGCGACCGGCCTGTGGCGCCACCGGTCCCGGCCGGCAGCGCTCGGCGTGCTGTCCGGCGCGGTGGCGCTGACCGCCGTGTGGTCCTACGTGCTGCTCGACCGCAACCCGGACTGGTGGCCCGGTCTGCGGTATGCGGTGCTGGTATTCGGCCTGCTCGCGGCCGGCCTGCTGATGGCGGCGGAGGCGTCCCGCCGGATCGCGGTCTTCGGCGCGGCGATCGCCGTGATCGTGTCCCTGCTCGGCCCGGCCGCGTACTCGGTCGCCACAGCGGCGGTTCCACACACCGGCGCGATCCCGTCCGCCGGCCCGAGCAGCGGGTTCGGCTTCGGTGGTGGGCGAGGTGGTCCCGGTGGCATCGGCGGCCTGCTCGGCGGCTCGACACCCGGCGCCGACCTGGTAACCCTGTTGTCCACCAACGCATCGAGCTACAGGTGGGTAGCCGCGACGGTCGGCTCCAACAACGCGGCCGGCTACCAGTTGGCAACGGACGATCCGGTGATGGCAGTAGGCGGCTTCAACGGCACCGACCCGGCGCCGACGCTCGCGCAGTTCCAACAGGACGTGGCAGCAGGCAGAATCCACTACTTCGTCGGCGCCGACAGCATTCCCGGCGGCACCGGCAGTGGCAGCGGCGGTAGCCAGGATGCCGCAGAGATCGCGGCATGGGTCAGCGCGCACTTCACCGCATCCACTGTGGACGGAACGACCGTCTACGACCTGACGACCCAGCGATGAACGATCTCACAGGCGCGTCACAGCCGCCGCACACCGACCGCACAACCCGGACCCGGACGGTGGAAACCATGACAACGACCGCCGCGCTGCCCCGCACCCGCCCGATCCCGCTCGGCCCAGGCCCGGTGCTCGACGTGGTGGTGCCGGTGCACAACGAGCAGGCGGACCTGGAACCCAGTATTCGCAGGCTGTACGGCCACCTGACGCAGCACTTCCCGTACCCGTTCCGGATCACGATCGCCGACAACGCCAGCGTGGACGCCACCCCGATGGTCGCAGAAAGCCTTGCGGCCGAACTACCCGAGGTGACATCGGTACGCCTGGCACAGAAGGGCCGAGGCCGTGCGCTGCGCGAGGTGTGGTCGGCATCGGACGCCGCCGTGTTGGCGTACATGGACGTCGACCTGTCGACGGATCTGGCCGCGCTGCTGCCACTGGTGGCGCCGCTCCTGTCCGGGCATTCCGACCTGGCCATCGGCAGCAGGCTGGCACGCGGAGCGAGGGTGGTCCGCGGCGCGAAACGCGAGTTCATCTCCCGCTGCTACAACCTGATCCTGCGATCCGCACTGGCAGCCAGATTCTCGGACGCCCAGTGCGGTTTCAAGGCGATCAGGGCGGACGTTGCGGCGCAGTTGCTGCCCCTGGTCCGTGACACCGGCTGGTTCTTCGACACGGAACTGCTGGTGCTCGCGCAGCGGATCGGCCTGCGGATCCACGAGGTACCGGTCGACTGGGTGGACGACCCGGACAGCCGGGTGGACATCATGCCGACGGCCATCGCGGACCTGAAGGGAGTGCTCCGTCTTGGCAGGGCGCTGTTCACCGGCGAACTCCCGATCACCCGCCTACGCAACGAGTTCGGCAGAGGCCACCTCACGGCGGATCCACCCGGTGTCCCAAGAGGACTGGCCGGCCAGGCGATCAGGTTCACCGTGATCGGCATCGCGAGCACGCTGGCGTACCTGTTGCTGTTCGTGCTGCTGAGAGAGGCGATGGCAGCGCAGCCGGCCAACCTGATAGCCCTGCTGGCGACGGCGATAGCGAACACGGCGGTGAACCGAAGAATCACCTTCGCGATACGCGGCGGCCGAGACGCCGGCAAGCACCAGTTCCAGGGCCTGATCGTGTTCGCGGTCGGCCTGGCACTGACCAGCGGGGCGCTGGCGATGTTGCCGTCGACCGCCGCCCGCCCGCTGGAACTGGCCGCACTGGTGGCGGCGAACCTGCTGGCGGCGGTGGTGCGCTTCGTGCTGCTGAGGGCGTGGGTCTTCCGAGCCCACCGCCCGGCGGACTGACCGGCAGCGATGTCTTCGAGAGCGACAACCACTTCTCGTATGTTTCGACCCTGCGCGAAAGGCTTGCGATGTCCGCGTCCACTCTGTCCCCGCCCGCCCAGCGCGTCGTACCCCGTACGCTGGCGCCGGTGAATCGCCCGGCCACCGTGCGGATCGCGCTTGCCGTCCTGCTCATCGGCACCGCGGCGCTGTACCTCTGGGATCTCGGCGCATCCGGCTACGCCAACAGCTTCTACGCCGCCGCGGTGCAGGCCGGTACGCAGAGCTGGAAGGCGCTGCTGTTCGGCTCGCTCGACCCAGGTAGCGCCATCACCGTCGACAAGCCGCCGGCGTCGCTCTGGATCATGGCATTGAGTGGCCGGATCTTCGGCTTCAACTCGTGGAGTCTGCTGGCACCACAGGCGATCGAGGGCGTCCTGTCGGTCTGGCTGCTGTTCGCCGCCGTGCGACGGTGGTCGGGCCCGGCCGCCGGACTGGTCGCCGGCGCCGTACTGGCGCTGACTCCGGTAGCCGCGTTGATGTTCCGCTTCGACAACCCGGACGCCCTCCTCGTGCTGCTGCTGGTGGCCGGCGCCTACTGCGTCGTGCGGGCGACCGAGAAGGCCAGCGTCGGCTGGCTGATGCTGGCCGGCACCGCGCTCGGCTTCGGGTTCCTCACCAAGATGTTGCAGGCTTTCCTTGTCCTGCCGGCATTCGCGCTCGTCTACCTCGTCGCTGCCAACACGTCACTCGGCCGGCGCGTCGTACACTTGCTGGCCGGCGGGCTGGCCGTCGTCGTGTCGGCGGGCTGGTACGTGGCGCTGGTCGCGTTGTGGCCGGCCGCGTCACGGCCGTTCATCGGCGGCTCGACCGACAACAGCCTGCTGCAACTTGCCCTTGGCTACAACGGACTCGGCCGGATCGTCGGCGGCGCCGGCAACGGCGGTGGCGGTGGCGGGTTCGGTGGTGGTGGCGGCAACACGAGTTTCGGTGGCGCCACCGGCATCACCCGACTGTTCGGCGCCAGCATGGGCACGGAGATCTCCTGGCTGCTGCCCGCCGCCCTGATCGGCCTCGTCGCCGGCCTCTGGTTCAGCCGGCACGCCCCGCGCACCGACCGCACCCGCGCCGCGATGCTGCTCTGGGGTGGCTGGCTGCTGGTCAGCGGACTCGTCTTCAGCTACATGCAGGGCACGATCCACCCGTACTACACCGTCGCCCTCGCGCCGGCCATCGCCGCGCTGGTAGCGATCGCGGGACGCGAACTGTGGCGTGGCCGGGACCTGTTCGCGTGCCGCGCGGTGCTGGCGCTGATGATCGCGGTCACCGGCGTGTGGGACTACGCGCTGCTGGTCCGCACGTCGGACTGGGTGCCCGCGTTGCGCTGGCTGGTGTTGCTCGTGGCGGCGGTGGCCGTGTTCGCGGTGCTCGGCGCCGGCCGGCGGTTCGGCGTCGTCGTGGGGGCCGTCGCGCTGGTCGGCGGCCTGCTCGCCACGTCGGCCTATGCCGTCGACACCGCGAGCAGCCCGCACACCGGCGCCATCCCCACCTCCGGGCCGAGCACCGGCAGCGGTTTCGGCGGCGGCGGGCCGGGTGGCGACGTCGGCACCGACGCGACGTTGAGCAACCTGTTGTCCACCAGCACATCCCGCTGGGCGGCGGCCACCATCGGGTCGCAGACGGCCGCGTCGATCGAACTGTCCACCGGCGCGTCCGTGATGGCCATCGGCGGCTTCAGCGGCGGCGATCCGTCACCGACGCTGGCCCAGTTCGAGGCATACGTCCAGGCCGGCGATGTGCACTACTTCATCAGCGGCGGCGGTTTCGGCGGCGGCCCAGGCGGCGGCAGTGGTACCGGGAGCGAGATCACGAGCTGGGTCGAGAGCCACTACACCGCGACAACGGTCGGCAGCACCACGGTCTACGACCTCACGAAGTGAGGATGTCGAGCGACCGCGGGTCGGTCGTCAGACCTGGACGACATTGCCCTCCACCTGCCACGGCCCGGCCGGGGACTCGTCGTCGAGCAGGAGTTCGCGCGGGGCGGGGCCGGGCGGGCGTGCAGGTGGCCGTACACCGTGCCGACCGCCAGTTCGCCCAGCGCGGGCACCGCCTGGAAGATGCGGTCCAGGCGTGCATCGCCGTCCGGGACGAGACCGGCGAACGTCGCTCGTCCCTGCTCGTTCAGTTCCGCCATGGCCATCTGCCCGGCCATCTGCCCGGCCATCTGCCCGCCCCCCTGCTCGATCCAGCAAGTGCCCGTCCGACCCGACCGATAGGCTCGAATCGACCACGCTCGGTCAAGGGTCCCGGCTGGAGGAGTGGCAGTGGCAACATGGAGTGATCTGGTGGCCTTCGTGCGGACCGAGTACGCGGTGACCAGGATCGAACCGGACGAAATCCGGATCGAGGTCGAGTTCGACGACGACCGTCGCCAGATCGTGATCATGCAGCGGGAGATCCTCGACCACCGCGAGGAGTGGGTGCAGATCGCGTCGCCGTGCGGCCGGGTCAACAACGTCAACCTGCCCGCGCTGCTCGACCACCTCGGCAGCGCCGCCGTCGTCGGCGGCGCGGTCATCATGGGGGACTACGTAGTGCTGCGGCACTCACTGCCGCTGGCCAATCTGGACATCAACGAGTTCGTCGACCCGATGTCCCTGATCGCGGGGACAGCGGACGAACTGGAGGAAATGTTCACCGGCGGCGACGGCTTCTAACCGAATAAGTCGCATTGTACGGCCATTCGGACGACAGCTATTTCGCGCGATCAAGTACCGGAATCGGCCGGTCGCCGCGAGCCGCCCGGCACACACCCGTAGCCATCGACTTTGACCGCTTCTGTCATTACCCGCCGGGTAATCGTGCCGATGCGCGGTCTGGGAGAGGATGGCCGGATGACGGTGGACAGCGGCACGAAGCGGCGCCCGGTCGGCGTGCGGCTGCGTCAGTGGCGTGAGCTGCGCCGGTTGACGCAAGCAGAACTGTCGGTGCGGACCGACGTGTCAACCCGCCACCTGAGCTTCCTGGAGACCGGCCGCGCCGCGCCCAGTCGCGAGATGCTGCTGCACCTAGCCAAGCATCTAGACGTGCCGCTGCGCGAACGGAACCAGTTGCTGCTGGCCGCCGGCTACGCCCCCGTCTACCGCGAGACCGCGCTGGACGCGCCGGGGATGGCCGCGATCCGGTCGGGCATCCGCCGGCTGCTGACCGTGCACGAGCCGTTCCCCGCGCTGGCCGTCGACCGGCACTGGGACGTCGTGGACGCCAACGACGGCCTCGGCGTGCTGATCGACGGTGCCGCAGCGGACCTGCTCGCGCCGCCGGTGAACGCGCTGCGCCTGAGCCTGCACCCGGCCGGTCTGGCAAGCCGCATCGTGAACCTGGGGGAGTGGCGGGCGCACCTGTTGGGCCGCCTGCGCCGCCAGATCGCGATGACAGCCGATCCCGACCTGCGGGCCCTGCACGCCGAGTTGGTCGCGTACCCGTGCGACCAGCCGGAACCGGACGTCGAGCTGCCGGGGCCGGCGGACGTGTTCGTGCCGCTCAAGATCCGTCACCGGGGCGCCGAACTGTCCTTGTTCAGCACCGTCACCACCTTCGGCACGCCGCTGGACGTCACGGTGGCAGAGCTGATCATCGAGTCGTTCTTCCCGGCCGACGACCGGACCGCCGAGGCGCTGGAGCGGTAACCGCCCGTCACCGTACCCAAGCTGTGTACAGTCCAGTCAGCAACATGCATGGGTGCTTAGGCGCAAGCCGAACACCACATCCTAGGGCCGCCTTCGGGCGGCCCTAGCGCTGTCGTCACGCTGTGTACTTCTGTTATCTCGATGAGTCTGGCGGTTGTGAAACGCCCCGATCTGGGGCCGGCGGCCACACCGGCCATGGTTATCGCAGGGTTGGTCATCGAGGCGAACCGGGTCCCACCACTCACCCGTGACTTCGCGCACAGCGACAATCACGTCGGGCTACAACTCGCTGACCTGATCGCCGCTACGTTCGTCCTTCCCATGGCTGCCCACGCGTATGGCGCTCCTGCCGGGTCGGCTCATCACTGCCGCCGCTACCGCGACGTGCAGGCCGATTACGGCGCACGCCTGCGTGACCCTCCAGTACCGCTACCGGGACGAGACCGGCCGGTGGCGGGGCGGCCTGGTGGTCTCGGACCCAGGCGGCAAGCGGTCGGGATCTCTGCTGTTCGGTGACTGCTAGGCGCACATCTGGTTCAGGTAGCCCAGCGTCCCGGTGAACGCCTCCGCCAGCAGGTCGATGTCCGGCAGTGCGGTGCCGTTCGCGTGTAGTCCAACGTGGACCGTGTCTCGGTATGTGCTGAACGCCACACCCAACGCGTGCCCCGGTGCCAGTGGTACCACCGGGTACACCTCCTGCAACTGCGCCTCGTCGAAGAACAGTGGCACGTTCGGCAGTGGGACGCTCGTCACCACCGTGTCGCACAGCAGCGACGCGCACTGGCCGAAGACCGGCATCATCAACCGGTGCACCGCCGCCGGCACCCGGTCCGCCAGTACCGGCAACGCACCTGGGCCACGGCCTGGACCGGCTTCCTTGTTGCCGTCCATCGTCGCCCGCACGGCTGCCAGCCGGCGCACCGGATCTGCCTCGTCCGCGGGCAGGTCGCACAGGTAGCCGGACAACTGGTTGCCGGCAACGCCTCGGTCGCGACCGCGCTGGCTGACCGGGATCAGCGCTCGCGGCGTGAACGTCCGGTCGCCGCGTGCGATCAGCCACTCGCGCAGCGCGCCCGCCAGCACCGACAGCAGCACGTCGTTCGTCGTGCCGCCGTGGGCGCGCCGCACCCGCTTCACGTCCGCCAGTTCCAGCCGCACCGTCGCCAACCGTCGATCGGACGACGTCGGCGCCAGCAGCGGCGACGGCGGAGGAGTGGGACGCGCGCTGCGCAACACCGAACCAGCGATGTCCATCGCCTGTTGCGCCGACGATCCGAGCGAACGCAACCCCTCGCCGAGCCCGAGCGACCGCAACCCTTCGCCGAGCCCGAGCGACCGCATTCCCGCGCCGAGCCCGTTCGCCGCCGGCCCACCAGAAGTAGGCGCCGGCCGCCGTCGACTGGCCAGTCGGCCGTCGATTCCGTCCAGCAGCGACAATCCCAGCAGCACCGCGCCGGCGCCGTCGGCCAGCGCGTGGTGCAGCTTCGGCAGGATCGCGAACCGGCCACCAGGTAGGCCGGTTAGTACGTGGATCTCCCACAATGGACGGCCGGGATCAAGCCGTTCGCCCATGATGTCGGCCACCCGGTCGGTGAGTTGCGCCGTGTCGTGCGGCCTGGGCAGGTGGTGCTGGTGGATGTGCGCCGCGGCGTCGAACCTCGGATCGTCCACCCACCGGACCACGCCCAGCGGCAGCAGTGAGCCACGAACCCGTTGCCGCAGACGGGGAATCCGTTCCGCGCGGGTGCGCAGCAACTCCGCCAGCCTGGCCGGGTGCACCGGTTGTGGTGGCGCGAACAACGCCAGGGCGCCGATGTTCATCGGCGAGGACGTGCTGTCCAGGCTGAGGAACGCGGTGTCCAGCCCACTGAGTGCAGTGGCCGCCATTGTGTCCAGTCTCCTTCGCGCATCGTCGGTGTACCGCCCGGAAAAGGCCGGTACTGCCAGCAAACCCGGCGGCGATGGCGAAGGCGTGATCGGCGGGTTACGAACGCGGGTCACTGCCGCGTTCTCAACCGATCAGGTGAACTTGGCCACAACGCGCCGCGGCGCGTGCCGCAGCGCGAAGGCGAGCGGCCGCCATGGCCATGCCGGCACGCACGCTTCGGCCACTTCGTGTTCGATTGCCTTCACCATCGCCCGGACACCCTTGTCAGTGGCCACGATCAGTCGACTGACCGACGGATCGGGGTTCATCTCCGAGCTGATGAACCCAGGATAGAGGGTCGTCACCGTGATCGGCCGCCTGAGCACGTCCAGCCGGATGCCCTCGGCGAGGGTGGCGAGCGCCGCCTTGGTCGCGCTGTACGTCGTCGCACCGCCCCGGAAACCGCGGAACGCGGTCATTGAGGACACGACCACGAGATGGCCGTTGTCCTGGGCGCGGAACACGCGCATCGCTGCCTCGCACTGCGCCAGCGCGCCGACGAAGTTGGTCTGCGTCATGGCGAGGTTCGCGTCGAACCGGCCGGTGCCGATCGGTTGTCCGTTGCCGATTCCGGCGTTCACGATCACCCGGTCCAGTGAACCCAGATCGGCGGTGAACTCGTCGAAGGCGGCGAAGACGTCGTCGTGGTCGGTCACGTCGAGCCGGCGGGTCAACACCGTGATGTCCGGATGGCGGGACGTGAGTTCGTCTCGCAGTTCGGCCAGTCGGTCGGTACGCCGGGCACACAGCCCGAGATTTCGGCCACGGGCCGCGAACTCCCGCGCCATCTGCGCGCCGAGCCCGGAACTGGCACCGGTGATCACGATGTTCGTACGCATTGTCTGAAGTCTAGCCCCTGTGATCACCCACACCGGTGACGGTTAGCGGTGGCTCACGTTGAGTTCCCGTGCCAGTTCCGCGGCCATCTGGTGCATCAGCGGCACGACCTCGTGCACCGCGATCCGCGACATCCTGGTCGCGGGGCCGCTGATCGAGATCGCGGTTCGTGCCGGCGCGCCGGGCACGGTGACGGCGATGCACCGCACGCCGATCTCCTGCTCCCCGTCGTCCTCGGCGTAACCACGATCACGGATGACGCCGAGTTCCCGTTGGAACACGGCCGGATCGACGATGGTGTGCTCGGTCTGCGGCCGCATTCCGGCCCGTGCCAACAGTTGGCTCACGGCCTCGGCCGGCAGTTCGGCCAGTACCGCCTTGCCGACGGCGGTGCTGTGCGCGTCGACCCGCCGACCGACCTCGGTGAACATCCGCATCGAGTGCGGCGACGGTACCTGTGCGACGTACACCACCTGGTCGCCGTCGAGCACGGCCATGTTCGACGTCTCGCCGACGGCGTCGGTCAGGCTCGCGAGATACGGGCGCGCCCACGCGCCCAGCGCCCGGCCCGCGGTCTCGCCGAGCCGGATCAGCCGAGGCCCCAGGGCGTACCGGCGGGACGGTTGCTGCCGCACATAACCGCCGTTGACCAGGGTGCGCATGATCCGGTGGATGGTGGGGAGCGGCAGCGCGGACACTTCGGCGAGCTGGCTCAGCGCCACCTCGCCACCGGCGTCCGCCATCAGTTCGAGCAACTCGAACGTCCGCTCGACCGACTGCACCCCGCCGGTCCGCTTCTCCGGATTCTGGAAGTCAACATCCACGATGAGGAAAATATCACTCAGAAGGCGGACAACGTGTGCCAGGCGAGACCCTCGTCGGCCGCGTCGTCGCGCAGCACGCTGCCCTCGATCAGCCCGTACGGCCGGTCGGCCGCGTAGAAGACCTCGTTGTCGTTGTCCAGGCCGAACGGGCTCAGATCGACGGCGAAGTGGTGCCTGTTCGGCAGCGAAAGCCTCACCTCGGCGATCTCGTCGTGCTTGGCCAGCACCGCCGCACCCATCGCGTAGAGGGTCTGCTGCAACGCGAGGCTGTGCGTGCCGGCGAAGGCCGTCAGCAGTGCGGCGCGGGCCGACTCGAACGTCGTGCCCCAGTCCACGTCGAGCCGCTGGTAGCGCCACCGCGCCGTGACCGCGGTGGCCAGCACGCGGTCGGTGGTCTCCGGCAGCGTGGTGTAGCGGTCGCGCGGATAGCCGTGGAACTCCGAGCCGGTCGACTTCAGCACCACGAGATCCGTCAGCCCGGACACCACCCACGCCTGGTCGCCGGCCACGGTGACAGCGGTCGTGCGTTTCTCGTCCGACGAGCGCAGGAAGCTGTGCGAATGGCCGTCGATGCGGTCCCAGCCGTACTGGTCGATCATGACGCGCGCACCGGAGATGTAGTCGAACGAATCGACGAAATGCCGGCCGAGTCGCAGCGCGAAGTCCTCGATCTCGCCGACCGGTGCCGCACGCGCGAACGCGAAGACGGTGTTCTTCTGGGTGTCCGTCGGCACGACGTGCGCGTTGTCGCCGTGCAGGTGGGACGCGGTCATGTCGCCACGGAGCGAGATGCTGACGTTGAGGTCGGTGATGTGGTGCCGTTCGCCATCGCGTCGCACCGTCACCAGGCGGGTCTCCGCCTTGCCGTACTGGTTGGCGCCGAGCGTGATGGCCATGTCAACTCCCTCGATAGGTGGAGAAGGCGAACGGGGACAACAGGATCGGCACGTGGTAGTGCTGATCCGGCGCGGTGACGCTGAACGTCACGACGACCTCGGGGAAGAACGGGTCGGCGAAGTAGCGGGACGTGTCGAAGACCAGCCGGTACCGCCCGGCCTCGATGGTGTCCGGACCGAGCGCGCGCACCCGGCCGTCCTGGTCGGTCACGCCGTCGCCGAGCAGTGCCCCGCCGTAACCCTCCAGTCGGACCGGGATGCCGGCGGCGGGCCGGCCGGCCGCGGTGTCCAGCACGTGCGTCGTCACGACACTCATCCGCCGATGATCCTCTCCAGCCGCAGTCGGGCGATCTTGCCGAGTTCCCGCCGTACGACGGCCAGTTCGGTCGTCGGGTCGTTGCCCATCCGCGCGGCCAGGTCGGCCAGCAGGTCCTCGCCGTCGCGGCCGCTCGCGCACACCAGGTAGATGTGGCCGAAACGCCGCTCGTAGGCGAGGTTCGCCGCCAGCAGCCGGTCGGCCAGCGTCACACTGTCCACACCGGACTGCTCCGTCGCCGACATGCTGTTGACGGCCACGCGCTCGCCGATCCGCGGGTGATCGCCGAGCGCGTGCTGGATCTCGTCGTCGCTCAGGCTCGCGGACAGCTCGGCCGCCCTGGCCAGCAGCGTTTCCAGCGATGCGTACGGCCGGTGGTCGGCCAGTTCGCGCGCCCAGCGGTCGATCGCGACACACTGGCGGAACAGGCCGACGAGCCGGCTGGCCGGCATGGTATCGACTTCTGCGATGCGGAAATTTTCTTCCATTAAGGACGACGCTACGAGCCCCGTAATGCCGTGTCAACATGGGGCCGTGCGATACGCGGCGAACCTGTCGATCCTGTTCCCCGAGCTGGCCCTGTTCGACCGGCCGGCGGCGGCCGCGCGAGCCGGGTTCGACGCGGTCGAGTCCTGGTGGCCGTTCGCGACGGCGACCCCGGCCGCGACCGAGGTCGACGGCTTCGTGGACGCGATCAGGGCCGCCGGTGTCCGGCTGATCGCGCTGAACTTCTTCGCCGGCGACCTGGCCGCCGGCGACCGGGGCATCGTGTCGTGGCCCGGCCGGGAGGCCGAGTTCGCGGCCAGCGTGCGCGTCGCCGTCGACATCGGCAGACGGCTGGGCACGACGGCGTTCAACGCCCTCTACGGCAACCGCCTGCCGGACACGACCGGCCAGGACGACGTGGCGACGCGCAACCTCCGCAACGCGGCGACCGAGGCGGCCGAGATCGGCGCGACGATCCTGATCGAGCCGGTCAGCGGTGCGCCGGCCTACCCGCTGCTGACCGCGGCCGACGTCGTCACAGTCATCGACCGCGTCGGCGCCGACAATGTGGCCCTGCTCGCCGACCTCTACCACCTGAGCGTCAACGGCGACGACGTCGGCAAGGTCATCGACGTCCACTATGGACGGATCGGCCACGTCCAGATCGCCGACGCCCCCGGCCGACACGAACCCGGCACCGGCCAGTTGGACCTCGCAGCCTGGCTGCACGCCCTCGACCAGCGCGGCTATCCGGGATATGTGGCCGCAGAATACGTCCCCACCGGCATCGGCTTCGACTGGATGGCAGCACTGTGACCGTGACCAAGATCGGTTTCATCGGCCTGGGAATCATGGGTGCCCCGATGGCCGCGCACCTGGCCGACGCGGGCCACCAGGTCACCGGCCACATCCGCCGCCCGAACGCGGGCAGGCGGCTGATCGACGCCGGCGGCACCACGTCGACCACGATCGCCGGCACGGTCGCCGACGCCGACGTCGTGATCACGATGCTGCCCAACCACCCCGAAGTCGAGGAGGTGGTCGACGGCGCACTGGCCCACATCCGGACGGACGCCCTGCTGATCGACATGAGCTCGATCCGGCCGGAAACGTCGATCCGGATCGCCGAACGGTATCCGCGCAGCCTGGACGCGCCGGTGTCCGGCGGTCAGACCGGTGCCGAGAACGCCACGCTCGCGATCATGATCGGCGGCGACGCCGACGACGTCGCGGCGGCTCGGCCGCTGTTCGACGTGCTCGGGAAGACGATCGTGCACGTCGGTCCGCACGGCGCCGGCCAGACGGTCAAGGCGGCGAACCAGCTCGTGGTCGGCGGGATCTACGCACTGGTCAGCGAGGCCATCGTGCTGTTGGAGGCGTCCGGCGTCGACGCGCGGGCCGGCCTCGACGTGCTGGCCGGTGGCCTTGCCGGCAGCAAGATCCTCGATCTCAAGCGCGCGTCGATGCTCGACCGGGAGTTCACGCCCGGTTTCCGGATCGACCTGCACCACAAGGACATGGGCATCGCGATCGACGCGGCACGGCAGGCCGGTGTGGCACTCCCGGTGACCGGTCTGGTCGCCCAGTTGATGGCGGCCGCCCGCGCGATGGGCTTCGGCTCGCTGGACCATTCCGCGTTGCTGCGCGTCGTGGAAAGCCTGTCGGGTAAGGGAAAGGGCTGATCGTTGACCCATGTCGTCGCCGCTCCGGACAAGTTCAAGGGCTCGCTGACCGCGGCCGAAGCGGCGGCCGCGCTGGCCAGGGGCATCGCCGAGGTCCGCCCCGACCTGCCCGTTCATCAGGTCCCGGTCGCCGACGGCGGTGACGGCACGGTCACGGCAGCACTCGCCGCAGGTTTTCAACCGGTCACGTCGACAGCGCGCGGCCCGACCGGCGTACCACTGGCCGCGACCATCGCGATCCGTGGCGACGTGGCCGTGGTCGAGGCGGCAGCCGCCGGTGGCCTTGCCCGTTTGCCAGGTGGCCGCCTCGCGCCGCTGACCGCGTCCAGTTACGGCGTCGGCGAACTGCTGCGGACCGCCGTGGCCGCCGGCGCGCGCACGATCGTGCTCGGCGTCGGCGGCAGTGCCAGCACCGACGGTGGCGCCGGCATGCTGCGGGCCCTCGGCGCGCGCCTGCTGGACCGCCACGGCGCCGAACTCGAACCGGGCGGCGCGACACTGGCCGAGTTGGTCAGCGTCGACCTGACAGCGGTGAACCTCGGCGCCCAGGTGATCCTGGCGTCCGATGTGGACAATCCGCTGCTCGGACCGACCGGTGCCGCCGCCGTGTTCGGCCCGCAGAAGGGCGCCGACCCGGCCCAGGTCAGGCTGCTGGACGACGCGCTGCGCATCTGGAGCTCGCACGTCGACGCCGAGTTGGCGAGCGCGCCGAGTGCCGGTGCCGCCGGTGGCATCGGGTTCGCCGCGCTCGCCGTGCTCGGCGCAAGCCTGCGGTCCGGCATCGACCTGCTGCTCGACCTGATCGGCTTCGACAAGCACCTGCCGGGTGCGGAGCTGGTGATCACCGGTGAAGGCTCGCTCGACGAGCAGAGCCTGCACGGCAAGGCCCCGATCGGCGTCGTGCACGCGGCCGCTCGGGCCGGCGTGCGCACCATCGCGGTCGCCGGCCGCTGTCAACTCGACCAGGCCACCCTCACCGCTGCCGGCATCACGGCGGCCTACGCCCTCACCGACCTCGAACCGGACCCGGTCCGCAGCATGGCCGACGCCGACCGGTTGCTGGCACAGCTCGCCGGCCGGATCGCGCGGGAGTGGCTGTGAACGACTTGGTCTTTGCCGCCCACCGCATCGTCACGCCGGCGGGGGAGCGCTCCGGTTTCGTCGGCGTCAGTGGCGGCCGGATCACCGAGATCAGCGATCACCCGCTGCCCGCCACCACCCAGATCACCGTGGCCGACGACGAAATCCTGCTCCCCGGCCTCGTCGACACGCACGTCCACGTCAACGAACCCGGCCGCACCGAATGGGAGGGCTTCGCCACCGCGACCAGGGCGGCGGCGGCCGGCGGTGTCACCACGTTGATCGACATGCCACTGAACAGCATCCCGCCGACCACCGATCTCCCCGCCCTGGCAACGAAACGTGCCACGGCGGCTGACCAGATACACGTGGACGTCGGCTGCTGGGCCGGCGCAGTGCCGGGCAACACCGCGGATCTGGCCGATCTGCACCACGCCGGCGTCTTCGGTTTCAAGGCGTTCACCCTGCACTCCGGCGTCGACGAGTTCGGCCATCTCACCCGAGCCCAACTGGCCGAGGCCATGCGGCACATCGCCGCGCTCGACGCGCTCCTGATCGTGCACGCGGAAGACCCGGCCGCCATCACGCCAGCCAGCGGCCGCCGCTACCAGGACTTCCTGGCCTCCCGCCCACCCGAGGCCGAAACCAGCGCGATCGCCGGCCTGCTCGAACAGGCCGAGGAAACCGGCGCACGCCTGCACATCCTGCACCTGTCCAGCGCGGAGGCGATCCCGTTGCTGGCCGGCGCCAAGCGACGCGGTGTCCGAGTGACAGCGGAAACCTGCCCGCATTACCTCACGTTCACGGCGGAAGAAATCCCGGACGGTGCGACGCAGTTCAAATGCTGCCCGCCCATTCGCGAGGCCGTGAATCGCGAACGGCTCTGGCAGGGCCTCGCCGACGGCACGATCGACATGATCGTCAGCGACCATTCGCCGTGCACGACGGCACTGAAACGCCTCGACACCGGTGATTTCGGCCAGGCATGGGGCGGCATCGCCGGCCTCCAGATCGGCCTGCCCGCGATCTGGACGGCGGCGAGCGAACGCGGTTTCCCGATCACCGACGTCATTCGCTGGATGGCGACGAACCCCGCCGATCTGGTCGGACTGCCAACAAAGGGCCGCATCGAACCCGGCGCCAACGCCGACCTTTTCGTCTTCGCGCCGGACGCGGAATTCACCGTGACGGCGGCCGATCTTCACCACCGCAACAAGCTCACCGCCTACGAAGGCAGGCGGCTGACGGGTGTCGTCCGAGCGACCTGGCTGCGCGGCCGACGACTGACCGGCGAACCGGGCGGAACCCTGCTGACCAGAGGAGAAACATGACGGACTGGAACCAACTGCCGGATCTGGCATCCCGTCGCCTCGGTGGCGGTGTCGTCGCGGCCAACGACGAGTTCTTCGCCGAACGAGAGAACCTGATCAAACCGACGAGACCGGAATACCGTCCGCATACCTTCACCAACAAGGGCCAGGAATACGACGGCTGGGAAACCAGAAGGCGCCGCGACGACGGCCACGACTGGGCCGTCGTCCGCCTCGGCATTGCCGGCACCGTGCACACGGCGATCGTCGACACGACACATTTCAAGGGAAACTACCCACCACACTGCGCGATCGACGGCGCCGCCGTCGAAGGCTACCCGGATACCCACGAACTCCTCGCCGCCGACTGGGAACCACTGATCGAGAAGTCACCACTCACCGGTGATTCCCAGAACACGTTCAGCATCGGCGGAACCCGCCGCCACACCCACGTCCGGCTGCGGATCTTCCCGGACGGCGGCGTTGCCCGGCTGCGCGTGCACGGCACCCCGGTCCCCGATCCCCAGTGGCTGGGCGACATCCCGTTCGACCTGGCGGCACTGGCCAACGGCGGTACCGTCGTCGAGTGCAGCGACTGGTTCTTCTCACCGCCCAACAACATGCTGCAACCAGGGGAATCCCTGGTCATGAGCGACGGTTGGGAAACCGCCCGCCGTCGCGACGACGGCCACGACTGGGCCGTGATCCGCCTGGCGGCACAGGCGACACCGCGAGTCCTGGAAATCGACACCACGCACTACAAGGGCAACGCCCCCGGCAGCGTCGAGGTGTCAGCGGGGGACGGCGAAGCCACTTGGCGCCCGCTGCTCGCGCGCACCGACCTGCGCCCGGACACCAGCCACCGCTTCCGGGTGAGCACCGACGAACCGGCCACCCACCTGCGCCTGGACATCTATCCGGACGGCGGCATCGCGCGGTTCCGCGCCTACGGCCGCCCCACCGAAACCGGCATGGCGGGACTGGTGGCGAACTGGCACGCGGCCACGCGATGAGCTGACCATCACCCGCACGAAGTCACAGCAAACGGACAGCGGCCGGACAGCGCGGCCACGCATACGCTGACGATATGGGCCCACGAACGTTCGACTGGGTGGACAACGCCATCGTCACCCCGGACCAACGACTGTTCCCCAGCGAGAACCGCCCGATGCGGCTGGCCACCGTCGACGATCTCGTCGCCGCGATCCGTAGTCTGGCCGTGCGCGGTGCGCCCGCGCTCGGTGTCGCCGGCGCGTTCGGTGTTGCCCTGTCAGCACATTCGCATCCGGATGACCTCGAACAGGTGAAGATCGACGCTGACCGCATCGCCAACGCCCGCCCCACCGCCGTGAATCTGGCTTGGGGTGTCGCCAGGGCACTCAGCCGGCTCGCCGACGGCCCGGCGGCGGTACTCGCCGAAGCGCGCGCCGTCCTGGACGAGGACGAGCGGGTCAACCGCGCCGCCGCGAACCGCGCCGCCGACCTGCTGCGCCGGCTCGGGCCGGATCGTCCGCTGCGCGTGCTGACGCACTGCAACGCCGGCCGCCTCGCCACCGGAGCGTGGGGCACCGCGCTCGGCGCGATCCGCGATCTGGCCGACCGGGACGCCGTCGAGTTCGTCATCGCCACCGAGACCCGGCCGTTGCTGCAGGGCGCCCGCCTGACCGCGTGGGAACTGGCCGAGGCCGGCATCCCGTACCGAGTCTGTGTCGACTCGGCCGCTCCCGCGCTGATCTCGCGTGGCATCGTCGACTGTGTCGTCGTCGGAGCGGACCGGATCGCGCTCAACGGCGACACCGCGAACAAGATCGGCACCTACTCGCTGGCACTGGCGGCGGCCCGCGCCGTCATCCCGTTCGTCGTGGTGGCGCCGGAATCCACCGTCGATCCCGACCTGCCGGACGGCACCGGCATCCACATCGAGGAACGCACAACGGACGAGGTGACCAACTTCGCCGGCCAGCAGACCGCACCGGAAGGCGCCGAGGCGTTCAACCCGGCCTTCGACGTGACGCCAGCCGATCTGATCACGGCCGTGGTCACCGAAGACCGCACCATCCTCGACCCGGATCGTCACCGCCCGGCCAGATAGGCCCGCCAGTCACCGATCGCCGAGATGTCCGTGAGCTCGGCAGCGCCGCCGAAGTCGGTCCGCAGCACGGTCGCCAGGCAGGCGGTGCCGTCGTCCAGCTCGATCACACCCAGCTCCAGTTCCGGCGGTTCTGCCGGCAGCAGGTGGTCGCGCAGGGTGGCCAACGGCAGGTCGTAGACCTCGCCGACCACGGCGTATCCGTCCGTCGCCACCGCCAGCATTGCCGGGAAGCGGTCGCCGACCGAGTAGTACCGGTACTTCGGCGCACTTCGCGCGACCCGCACCAACGGCGCGCCCTGCAACTGGTGGTGCAGCGGACCGCCCCGCATCCCGCCCCCGTTGAGAAACATCAGAGCCACGGCGACCTCCTACCTGCCTGTTCGGGTCAGGTGCCGGTGATGTGTTCCGGCCGGACCGGCGCCCTGGTCAGGGCCAGACCGGTCGCCGCTCGAATTGCCGCGACTATGGCCGGGGTGGCCGAGATGGTCGGTGGCTCACCCACTCCACGCAGGCCGTATGGTGCGTGTGGATCTGCCAGTTCCAGTACGTCGATGGGCATCGGCGGCATGTCGAGAATGGTGGGGATCAGGTAGTCGGTGAACGACGGGTTGCGAATCTTGCCGTCCGCGATCTGGATTTCCTCCATCACCGCCAGACCGAGCCCCTGCGCCGAGCCGCCCTGGATCTGGCCCAGCACGGCCTGTGGGTTCATCGCCTTGCCGACGTCCTGCGCGCACGCCAGTTCGACCACGCGCACCAAGCCGAGTTCGGTGTCCACGTCCACGACGGCCCGGTGCGCCGCGA
>DATBDL010000166.1:0-23845 GCA_036269975.1 Pseudonocardiaceae bacterium | reverse complement strand
GTAGCCGGACTGGCCGTTCACGTTGACGTAGAGGGCGTCGAACGAGGTGCCGCCGACCGCGAGTGCCGCTGTCATCACGTCGGCTGCTCCCGCAAGCAGTGTCGTGGCCTGCGCGCGGGTGAGCTTGCCGGTTGGGCAGGCCCAGTGCAGTTTCGCGCGCCAGAGGGCCTCGTCGGCGTAGATGTTGCCGATACCGGAGATCAGGCCCTGGTCCAGCAGCGCGCGTTTCACGTCGGTTCGCTTGCGCCGCAACGCTTCGGCCACCAGGACAAGATCGAACCCGGCCTCCATCGGATCACGGGCGATGTGCGCGATCGGCTCCGGCACCGGCCCGAACGGCGACTCGACCAACTCGGTGACGGCCAGCCCACCGAACGTACGCTGATCGACGAACCGCAGCTCAGGCCCGTCGTCGGCGAACACGATCCGGATCCGCAGATGGGTCTCGTCGGCCGAACCGACCGGCCGCACCAACATCTGGCCGCTCATGCCGAGATGCGCCAGGATCGCGTCGCCGGTGGTGGCACCGCCCAGGGTCAGCCACAGGTACTTGCCACGCCGCCGCGCGCCGGCCAGCAGCCGGTTGGCGAGGCGGCCCTCGAAGTCGGCGGCACCGGGCAGATGCCGGCGGATGGATCGGGGATGGCACACCTCGACCTTCGCGATGGTCCGGCCGACAGCGTGCTCGGCGAGCCCCCGCCGGACCACCTCGACCTCGGGAAGTTCAGGCACCCCAGGATTGTCACCCACTCGACGGGACCGGCCGATGGCGCCCTGGGCGGTGGTCGATCGGTGCTGGTGGGGGATGCGTGGGCCGAGCGGACGAACGAACTCAGGCGCCTGACTCGGCGCCCTCGGCCAGCTCCGCACCAGCCGGCTGCTCGTCCGTCACGCCATCGGTCGACGCATCCGCCGGCTCGGTCAGCGGATCGGCCGCCAGCTCGGTTGGCGATTCGGTCAGCGAATCGGCCGACTGGTCCGTCAGCGAATCGTCGGGCTGCTCGTCGGTCGGTGGTTCGACCGGGTCCGAGTGGAGTTGTTCGTGCAACTCGTTGTAGGCCGCTTCGGCCGCCTTCTGCTCTGCTTCCTTCTTCGTGCGGCCGTCGCCGTTGCCGTAGCTCTTGTCCGCTACGACGACCGTGGCCGTGAACTCCTTGCGGTGATCCGGTCCCGACTCGTCGACCAGGTACTCCGGCACACCGAGCCCGGACGCCGCTGTCAGTTCCTGGAGGCTGGTCTTCCAGTCCAGTCCGGCGCCCCTGCGCGGCGCCTCCGCCAACAACCTGTCGAAGAGTCGGTGTACCAGCGCTCGGGCCGATTCCAGTCCGTGCTCCAGGTAGACCGCGCCGATGACCGCCTCCAGGCCGTCCGCCAGGATGCTGGCCTTGTCCCGGCCGCCGGTCATCTCCTCGCCCCTGCCCAACAGCAGGTACGCGCCGAGACCGCCTTCGCCGAGACCCCTGGACACGCCCGCCAGCGCGTTCATGTTCACCACGCTGGCACGCAGCTTCGCCAACTGCCCCTCGGGCAGCGTCGGGTGCTCCCGGTACAGGTGATCCGTGACCACAATGCTCAGCACCGCGTCGCCGAGGAACTCCAGCCGCTCGTTCGGTGGCAGGCCACCGTGCTCGTAGGCGTACGAACGATGGGTCAGCGACAGCGTGAACAGCTCGGTGTCCAGCGTGACACCGAGCGCGGCCAGAAGCGGGGTGCGATCGCTGCGTTCGCCGCGCAGGCCCTTACCGCTCATAGCTTGGGACAGCCGGGTCAGGCCGGCGAGGTGATTTGACGGCCGTTGTACTGGCCGCACGTTGGGCATGTGATGTGCGGAAGCTTCTGCGCACGGCATGCCCGGTTCGAGCACTCCACCAGGTTCGGCGCGGTGGCCTTCCACTGGCTACGGCGCGCACGGGTGTTCGCGCGGGACATTCTCCGCTTCGGGACGGCCACGACAACTTCTCCTCGTCAAACGCAGTCAGTCAAAACGCAGTTGAGCGCTGGGCGGCGCCAGTACCGGCATCAGTTCTCCGCGCCCCCACCGAACCGATCCTGCAGAGCGGCCCAGCGAGGGTCAATCTTCTCATGCCGGTGATCCGGTCCGAGATCGGCCCACCGCGCACCGCAGTCCACGCACAGGCCGCGGCAGTCCGGCGAGCACAGCGGGGCCGCCGGCAGCGCGAGCACGATCGCGTCACGCACCACCGGCTCCAGATCGACCAGATCGTCGACCAGCCGGAAGACCTCGCCCTCGTCGGTGGTGGCGTCGGTCGCGCTGTCCGGGTAGGCGAACAGCTCGGTGAAGTCCACGTCGATCCGCTCGGTCAGCGGGTCGAGACAGCGGGCGCACTCGCCGTCGAACTCGGCGGTGGCCGTGCCGGTCACGAGCACGCCTTCCACGACGGATTCCAGCAGGACGTCGAACTCGATCTCACGGCCGCGCGGCAGCAGGACCACCGGCTCGAAACCGAGCTCGTGGTCGAGTTCCGCGGTGCGGTGGTAGTGACGGCTGCTACCCGGCCGTCGACCGAGGTCCCTGGTGTCGATGACCCAGGGACCGGTCTTGGCCGGACGCGCAGAGGACGAACGATTACGAGTCATGGTGTGGTTGCCATGCGAAGTCAATGGCGGGGCCTTCCCGCGCACAGCCGCTCCAGGTTACGCGATGACTCAGACCTCGCCAAACCGCGTGAACACACGCCACGTCGAGACGGGGAAGCTCAGGGCAGGACCGACGGGCTGCTTGGAGTCCCGAACAGCCACTTGCTCGTCCGGCCACGCCACCTCGACACAGTTGCCGGTGCTGCCGGTGTAGCTGCTCTTGCGCCACTCGCGAGCCGTCATCGTGATCCTCTCACTCCGCATACAGCCGCACCGCCAATTCGGCGATCCTGTCCTGCGATTCTCGCACCCCCAGCGCACAGTTGGCCAACGCCGCGAAGATCCTCTGGTAAGTCTCGACTTCGGCCGGAGTCTCCAAAAACAGGCCAGATGCTTCCTGTTCGATGTAGGCAACCGACCCGAACTCGTCGAACTCCATCAACCGGCAGGCGCCGGTCACGCTGGCATGCGCTCCGAAAGCGGCTGGAATCACTTGGATGGTGATGTAACGCCGAACACTCATCTGGAGCAGATGGTGCATCTGAGTCGACATCACGTCCGATCCGCCGACTGGAATATGGAAGATCACTTCGTGTAGGTAGAACGTGAACTGCGGCGGATTGGTGCGGCTGAAGATGTTCTTCCGGTTCTCGCGCGCCTGCACCGCTTCCGGGAGTCGCTCTGGTGGAACGAGGACCGAGCGCGCCAGCAATGCTTCGGCGTAGCCATGTGTCTGGAGCAGGCCGGGGACGAAGTTCGGTTGGAACTCGGTGATCTCGGTGGCGCGGTTCTCGTGGTTGATCAGCGTTCGCAACTGGTCGGGTAGGCCGCCCTGGAGCCAACCCTGCTGGCTGGCCTCGCGGGCGAGCGACAGCAGGCTGTCGTATTCCGCGCCGTTGACCCGACACAACGTCAGCAGCGACGCGACTTCCGACTCCCGCACTGTCCGGCGGCCGGTGAGCAGGCGGGAGACCTTGGTCTCCGACCAGGCGAGCACACGGGCCGCGTACTTGCCGCTCACGTTGGCGCGCTCCATCGCCAGTCGCAGGGCATCGCCAAGTTCTCTACTTCGAACGGTGGACTTCTCGTCCGGAATCATCGCGGTCCTCCTCGCACGGCGGACCGACTCTATGGCTCCTGATCTGCGCTTTCCACCGAACAGCGTGAAATCCACCCCATTGGCAAACTGATTTCGTCCGCCGCAATCTACTCGCGGTAGCCGTTGTTGGCGCCCACCATCGGGGTGGTGTGCAGGCGGGAGCGGCCCTTGCCGACGGTACGGAGCGTGTGGGTGAGGAGTTCCTCGAACTCGCCGAGCTTGCCGTCCACGTAGGCGTCGCACTCGGCGCGCAACTGATCGATCTCGGTCTGCGCGGAGTCGACGACCCGAGCCGATTCGGCGTGCGCGGCCTGGACGACCTCGGTCTGTGACACCAACCGGGCCTGCTCGACCTCGCCCTCCTCGATGGCCCGCTCGTAGTTCATCCGGCCGGCCTGCAGCATCCGTTCCGCCTCGTCCTGCGCGCGGCCGACGAGTTCCTCGTACTCGGCGCGCCCTGCGGCGACCGCGTGCTCGGCCGTGGCCTCAGCGTCCGCGATCATCCGGTCGGCGCGGGCCTTGGCGTCGGCGAGCAGGCGGCCGGCCTCGTCCTGGGTCTCGGTGACGAGCTGTTCGGCCTGCGCCTCCGCCTTGTTGAGGATCTGCTCGGCCTCGTGCTGCGCCTTGCCGACGATCTCGTCCCGCCGGTCGAGCACGTCCTGCGCGTCGTCGAGTTCGGCCGGGATGGCGTCGCGTACCTCGTCGAGCAGTTCCAGTGTGTCGCCGCGAGGCACCACGCAACCGGAGGTCATCGGCACGCCACGCGCCTCCTCCAGGATGGTGACGAGTTCGTCGAGCGCCTCGAACACCCGGTACACGGCGTCTCCCCTGGTTCGGTGCAGTCCACCGTCATTGTCACCCCGCGTTGTCGGACATCCGTGGATGCGCGGATGTCCGGCGTGTCCACACTGGTGGTGTGACGACCATTCGAGCGGCAACTCAGGACGACGTACCGGCCATCGTGGCGATGCTGGCCGACGACCACCTCGGCGCGCACCGTGAGCAACCCGGCGACCCGGCCTACCTGGCGGCGTTCGAGCGCCTCGATGCCGATCCGCACCAGTTGCTGGTGGTGGCGGACGAGGGCGGCGAGCCGGTCGGCACGCTCCAGTTGACCTTTGTTCCCGGCCTTTCCCGGCGGGGCGCGACGAGGGCGCAGATCGAGGCGGTACGGGTGCGGTCGGACGTGCGCGGGTCGGGGTTGGGACGGGAACTGGTGCTGTGGGCGATCGAGGCGGCGCGGGAGCGCGGGTGCGCGGGTGCGTCATGGTGCAGCTCACATCCGACAACTCACGGACGGCGGCACACCGCTTCTACGAACGCCTCGGTTTCAAGGCCACCCATGTGGGGATGAAGATGCCGCTGGTGTGACCTGGCAGGTCAGCTACGGGCGCGGTGTTCGGCCGACCTGGCCAGCAACTGGCGGTGCACGAGGTCCGGCACGAGGTGCGCCACGTCACCCCCGTAGGTGGCGACCTCCTTCACCAGCGAGCTGGACAGGAAGCTCCACAGCGGATTCGTCGGCATGAACAGCGTCTCCACGCCCGATAGCTGCTGGTTCATCTGCGCCATCTGTAGCTCGTAGTCGAAGTCGCTGACGGCACGCAGGCCCTTGACGATCACGCTCACGTCGTGCGTCTTGCAGTAGTCGACCAGCAGGCCGTGCCACGAGTCGACGCGCACACCCGGCAGGTGCGACGTGACCTGGCGCAGCATGTCGATCCGCTCGTCGATCGTGAACAGGCCCCGCTTGGTCTTGTTGATCAACACCGCGACGATGACCTCGTCGAACAACCCGGCGGCCCGCTCGACGATATCGATGTGGCCGTTGGTGACCGGGTCGTACGAGCCGGGATAGACCGCACGCCTCATGGGGCGGACCGTAGCAGCCGGAATGTGCTCACGAACGACTCTGTGTGAGGCATACCTCACTCATACCCACCTGTGTGGTCGGCCATACCGATCCAGTGCGTCACCGTGTCCCCGTACCGGCGCGAACGGATCATGGCCAGCCCCAGTGGCAGCGGCGGCACCCCGTCCCGCGCGGCCCGCTCCAGCACCAGCACGCCGTCCGCGGCCAGCCAGCCCTTCGTCACCACGTGATCGAGCACGACGGCAAGATCGTCCGCCGGCAGGGCGTAGGGCGGATCGGCCAGAATCACGTCGAACGGCTCGGCACACCCACCCGCCAGCACGGCCGCCACGCTCCCGCCCAGCACCACCGCACCTGCCAGGCCGACGGTGGCCGCGTTGCGCCGCAACACGTCGAGCGCGCGCCGGTCGGACTCCACGAACGTCGCGGTGGCCGCACCTCGGGACAGCGCCTCGAAACCGAGCGCGCCGGAACCGGCATACAGGTCCAGCACCCGAGCGCCGTCCAGGCCGATGCCGGCCTCGAGGGCGCTGAACATGGCCTCACGGACGCGTTCGCTGGTCGGCCGCGTTCCGCTCGGCGGCACCGCGAGCCGCCGTCCACCAGCCGATCCGGCCACGATCCTGGTCACGCGGCCATGATCTCACCGCACATTCGACATTACCGGTAGGCACCGTTCGTGCGCATCCACCCGCCGCATGATTCGCGTTCGGCCGACACGGCGTACCGTCATCATCTGCCCATTTTCGTTCAGCTTGAGATTTCAGGAGCGCTGGTGTCGCAGGACTCCGTCAGGCAGGCCGAGACGGCGATCGAGCAACAGCACGTCGACCAGGTCTACGCGCGGCTGGCCGAGGTCAGGTCGGAGACCGAGGCCATGCGTGACCGCGGTTACCAACTCGCGCACGGCGCCGACCGCGAGGCCATCTTCGAACAGGCCCAGATGCTGATCGAGCGCGACGTGATGGTCCAGTACGCGAACAAGGTGCTTCAGTCGCTGGACGCCGAGCACGAGGGGCTGGTGTTCGGCCGCCTCGACCTCGGCGACGCGGAATCGCGCGGCGAGGTGCTGCACATCGGCCGGCTCGGGCTGCGGGACGAGAACTTCGACAACCTGGTGCTGGACTGGCGGGCCCCCGCGTCGGCCGCGTTCTACCAGGCGACGGCCGAGTACCCGATGGGCGTGTTGCGCCGCAGGGTGATCCGCTGCTCGCGCGAACGCGTACTGGACATCGACGACGACGTGCTGATGCCCGGTGTGCTGCCGGACGACATCCGCATCGTGGGCGACGGTGCCCTGATGGCGGCGCTCGGCCGGGCGCGTGGTGATCAGATGCGCGACATCGTCGCCACCATCCAGCGCGAACAGGACGACGCGATCCGCGCGCCGTCCGCGGGTGTCACCGAGATCACCGGCGGGCCGGGTACTGGTAAGACCGCGGTCGCCCTGCACCGTGCCGCCTATCTGCTCTACCGGCACCGCCGCGCGATGACGGGGGCGGGCGTGCTGGTGGTCGGGCCGTCACCGGTGTTCACGAACTACATCTCGCGGGTGCTGCCGTCGATGGGCGAGGACAGCGCGGAGCTGCGAGCACTCGGTCAGGTCCTGGACAACGTCGACACGACCCGGCTGGACGACGCGAAGACGGCGGCCGTCAAGGGCTCGGCGCGGATGATCCGCGTACTGCGCCGCGTGATCCGCCAGACACCGCCGAACGTGCCGGGTGAGCTGCGCATCGTGTACCACGGCGAAGTGCTGCGCCTGGACGCCGCCGAGCTGGAACGGGTCCGGCGGGCGGTGCACCGGCGTGGCGGGCTGCCCAACCGGTCCCGCGTGGACGCGGCCGAGGCGCTATTGGAAGCATTGTGGCGCAAGGCGGAGTCCTACATGGCCGACGACCGCGACGGCGCGGCCAGCCGTCAGTACCGGGCGCGGCGCGACGATCTGGTCACCGAACTGGGTGAACGGATCGAGTTCCATCGGTTCCTGGTCACATGGTGGCCGGTGCTCGCGCCGATCGACGTGCTGGGCTGGCTGGCCGAGCGGAACCGGTTGGCGCAGGCGGCCGGGCGGACGCTGGAGCGGACCGAGATCGAGCTGCTGTCCAGGTCGTTGGCGGAGCATCCGAACGATCCGTCCGTGGCGGACGTGGCACTGTTGGACGAACTGCGTGGAATGCTGGGTGAGCCGCGTAAGCGCAGATCGGCCAGGCAGGACACCGAACAGCGAACCAGCGGCCCACGCCGGCCGTCGCACTACGACGAGTACGCGCACATCGTGGTGGACGAGGCGCAGGACCTGTCGCCGATGCAGTGGCGAATGGTAGGCCGGCGCGGGCGATACGCGAGCTGGACGATCGTCGGCGATCCACTCCAGAGTTCCTGGCCAGATCCGGCGGAGACGGTCGAGGCAAGGGACAACGCACTGCGTGGCGTGCGGTCGAGGCGGCAGTTCGTGCTGCGTACCAACTACCGGAACTCGGCGGAGATCTTCGCGCTGGCGGCCAGGGTGCTGGCCGAGCAGTCTTCCCCCGACGAACTGCCGGTGGCGGTGCGGAAGACCGGAATCGACCCGTCCGTTCGGACGGTCGCGTCACGGGACGTGCTTGCGGCCACCCGCGCGGCGGCTTCGGAGTTGTTGACCGAGGTGAGCGGGACGATCGGCGTGATCACCCCGCTGGCGGACAGTGCTGGTACGGCAGAGTTCCTTGCTTCACTGTTGGCTGACCGGGTGCGGGTCGTAGGCAGCCTGGACGCGAAGGGCCTGGAGTACGACGCGGTCGTAGTGGTCACGCCGGAACGGATGGTCGAGGAGGCGGCAACACCGGCAGCCGGGCGGCGTGCGGTCTACGTGGCACTCACGAGGGCAACACAACGGTTGACAGTGGTCGCAACGGACGAAACCTGGATCGCCTGACCTTCCGTCGCACCGTCGTTACGCTCGGCCGCGCCGATGTGGCGAAACATCGAAATCTGGTCGGGTGAGGTCATACCCTGGCGGGCATGGGGCAAGTACTCGTGGAGCTGAGCGATGTGACCCTGCGGAAGGCCACCGCGCTCGCGGCGCGGAAGGGTGTTCCGCTGGCTGTGTTCCTGGCACACCAGTTGGAAGAACTGGTAGCGGCGAACGACCGTTACGAGCGGGCGAAGGCATCGGTAGCGCACCTGTTCCCGGAAACAGCCACCGACGAAGGCCCACTCACGGTCGACGATCCGGAACGGTTCTTCGAGCGGTACCAGAACCGGCCGCCTGTGTGAGGGTGCGGTTTGGTCCTCGCATGTTGCGGCTGTGGTCGGTCTTCCGTTCGCGACGGGCAGGGGCAGCCTCAACCCAGCACCACCAGCAGGTCTCCGCCTTCCACCTGCTGCACCGCCCCGATCGCCAGCCGACTGACCGTCCCCGCCACCGGTGCCGTGATCGCGGCTTCCATCTTCATCGCCTCGATCGTGGCCACCGTCGCGCCCGGTTCCACCTTGTCGCCCTCGGCCACCGCCAGCGTGACCACCCCGGCGAACGGGGCCGCTATCTGGTTCTGGTCTCGACGGTCGGCCTTTTCGGCTACCGGCAGGTCCGACGCGACCGACCTGTCCCTTACCTGGATCGGACGCAACTGCCCGTTCAGCGTGGCCATCACCGTCCGCAGCCCACGCTCGTCCGCTTCGCCCACCGCCTCCAACTCGATCAGGAGCCGCACGCCGGGCTCCAGATCGACCACGTGCTCTTCGCCCGATCGCAGTCCGTAGAAGAAATCCTTGGTGCCCAGGACGCTCGTGTCCCCGTACTGCTCGCGGTGGTTTCCGAATTCCCTTGCCGGGCCTGGGAACAACAGTCTGTTGAGCGTGTCGCGGCGCATTGTGCCCAACAGCGACTTGTCCTCGTCCGTCAGGTCCGCTACCGGCTTCGGCGCCGGCCTGCCGCTCAACGCCTTTGCCCGGAACGGTTCTGGCCAGCCGCCGGGGGGATCTCCCAGGTCACCGCGTAGGAAGCCGACCACCGAGTCCGGCACGTCGAAGCGGCCTGGGTCGGCTTCGAACTCCTTGGGGTCCACGCCCGCACCTACGAGATGCAACGCCAGATCACCCACCACCTTGGACGACGGCGTCACCTTCACCAGGTGCCCCAGCATCCGGTCGGCCGCCGCGTACGCGTTCTCGATGTCCTCGAATCGGTCGCCCAGCCCCAGCGCAATCGCTTGCGTCCTCAGGTTCGAGAGCTGACCGCCCGGAATCTCGTGGTGGTACACACGACCCGTCGGCGCCGGCAGACCTGCCTCGAACGGTGCGTACACCCGCCTTACCAGCTCCCAGTACGGCTCCAGGTCGCACACCGCCTGCAGGCTCAGGCCGGTCGGCCTCGCCGTGTGGTCGGTGGCCGCCACTATCGCGGACAGCGACGGCTGGGACGTCGTCCCGGAGAGCGACGCCGCCGCGCCGTCCACCGCGTCCGCTCCGGCCGCGATCGCGGCCAGGTACGTCGCCAACTGGCCGCCTACCGTGTCGTGCGTGTGCAGGTGGACCGGCAGGTCGAACTCCTTGCGCAGCGCCGCCACCAGCTTGCTCGCCGCCGGTGGCCGCAGCAGCCCCGCCATGTCCTTCACGGCCAGGACGTGCGCGCCCGCTCCGACTATCTGCTCGGCCAGCTTCAGGTAGTAATCCAATGTGTACAGTCGCTCGCCGGGGTCGGACAGGTCAGCCGTGTAGCACAGGGCTACCTCGGCGACGGCCGTACCGGTCGCGCGGACCGCCTCGATCGCGGGGCGCATCTGCTCCACGTCGTTGAGGGCGTCGAAAATGCGGAAGATGTCGATTCCGGTGCCGGTCGCCTCGCGGACGAACGCGTCGGTGACCTCGGTCGGATACGGCGTGTAGCCCACGGTGTTCCTGCCGCGCAACAACATCTGCAGGCAGATGTTCGGCATCGCGTCGCGCAGCGCCGACAGACGCTCCCATGGGTCCTCTGCCAGGAATCGCAGCGCCACGTCATACGTGGCGCCGCCCCAGCATTCGACCGACAGCAACTGCGGCGTCGTGCGCGCCACGTGTGGCGCCACGGCCAGCATGTCCTTCGTGCGCACTCGGGTGGCCAGCAGCGACTGGTGCGCGTCGCGGAACGTCGTGTCCGTGACTCCGATCGTGGGTGACTCGCGCAGCCAGCGGGCGAACGCCTCCGGGCCGCCCGCCAGCAGCCGTTGCCGGGAGCCGTCCGGTGGCGGCACCGTGAGGTCTACGTCGGGCAGTTTGCCGGTCGGGTCGGGGACCTTCGGGCGGGCACCGTTGGGCTGGTTGACCGTCACATCGGCCAGGTATGTGAGCAGCCGCGTGCCTCGGTCGGCGGACTGCCGGGCGGTCAGCAGATGCGGCCGTTCCTCGATGAAGGCGGTCGTCACGTGGCCGGCGCGGAAGTCCGGATCGTCCAGGACCGCCTGTAGGAACGGGATGTTGCTGGACACGCCACGGATTCGGAACTCGGCCACCGCACGACGGGCCCGCGCCACGGCGGTCTGCCAGTCGCGGCCGCGGCACGTCAGCTTCACCAGCATCGAGTCGAAGTGGGCGCTGATCTCGGTGCCGGCGAACGTGGTGCCGCCGTCCAGTCGAATGCCGGCACCGCCCGGTGAGCGGTACGCGCTGATCATGCCGGTGTCCGGCCGGAAACCGTTGGCCGGATCTTCCGTGGTGATACGGCATTGCAGAGCCGCGCCGCGCAACCGGATGGTGTCCTGCGACAGCCCGAGATCGGTCAGCGTCTCGCCGGCGGCGATGCGCAGTTGCGACTGGACGAGATCGACGTCGGTGACCTCCTCGGTCACGGTGTGCTCGACCTGGATTCTCGGGTTCATCTCGATGAACACGTGCCTGCCGGCCGCATCGACCAGGAACTCCACCGTGCCGGCGTTCACGTAGCCGATGTGCCGTGCGAACGCCACCGCGTCGGTGCAGATCCGTTGCCGCAGTTCGGGATCGAGGTTGGGTGCCGGCGCGATCTCGATCACCTTCTGGTGCCGCCGCTGCACCGAACAGTCCCGCTCGAACAGGTGCACCACGGTGCCGGCCGCGTCCGCGAGCACCTGCACCTCGATGTGCCGTGGCTCGATCACGGCCTGTTCCAGGAACACCGTCGCGTCGCCGAACGCGGATTCCGCCTCGCGCATGGCCGCTTCCATCGACTCCCGTAGCGCGGGCTCGGTGAGTACCCGCCGCATGCCCCGGCCACCGCCACCGGCGACGGCCTTGACGAACAACGGGAACCCGATGTCCGCCGCTGCCGCCAGCAGCGTCGGCACGTCGTCCGACGGCGCTGACGAGTGCAGCACCGGCAACCCGGCCGCGCGGGCGGCGGCGACGGCGCGCGCCTTGTTACCGGTCAGTTCCAGCACTTCGACGGTCGGCCCGACGAACGTGATGCCGGCATCCCGGCACGCGGCGGCGAGTTCGGGGTTTTCGGACAGGAAGCCATAACCGGGATAGATCGCGTCGGCGCCGGCCTTGCGCGCGGCGCGGATGATCTCGTCGACGGACAGGTAGGCACGGACCGGATGGCCGGGCGTACCGATCTGGTACGCCTCGTCCGCCTTCAGCCGGTGGGTGGAATTCCGGTCCTCGTAAGGGAAAACCGCGACGGTGCCGGCGCCGAGTTCGTAGGCGGCGCGGAACGCGCGAATCGCGATCTCGCCCCGGTTCGCCACCAGTACCTTGCGAAACATCCCGGCTCCGTTCGTCGTCGGACTCCGCACGTTACCGTGCCCGTTCCGCCTGCCGGGAGCGAAGTCCCAGGTGACGGACATCATCCCAGCTCTCTCGGACCGACGCTTGACAACAAAAGCTAATTATCATAGCTTTTGAGCTAGTAATGCTAACCGAGGAGCGGGCAATGCCGAGAGCCGGACTGACGGCGGACGCGATCACGGCGGCCGCGGCCGCCGTGGTCGACCGGCATGGCATCGCCGGGCTGACGCTGGCCGCGGTCGCCGACCGGACCGGTGTCGCGCCCCCTTCGCTCTACAAGCACCTGCGCGGCATGGCCGATCTACGCAACCGCCTCGCGGTCCTCGTGGTGGACGAGATGACCGGCCGGCTGCGCGTGGCGGCGCTGGGCCGTAGTCGGGAAGCGGCGCTACGGGCGGGAATGCTGGCGTACCGGGACTACGTGGTGGCCCACCCGAACCGCTACGCCGCACTGCCGCAGGGCGCGTCGGACGATCCGGCGCTGATCGCGTCCGGTGAGCGGATGCTCAGCGCGGTGCTGGCCCTGCTGCGCGGCTACCGGCTCCAGCCGGCCGGCGCCATCCACGCCGCCCGCTGCTTCCGCGCGGCGGCCCACGGTTTCGCGTCGCTCCAGGCAGCCGGCGCGTTCGGCCTGCCGCACGACCTCGACGCCAGCTACGACCAACTAGTGAACGCACTGGTCCAGAACCTGGGAACGTGACGACCACGACCGTCCAACCCATGTCCGTCTGGGCGGCGCCGGCCATATCGGTTCAGCACATCGTTCACCGGTCCGCCAGCTCGGCCTCGGCGTAGTCAGACCCGTCGACATCGGTGTCCTCGAATACGGCCAGGCCCACCCAATCGTCCGCTTGACACAGGCGGGTCTCGGGCTCACAAAGATTACGTTCGTCCTGGTCCAGGACGTCCGGGCGGGGGGTGTAGACGGATACGAAGACCAGTTGACCGCCAGCCGTGACCTGCACGATGTCCTGGCCATCCTGGGTGCTCATGCCTGCTTCGAGCAGCCGGGCCGGCAAACGGTAGAAGACAGGTTTAGTGTGCCCATTGTGGACTTTCTTGGTTCGCAAGGTCCATCCAATCCGCTGAACGTCAGCAGTGCGATGATCATGGAACGCCTGACTCGGCAGCCGCCACCAACCAGACGACGAACTTGACAAATCGGCCAAATAGAATTCCAGCCGTTCGCGCCCCGAGGGACACGCGCACGTGATTGAGTTAGCCAGTGAGCTTCTGGTGGGTCAATCAAGGACAGACATATGCCGCTGAGCGTAACGGTAGTTTCCTGTGGGCGCCTACGGCTGACAAGAATGGCGTTCAGTTGGGCCACTGGTCGACCATGACCATGGTCCGGGTAGGTGATGTTGTTCTCCACTATGCCAGCCGTGAGATCAAGGCCGTGAGTCGCGTCCTCCATCGCGCGGTCGAAGCTCCTCGGCCCAGTTCACTACCCGAAGGACCATGGAAGTCGCAAGGCCGATTGCTGCGAGTAACCATAACAGAGCTGCCGCGACCGATCGACCGTGACGAGATCCCACTCTCAATGCGCGCCAACCAAGCGCAATCGATGTTCACCAGTGGAGGTCACGTCAACCAGGGCGCCGTATTGCGCACCCTGCCAGGTACCGCAGTACTGCTTGAGCCACCAACCGTTTTGCTAACGTCGTATTCCGATGGTACCACTCCTGCTAAGAAACAGCGGTCCGCTCCGCCAGGATCGTTGGACATTGAGGTCAAGCGGTTCGCGCGCACCGAGCAGGCCGCGTTGCGGAGCAACCTCGTCGCCAACCGACGCGCAGCGCCCTGCGATCTATGCGG
Source organism: Pseudonocardiaceae bacterium (assembly GCA_036269975.1). GTDB lineage: Bacteria > Actinomycetota > Actinomycetes > Mycobacteriales > Pseudonocardiaceae > DATEPR01. Next base: position 9,731 of record DATBDL010000166.1, on the reverse strand, counting down.
GCAGGGAATGTCAATAGATTTTCTCGTTGCAGCACATATCAAGCAACGTAGTTTGTGCTCGGATGATGAGCAGCGCGACCTACGCAACATTGGCATGTTGGCGTGCAAGTTCGGCTGCGATGATCTATACGAACTCGGATACATCAGCGTCGACGCCAACGGCATGATCACGGTCGTACCACCGGACATCATTGAATGCGGCCAACTTGTATCCGAGCGGATCGCCGCTATGGACGGCTTACCGTGCTTGGCGTTCACCGAAGCCAACGCCAAGTACTTCCAGTGGCATCGCCAGATCAAATTTCGGGGTGCGCGGCCGATTGCAAGCGCGAACCCTGGTTACGCCGGGTTTGAACACAGCTCGCCGACCTGAGTGTGCACGCCTGTGCCTACCTGTGTGCAGGCCCGTAGGGCGCCCGGTGCTGGCAACCGGACGGGTGCGGTGACGGCGGTCAGCCTGCCGATGCCGTGTGCGCTCGCGGTGGCCAGTGGCAGCCAGACCGACGAACCGGGGCCGAGCGGCCGGAACTCGACCGACTCGGTCAGCCAGTGCTCGGTGTTGGCGTCACCTGGCGAATAGCTGCCGCTGCCGGTGTGGCCGTGGTCCGACTGGACCAGCTCGACGCAGATCAGGGTCTTGCTGAAGTGGCCGCCGGAGCCGCCGTTGCTGATCAGGCAGGTGGGGATCGACGGACTGGCCGATGCCGTGGGGGTGACGGCGAACAGTGCCGCGACCAGGGCGCCGAGCACGATCGGCTTGCGCATAGCGGTCAGCGCAGCACAAACCGGCCCGACTCGCACGCCAAGTAACCCGTACGAATGAAAACGGCCGGACGTCCACAACGGACGCCCGGCCGGCTCGAAGCGAGAACTCAGTAGCGCTGGTTGACCACTGCCCCGGTCTTCGGGTCCAGGATCACCGGCCGGAAGTTCGGCCGGAAGAAGTTGAACATGTGGTCCAACGTGCCGGACGACTTGTCGAACGAACCGCCGCCGATGCTGCCCAGGCGCCAGTTGTCCTCGATGAACTTGGTGATCGAGGACTGGTCGGTGCGGGTGTTGTCGACGTAGTTCTGCTTGGCGAACGGCGAGATGACCAGCAGCGGCAGGCGCGGGCCGTAACCGCAGCGGTCGGACGCCGTGGTCAGGGTCTGCTTGGCGGTGCTGCAGATCGGCTGGTCCTGCGCGGCGTCACGGGAGCCGTTGACGATCGGCGACGATACGTGGTCGTACCAGCCGTCCGAGTCGTCGTAGGCGATCACGATGGCCGTGCTGCTCCAGTCCTTCGAACGCTCGATCGAGTTGATCTCGGTCGCCAGGAACGTCTGCTCGTCCAGCGGGTCGGAGTAGCCCGCGTGGCCGTCCTGGTACTCCGGCGCCTTCAGGAAGCTCACCGCGGGAAGATTGCCGTGGTTCAGCGCGGTGTTGAAGTCGCTCAGGTCGTAGTTGTGGTTGGCCTGGTCGGTCCGGCCGATCGCGGACGCCGAACTGGGCGGCAGGTGCTTCGGGTTGGCCGTCGACTGGTAGTAGCTGAACGGGTTGTGGTGCGGGCTGTAGTCGGTCACCGGGATGCCGCCGACGTTGGTGTGCGACGAGCCGCAGACCTCGAACCCGGCCGCGTTGGTGCCGGTCGGCTTGAAACCGCCCTGGAACCAGCCCCACGTGACGTGGTCGGAGTTCAGCAGGTCACCGACGTTGCGGCCCTGCAACACGGCCAGGTTGTTGGTGCTGGTGTGGTTGGCGTCCGAGCAGTCGTCGAACGCGGGGTCGGGGTCACCGAAGACCGTGCCGACGCCCTGGGCGTTGGGCGAGCCGATGGTGAACGAGTCGGGCGGATTGACCTTGACGCCGGTCGTCGAGTTCACCGCGATGGCGTCGTTGGTGGCACCGGAGGCCAGGTTGAGCGCGCCGGGGGTGGACGGCCCGAACTGGGTGTCGAACGAGTTGTCGTTCAACGCGTAGTGCTGCGCGTAGTTCCACAGGCCGGTCACGGTGTTGCCGTCGTAGTAGTCCATCACCAGGCCGGGCTGGCCGAACAGGATGGGCTGGCCGGTGCACTTGTCCGTCTCGGTGTTCTGGACGAACAGGTCCATCTTGCCGTTGTCCTCGGCCTTCTGCTCCGGACCGTACGAGTGGTTCTGGTCGCACGTCAGGGCCTGGCTGGGGTCGAGGCGCTGCGGGTTGAACGTGTTCGGGTTGTTGTTGAGCAGCGCGGAGGACAGGCCGTTGATCTTGGGCGTGTTGTGCGCCGCGGTGAACTTCGTGCCATCGGTGTTGGTCGCGTTCGGGTAGGTGCCGAAGTAGTGGTCGAACGAGATGTTCTCGTCGAACAGCACGACCAGGTGCTTGATCGGTGTGGTGGTCCGGCCAAGCCCCCAGTGGGCGGCGGTGAGTGCGGCAGAAGACTGGTCAGCACTCGCGCAGCCAGCCAGCGCCAAGCCGACCACGGCGGCGGCCGAGACGGCCGACACCGCGTTGCGGGACCATCTCGGTCGCCGCCGGCTCGTTGACTGTAATGACACTTGTCCTCCTCGGTGCGGGAACTTCATTCGGTTCGGGATTACCGGGGGTGGTGCGCGGGCCGTCGTTCAGCCCAGCATCGACCGTCCGAAGTGGTCGGACGAATCGTGCACGCCGGGCAGGGCGAAGAAGTAACCGCCGCCGAACGGCGAGATGTAGTCGACGAGGGGCTCGCCGATCAGCCTGGTCTGGATGGCCTCGAACTGCCGCTGGATATCCTGTTGGAAGGCGCTGAAGACGAGACCCTGGTCGAGGTTGCCGTTGCTGTCCATGCCGAGGTCGTAGTTGTAGCCGTGTCGCAGGATGCGGTTGTCCTCGGTCTGTTGCGTGCGTGGGTTGGCCAGCCGCATGTGGGCGGTCAGCGGGATCGCCGTGCCGACCGGATCGGCAGCGTAGTCGGGCGCGTCGAACTCCTGGTTGCCGTCCAGTGGCGCGCCGGAGTCGCGGCGGCGGCCGAACATGTTCTCCTGCTCACCGATGGACACCCGGTCCCAGAATTCCACCAGCATCCGGATCAACCGGACGACCTGATAGCTGCCGCCCTCGGTCCAGGCCGGCTCGCCGTTGCCCCTGCCGGCCCAGACGAGCTGGCTCATCAGGTTGGCGTCGCCGGTCGACGGATTGGCGGTGCCGTCCTTGAAGCCCATCAGGTTGCGGGAGGTACCAGACGGACGCGGCGGGCTGGTGAAGCCGTCGATCCGCCACCTGACCTGCATCGCGCCCCTGGTGTGCCGGGTCAGATCGCGGACGGCGTGCACGACGGTGTCGTTGTTCGGCGCTGCTACCTGGAGCAACAGGTCGCCGTGGCACCAGGCCGGATCGAGGTCGTCGTCCGGGAACATCCGCATCGCGGTGAGCCGGGCGGGTTTCTGGTCGGCCAGCCCGTACCGGTCGTCGAACAGCGACGCCCCGACCCCGGTCGTGACCATCAGGCCGTCCGGCGGCACGTCCACGCCGAGCACGCCGGAGTCCGACGGCGGGCCGGTGATGCCGACCGGGGCCGGCGCTCCGCCGGTGGTGAGGAGGCGAATCCGGTCGGTCAGTGTGCGCAGTAGGTCGTTGAGCTCGGTCCGGTTCGCGGCGATCACGTCGAACGACAGGAATGTCGCCTGCCGGGCGACCGGGTTGACGATGCCGGCCTGGTGGGTGCCATGGAACGGGACGGCCGCCGACGGGCTCGTCTCAGCGGAGGCGGCATCAGCAAGCGCTTCGCCGTCGACGGCCTGCGCCGGCTCGGCCGCGTTCGCGAGCGCACCGGTCGCCGCCGCTCCGGCGACGCCCAACAAAGCGCCGGTCAGGAACGACCGCCTACCAACACCTTTGGCCATCACGACACCCGCCGAGGCTCGGCGATGGCGGCTATCGGCGCCAGGAGTTCCGTGAGCTGGCTGAGCGTGCCGTTCAGCTTCTCGCGGGTGGCCTGGGAGAGCTTGCTGATCGGCGTCCACGTGCCGTTGCTCTGGCGCTGTGCCTCGACCAGTGCCTGGAACCGGGCCGACCAGGCGTCCACATCGGACAGTTGCGGGTACCGGCCGACCAGCAGCGGCCGCAGCACGCTGATCACCTCCCGATCACCCGCCAGGTTGGCGTCAGCGGTGGCCAGGTTGGTGCCGCTGCCCTCGTCGGTCTTACCGGTGAGTTCGAACCGCAGGGCGTTCTCCATGATCTCGTGGGCGCGCAGGCCCAGGTCCAGCGCCTGCGGCTCGATCTTGGGCAGGTCGGACCGCAGGCCGTGCACGAAGCCGTCGAGCTGGTCGGTCACGGTGGTCAGCGACGCGACGCCCTCGCCGTGCCACAGGCCGTATTCCACCCGGTGGAAACCGGTGAAGTCCGGATCGGCGACGCCGCCGGGCAGGCCCGCTGTCGAGCCGTTGATCTCGACGTCGTAGTCGCCGAACGCGTTGTACGCGGCGCCGAGCGTCTCGTAGGTCAGGTGCGCCGACAGCCAGTCGGTCCTGGCCAGGTCCTGATTTCCCGCCCTGACGGCGGCGTCCAGCGCGTCGGTCCGGGTGACCAGCGTGCCGACGCCCGCGACGATGTACGTCTGGTAGGTCTTGAGCGGGCCGAGCAGGTCGTTGCTGGTGACCGGGACGGCGGCGGCGTTCGCGGCCGCGGCGCCCCCGACGTGCACGGACGGGCCCATGATCGGGTCGATGTCCTCGATCAGGCAGCGGATCGCGTAGGTGCCTGGCCCGAGCGTGACCCGCAACGGAGCACTGGTGCCGGCGCCGAGGCCCGCCAACTCGCCGTAGACCTTGCCGTTGTTCGCGCCGCCCACCTCGACCACGTCGGCCTCGGCGTTGTTCGTGTCCTGGTTGGACATGGTCAGCGTCTGCGCGCCGCCGGCCGGCTGGGTCCAGCCCTTGCCGCACGAGGTACGCGAGACGGTGATCGTGTTCGGCGTCGCCGTGGCGGCCGGCGGGCTGCCGGGCAGGACCGCGATCACCAACGCGCCCGCGACGATCACCACCACCAGCGCGACCAGCACCTGCCACCGGTTGGGACGCCAACGGGGGCTGGTCTCGACGGGCGTTGGGTCCTCTGGCACCGGTGGAGCTCCTCGCGGATGGGACAGGGCGGCTGTGAGCGCTTCGGTTCGGCGTCTGGCGAAGGAATGGTATGGCGTCGCCGTAACTATTCGAGCTCGTCAGACCCTTTCTGCCGGAGGTTAACCGGCATTTCACCGGCACGTTCCCGCCAGCTTCCCCAGCGGTGTCGTCTCGGTCAACGGCCATGCGGCGGGTAATCGGTCGGTCACCGACCCTGACCGGCCGTGACTAGGACTTTTCGAGGTATTCCGCGCCCTGCTCGTCCACCAGCTCGGACACCATGCCGGCGAGGCCGGGGTGCGCCGCCAGCGTCGGGTCGGCGCCGACCAGGTCGCGGGCCACCGCCCTTGCCTGTTCGATCACCTCGACGTCGCGCAGCAGCGACAGCATCGCGAGCGAGCTCCGGCCGGACTGGGCAGAGCCCAGGATGTCGCCCTCCCTGCGCAGCTCCAGGTCGAGTTGGGCCAGCTCGAAGCCGTCCAGGGTGGCGGCGACCGCGTCCAGGCGCTCCCGTGTCTTGGTGCCGTCGGGAGTTTCGGTGACCAGCAGGCACAGACCGGGCGCGCTGCCACGACCCACTCGGCCGCGGAGCTGGTGGAGCTGGCTGACGCCGAACCGGTCCGCGTCCATGATCGCCATCACCGTGGCGTTGGGCACGTTCACGCCCACCTCGACCACCGTCGTCGCGACCAGCACGTCGACGTCGCCGGCCGCGAACGCCCGCATCACGGTGTCCTTCTCCTCGGCCGGCAGCCGGCCGTGCAGGATCGCGACCTTCAGGCCGGCGAGCGCGCCCTCCGCGAGTGCCGGCGCCACCTCCAGTACGGCCAGCGGCGCGCGCCGATCGTCGTCGTTGTCGGAGGACCGCTGCTCGACGTCCTCACCGGCCGCCGCCGCATCACCGATCCGTGGGCACACCACGTATGCCTGGTGGCCTGCCTTGACCTCCTCGACGATGCGCTGCCACGCCCGGTCCAGCCAGCCCGGTTTCTCGGCTGCCGGGACCACGGTCGTGCTGATCGGCGACCGGCCGGCCGGCAGTTCACGCAGCGACGAGGTTTCCAGGTCGCCGTAGACGGTCATCGCCACCGTGCGCGGGATCGGGGTGGCCGTCATGACGAGCACGTGCGGGCTGACGTCACCGCCGGCCCTGGTGCGCAGGGCATCCCGCTGCTCGACGCCGAACCGGTGCTGCTCGTCGACCACCACGAAACCGAGGTCCGCGAACGACACCTTGTCCTGGATCAACGCGTGCGTGCCGACCACGATGCCGGCCGCGCCACTGGCCGCGTCCAGCAACGCCTGCCGCCGCTGAGCGGTGTTCAGCGAACCGGTCAGCAGCGTGATCCGGGTGGCGTTGGCGGCACCGCCCAGTTCGCCGCCCATCGCCAGGTCGCCGAGCAGTTCGGCCAGCGAGCGCGCGTGTTGCGCGGCCAGCACCTCGGTCGGCGCGAGCATCGCGGCCTGCCGGCCGGCGTCCACGACCTGGAGCATCGCGCGCAGCGCCACCAGCGTCTTGCCGGAACCGACCTCGCCCTGCAACAGCCGGTTCATCGGGTGCACACCGGACAGATCGGCCCGGATCGCGGCGCCGACCTCCTGTTGGCCCGCGGTCAGCGTGAACGGGAGTATCGCGTCGAAAGCGTCGGCGAGGCCGCCGTCGATCGGCGGGCAGGCAGGTGCGGGGCGGTGACCGGCGGACAGCTTCCGCTGCGCCAGCACGAGTTGCACGGCAAGGGCTTCGTCCCATTTCAACCGGTGCGTGGCGCGGGCGACGTCACCCAGATTGGCGGGCTTGTGGATGCGCCGCAACGAATCCTCGAGCCCGGCCAGCTTCTGTTCGCGCCGCAGCGACTCCGGCAGCGGATCTTCCGTTCCGTCCCACACGTCCAGCACCTGGCGTACGCAGCGGGCGATCGCCCACGTCGGCAGGCCGGCCGCGGCCGGATACACCGGGATCAGGGCGTTCGCGAACTCCTCCACTGTGGACTCGTCGGAATCCTCGTCCAGTAGCTGGTATTCCGGGTTGGCAAGCTGGAGGTTGCCGCGAAAGGCGTTGACCTTACCGGCGAACAGGCCACGCCTGCCGGGCAGCAGTTCCCGTTCCCGCCATGCCTGGTTGAAGAACGTGCACGTCAGGGGGCGATGGCCGTCGGTGATCCGCACTTCCAGGATGGTGCCGCGCCGGTTGCGCATGGTGCGCTTGGCGACCCGCTCCACCTGCGCCATCACCGTGGCGTGCTCGCCCAGTTCCAGGGCCGCCACGTCGGTCAGCTCGCCGCGTTCGGCGTAGCGGCGCGGATAGTGCCGCAGCAGGTCGCCGACGGTGTGCAGGTCCAGCGACTTCGCCAGCGCCTCGGCGGTCTTGGCGCCCAGCGACGGCGCCAGCGGTTCGTTCAGTGTGGCCACGCCACTCACTCCACACCCAGTAGCAGGACGGCTTCGACCTGACCGCCGACGTAAGCGCTGAACTCGACCTCACGGTGGCCGGCCCGGACGTGTTCGGCCAGGTCGTCGGCCAGACCAGCGGGCGCGTCGGCACCGGGCAGCGCCGTCACGAGCTCGCCGCCGCCGGACAGCATCCGGTCGGCGAGTCTGCACGCCGCCGCCAGCACCAGTTCGTCGGTCATCGGGCCGGCCTCGATCAGCACGATCTCGCCGTCGAGCAGGCCGAGTACGTCACCCGGCTGGCACACCCCGACCCACGTGATGCCCTGCTCGCGGGCCACGGTCAGCTCACCGCGCCGGGTCGCGGCGGCCGCCTCGGCCATGGCCACCACGTCGTCGCCCGGCCGGCGGGCCGGATCGTGCACCGCGAGCGCGGCCAGCCCCTGGACCGGTGACATCGTCGGCACCACCAGCACGTCCTGGCCGGCCAGCACGACCTCCGTCACGGCCGCCGCGAGCACCTCGCCGAGTTCGTCCGAGTTGGGCAGCACCGTCACGTGCGACGCCTGGGTGCCCGCGATCACGGCGACGACGTCGGACGCGGCCGGCCGGTCGTGGTCGGCCAGCAGGAGCACGGTCGCGCCCTCGTTGCGGAACAGCTCCGCGATGCCGACTCCCCGCGCCAGCGCCACGACGGCCCGCTCCACCGCGAACCGGGACGACGCGGCGGCGACCTGGTCGTCGAACCGGACGACCGCGATCCGGTGCGGCCGGCCGATCTCGATGCCGGCCTCGATGGCGGCGCCGATGTCGTTGCAGTGCACGTGCACCGCCCACCGTTCGCCACCGTCGCCGACGACGGACACGCAGTCACCGAACCGCCGCAACGCGCCACGCAGGTCGTCGGCCGCCGGCTCGGCGACGCCGGCCAGCGAGTACATCACCTCGTAGCCGTACTCGACCGAACCGGCCTCGCGGACGGTGTGCAGGGACTCCGGTTCTCTGGGCGCGCGGGTCGGTGGGGTGGTCGAGACGGGTCGGGGGCGGCCGGTGACCTCGGCGACCAGCTCGTCCAGCACCAGCACCAGGCCCTGCGCGCCTGCGTCGACGACCCCGGCCTTGGCCAGCACGTCGAGCTGGTTCGCGGTGCCGGCCAGCGCCGTCGTGGCGGCCTCGGCGGCGGCGGTGAGCACGGTGGCCGGCTCGTCGTCCGCGCTGGTCACCGTGGCCGCCGCGTGCAGAACGGTCAGCATCGTGCCCGGCGCCGGGTCGCTCACCGCACGCGCCGCCAGCTCGTCCGCCCTGGCCAGCGCGGCGCGGGCGGCGTCGGGGCGGGCGCCGAGCACCTCGGACAGGCCGCGCAGCACCTGGGAGAGGATCACGCCGGAGTTGCCGCGAGCACCGGCGAGGGCCCCGCTGGCCAGCGCGGACCAGACGATCTTCGGGTCGGCGCCGTCCTCCTCGTTCAGCACGCGGGTGGCGTCCTCGGCGGCGCGCATGGTGCCGAGCATGTTGGTGCCGGTGTCCCGGTCGGCCACCGGGAACACGTTGATCCGGTCGATGTCGTCGCGGTGCTCGTCCAGCGTCTGCACGCAGGCAGCGGCCCACCGGCGCACCGCGGCGGCGTCCAACGGGTGCGGCACCTGCGATCCTCTCGTCGACCGTGTCACCAGCGGTGAGACTAGTCGGGGGCGGTTTGGTGGCTGCTGGCGCGACGGGTATCCTGGCTGGAGTCGCCCGGCTCGACCGGGTTCGTTTTGTGTTCGGATGTGGTGGCTCGAATAGGGCGCACATCCAGGCAACGACCGTAAGGAGTGTCTGACGTGGCTGCCGTTTGCGACGTCTGTGGCAAGGGGCCCGGCTTCGGCATGTCGGTCTCGCACTCCCACCGGCGCACGCACCGCCGGTGGAACCCGAACATCCAGACCGTGCGCGCGAAGATCGGCCTGTCCCAGCGCAAGCGCATGAACGTGTGCACTTCCTGCCTGAAGGCCGGCAAGGTCACGCGCGGCTGAGCTGTTCCCGACGTCACCGGCCCGGACGACGAACTCGTCCGGGCCGTTTGTCGTGTGCTGTCAGGGTTATCCTGGCTCGGGGAGGGTGCGATGGCCCACGACGATGACGACGGTGCCTGGTGGCGCCGCCTGGATCTGCGGTCGGCCTTCGACCCCGCGATCGGCGAACTCCTGGCGGGCCGGAAACTGCGCGCAGCGGCCCGCGAGATCGTGGCCAAGGACCCGCTGATGGCGCACGACCTGCACATCGGCCGGCCCG
>DATBDL010000165.1:0-1844 GCA_036269975.1 Pseudonocardiaceae bacterium | reverse complement strand
TGCTTCGCGCCGGCAGCGCTGCAGAACGCATACAACCTGAGCGCGCTGTATGCCGCCGGCAATCAGGGTCAGGGTGTCACCGTCGCGGTCGTGGACTCGTTCGGCAGTAACACGATCCGGTCGGACCTCAACAACTTCGATACGCAGTTCGGCCTGCCGCACATGTGTGGTGAGGCCAATTACACCTGCGCCGCCGGTGATCCAACGTTCGACGTCCTGTGCCTGCAGGCATGCACGGACACGAAGTCCGCGCCGCCCACCGCGAACAGCGTGGGCAAGCAGGACCGGAGCGCCTGGATCGTGGAGGTCTCCCTGGACGTCGAATGGGTGCACGCCGTTGCGCCGCGAGCGAACGTGCTGCTGGTGACCACGCCCACGGCGGAGACCCTCGGTGTCCAGGGCCTGCCGCAGATGATGAACTCCGAGCAGTACGTCATCAACCACGGGCTGGCCCAGGTCATCAGCCAGAGCTTCGGCGCCTCGGAGCAGACGTTCAACGGCGGCACCGCCGCACTGGAGAACCTGCGCGGCGCCTTCAAGTCGGCTGTCGCGCACAACGTCAGCGTCCTCGCCTCGACCGGCGACTTCGGCAACTCCAACGTGGCCAAGACGCCGGCGGGCGGCGCCAATGCCAACCCCCTGCTCCCGTTCCCGAATGTGGCGTGGCCGGGCTCCGACCCGCTGGTGACGGCGGTCGGCGGGACCTACCTGTGCATGGACGCCGCCACTGGTACGCACGTCGACTCGTCGGCGCCGTCCGGCCAATGCCCGGACCATCCTGGCGCGCGTGAGGTCGGCTGGATCGACGCCGGAGGCGGCTACAGCAGCATCTTCACCAAGCCCGCTTACCAGAACACGCTGCCGCCGGGCAGCAACGTTGCCGCAAACGTCGCCAACATGCGCGCCATCCCGGACGTGGCCATGGAAGCGAGTTCGAGAACTGGCGTCCTCGTCTACGCCGATGGCAGCTGGTTCGTCGTCGGCGGCACCAGCGTCTCCTCGCCCTGCTTCGCGGGCGTGGTGGCCATTGCCGACCAGGTCAACGGCGCTCCCCTCGGCTTCCTGAACAACGGGCTGTACAAGATCGGAGCGGACCCGGCGCGCTACGCCAGCGACTTCTTCGACATCAATACGGGCAACAACGATCAGTTCGAGACCCCGCAGGACCCCAACTACGCAGCGACGACCGGTTGGGACCCGGTGACGGGCCTCGGCACACCGAACGCGGTCAATCTGGTTCCGGATCTGATCGCGGCGGTCCACGGGCACTGACACAGACCGGGGCCGGGCGCGTGCCCGGCCCCGCCGCGCGAGTGTTGGACGTCGAACTCAGGCCTTGGCAGTGCCGACGAACCAGGCCTTAGTGACGCGTCGGGTGACCAGGGTGTGGCTGTCGAAGGGTGCGGTGCGCACCGTCCAGCTCGGGTGCGATTCGTTCACGCCCTGGTGCTTGGCGCCGGCCGTGGCCCAGACCGCGCCGTCGTGCGCGCAGGAGTAGGTGCCGAACAGGTTCGGGTGGCCGGGCAGCTGGCTCCACGCCCCGCCGTCGCGGATCGAGCACAGGTCGCCGTCGCCGAGCCGGATCTTCAGTGGCGCCCGCTGCCCGAGCGGCGCCGGACCGGTCGCCGCGAACGAGGCGGGTCGCGGAATGCGGACCAGGTGCTTGCTGAGCGGGTCGCGCAGGCACAGCACCCGGTGCGGCGCGGCCGCCTTCCAGCACGCGATCGCGTACTCGAACGACGGGCTGCAGAACTCGATGTTCGGGCTGACCGCGCCGGGCGACGGTTCGCGGAAGCTGCAGTCGACCTGTCCGGACGGCTCACCGGTGACGGTGTATCCGGCAC
>DATBDL010000164.1:0-3326 GCA_036269975.1 Pseudonocardiaceae bacterium | reverse complement strand
CCAGCATCAGGCCGCGCTGTTGCAGTAGCAGGCCCCGATCCGCAGGCGTGACCAGGCGTTCCGCCTCGTCCAGCAGTGCCAAACCGGCTTCCGGGTGGCCCAACTGGATCTCGACGGGAGCGAGGCTGATCAGGATTCGGGCTGTCAGCGCGCCATCGGCGACACCCGGCCAGCCGAGGCGGCGCAGGCCGGCCCGCAGCAACCGGCCGCCGGAACCGATGTGGCCTGCGTTGATCGCGCCGACACCGCGCTGGTGCAGCTCGCGAACCCTGGCTTCGACTTCCGGACCGCCCGGCCGAGCACTGCGCATCGGGCCTCCGGGCTGCTCGCCTTACAGCACTATCGACGGCGTGGTGACCGTGCGCCCCCGTTGTGTCGGCATTGTGCCAGTCGGACGGACCACTAGTTGCGCCATTCCGGGACGGATGCCGTCCAGGGCGAACCGGCCGCCGTCGTCCGAGTCCGTGGACAGTGAGCCGTCCGTGGTGCGTAGTTCGATCGGATGGCTGGCCGGCGGGGTGAGCCACCCGTCCAGGCGTACCGTGCCGTTCCGGTTCTGGTCGACCTTGATCATGATGGTGAGCGAGTCGCTGTCGAACGTGATCAGCCGGCTCTGTTCCTCACCTCGGGCCACCTCGAAGCGCATTCGCTCGGTGAGGCGCAGCACCTCGAAATCGGCCGACTCCAGGTCGAGCGCGAAGCTGATCTGGTCGACCAGGCTCGTCGGCACCGGGTCCAACGCGTCCCACAGGTCACGGACCCCCTGCAGGATCGCGAAGTCCAACTCGTCGAGGGGCTCATTCGCCGATCTGGCGTCCACCGAATCCATCGCACTCACCGCCAACTTCCCTCAGCGCCAGTGACATCGACGCCAGTGACATCTCGGCCGTCTCCGGAAGGGCCCGCCACGGCCAGCAGCGCGCGCAACCGCGCCAGGCACCGGCCGCGCGTCGGGCCGATACTCCCCCGCGCGATCCCGAGCGCAACGCTGACCTCCTGGTAGCTGGGGCGGTGCGTGAACGCGACCACCCGCATCAGCCGCTGACACCGGTCGGACAACTGCGCGACCGCCCGCCACAACTGCTTGCGCTGCTCGTCGGCCACCACCCACTCGTCCGGCCGGTCGGCCGGATCGGGCAGCCGCGCCAGCACGTCCTCGTCGACCCGTTCGGTGCGGCGCGCCCCGTTCACGCGCCACGCCTCGCGCTTGGTCACCGTGATCAGCCAGCCGGTCAGCGCGATCGGCGTGTGGATGTTGGCCAGTGAGCCGAGCAGGTTCAGCCACGTGCCCTGCACGACGTCCGCCGCGGTCTCCTCGTCCAGGCCCTCCGACCTGGCGACGTGCCACAGCAACGGGGTCAGCTCGCGCACGATCGCGTCGAGGCCGCCCCGGTCGCCCGCCTTCGCGTCGACGAGCAGGCTCGCCAGCCGGGCGTGCTGGTCGGCACGACTCCGTTCGACGGCCGGCTCACCGGGTCTCGCGTGACTGGTCGGCATTCCGCTCCCCCTCAGACGATCGTCTTCCATGCCGCGATGGCCCGCTCCACCATCACCTGACGTTCGGTCGCGGCCAGCGACCGGCTCGGGTCGGTGGCCGCGTCCACGATGAGCGCCTCGGCCAGGTAGGCCGCTGCCAACGGTGCCGCGAAGGACGTGCCGTCCCACACCGCGAAACCGCACGAGTAGTCGTCCGGATCGAGGCCGGCCCGCCGGTGCGGCGGGCCGGGCAACGTACTGGCCATGGCGTGGTCGGGGGTTTCGCTGCCCTGCACGTCCACCGGATACGTCGACACGACGGCGGCACCGGTGGCCCAGTAGTGCACCCACGAGCCGTCGTTGGAGAACAACGCCTTGCTGCCGTTGGGGTTCAGCGCGCCGACCGACAGCACCGGCGGGCCGCCCCCCGTCACGACCGGCAGGCCGGCGAACGCGGCCGGGTAGAACCGGCGGGTGGTCGAGTCGTTGCCGGCGGCCGCGACGACGAGCACGCCGTGGTGGATCAGCCGGCCGATCACGTGCGCCAGGTGCGCCGTGTAGCCGCCGGGAGTGGGCGACTCGTCGTAGTAGCCGAGCGACAGCGACACCACGTCGACGAGTTGGCCGGCGTCGCCGTTGTGCTGGGCCAGCCGGACCTGCGCCGCGATCCGCCACAGCGCGAGCAGCACGTCGCCCTCGTAGATCACGCCGTCGCTGTGGGTCACGCGGACCGCGAGCACGGTGGCGTCCGGCGTGATCTGGCGCACGACGCCCGCGATGAACGTGCCGTGCCCCGTGTCGGTGTCCACGTCGCCGACCAGCGGTTCGGACGACACCGGAGCGTCCCAGTAGTCCAGCAGGAACTGGGTCGGCTGCCAGTTCGCCTGGTACTCCTCCTGGGTCAGGATGGCCTGCTGCAAACCGGGCAGCACCGTGAGAAAGCCACCGGCCGGCGGCGGCGCGCTCCGGTCGGCGACGCCGTACCACGGGTGCGGCGCGATCCCGCTGTCCACGACGGCGATCACCGGCCGCCGACCGGGCACCTCACTGGCAGCACGGCGCGGCGGCGGCTCGCACGCCAGCGCGACCGGAATCCGGTTGCCGGTGCGGGCACGAACGTACGAGTCGTTGACGGTGGTGCCGCTGGACTCCCACGAGCCCGGCGTGCCGCTGATGCCGATCGTGCTGTACAGCAGGTGTTCCACCGAGATCCGCTCGACGACCGTCGGCGGCAGCAGCGGCTGCTCACCGGACGCGGCGGCGCGCAGCCGCTGCAACGCGGTCCACGAGTCCACTTCGGTCGGCGGCGCGCCCGGCCGCACCCGCAGGGTCACGGCACGCGGCAGTTGGTCCAGATAGTCCAGGTAGGGCAACAGGTCCTCACCGAGGCGCGCCAACGGCGGCGGCAGCACGATCTGCAGGCCGGCCTCGCCGAGGACACGGTTGATCAGGCCGAGCAGTTCGCCGTCGCGCAGCACGTCCTCCGGGATCAGCAGGCTGGCCGACCGGTAGATCGTCGGACGCGGCGGCGCCCACCCGGCTGCGACGACCGCCCTGCTCGGGTTCAGCACCCTGGCGCCGTGCCGGTCGAGAATCCGTTGTGGCAGGGGTGGCTGGAAGGTGTCGTCGGCCAGCGAGTCCCGGCCGGGATCGCGTCGGGTGAACTGGACCGCCATGTGGCTGACTCCGAATCGGACGGGTAACGGATCGACAATCAGGAGGTACGCCACCAGCGCGGGCAAGTACTTCCCTACGGGACACGAAACTGTAACGAAGCCTGTGAAGTGGGACACGGCGGCGGTCACCCGCCGCCGGCGCTAGGGTCGGTGGGTGGACTATGTGAAGCTCGG
>DATBDL010000163.1:0-15172 GCA_036269975.1 Pseudonocardiaceae bacterium | reverse complement strand
TCGAACAGGTTCGTGCCCTCCGGCACGTCACTGCACGCCCGCGCCTGCGACACGGACACGAAGTCGAACCGTCGCGCCTCGGTCTGGTCGTCCTGCAACCGGTGCAGCCAGTCGACGACGGTGTCATCGGCACGCAGGCGGACCCGTGTCGGGATCGTGTTGATGAACATACCGATCATGTCCTCGGCGCCGGGCAGCTCCGCCGGTCGACCGGACACCGTCGTGCCGAACACGACGTCGTCCCCGCCGCCGTAGCGGGACAGCAGCAGCGCCCACGCGCCCTGCACCACCGTGTTCACGGTGAGACCGTGCCGCCGTGCCAGCTCCCGGATCCGCTCGGTGTCGCCTGTGGACAGTGTGATGTCGACGGCGGCAGCCGATTCGGTGCGGTGCGACGGCGTTGGCTGGCGGTCGAACGGCAGCGGAGTCGGCGCGCCGACATCGGACAGGACCGAACGCCAGTACTCGGTTGCCCGCGTCGTGTCCTGGTCGTGCAGCCAGGCGATGAAGTCGCGGAACGGCCGGCGATCGGGCACATCGGCCACGTCGCCGGTGAGCAACGCGGCGTATTCCTGGCAGACGTCGGCGAAGACCTGGCCGAGGCTCCAGCCGTCCAACAGCAGGTGGTGCGACGTCCACACGACCAGCGCCTCGTCGTCGGGCAGCGTGGCCACCGCGAGCCGGGCCAGCGGCGCGACGGTCAGGTCGATGGTTCGGTCGGCGGCCAGCAGCGCCGGCAGTTCGGCTTCCCAGTCGCCGGCCCGCCAGTCGAGGTGGGTGACGGGTAGTTCGACGGCGCGGTGCACGATCTGGACCGGCGCCGGCACGTCCTGCCAGCACATCGAGCTGCGCAGTGCCGGCGTGCGGTCGACCACCCGTTGCCAGGCGACGCCCAGCAGGGCCGGCCGGGTCACGCCGGACAGCCGGAGGCACGCCTGGTCGGTGTAGGCGCCGGACTCGGTGTCCACGAGACTGTGGAACAGCATGCCGGACTGGAGCCCGGTCAGCGGGTAGACGTCCTCGACGGATCGGCCGTCGCCGGCCAACCGGTCGACGGTGGCCTGATCAAGGCGAGCCAGCGGGAAGTCCGACGGCGTGCGGCCGCCGGCCGTCGGGGTACCGCAGTGCGCGACGATCTGCCGCAGGGCGTCGATCATCCGCTCGGCCAGGCGGGCGATGGTGGCTCTGTCGTGGATCTGGTCGGAGTAGAACCAGGTCAGTTCCAGCTCGTCGCGGTCGACGAAGCCGGTGACGTCGATCAGCGCGGACCGCAGCAGATCCGGGTCCAGATCGGTGTCGAATCCGGGTCGCTGGCCGCGAATCAGGCCGCTGCCGGCCGAATCGTGCCACTGCCCGTGATAGTTGAAGCTGATCTGTGGCGCGATACCACCTGTCCAGCCGAGTCCCCGGTTCGGGATCGCGCGCAGTTGTTCCTTCACGGACTTCAGCGCCGTGCCCCAGTCCGTGCCGGGCACGTCGAGTGGCACGGGGAACGTGCTGGTGAACCAGCCGACCGTGCGGGACACGTCGACGCCCGCCAGCAGGTCCTCGCGGCCGTGGCCCTCCAGTTCGACCGGTGTCCGGTCGTGGCCGGTCCAGTCGGACAACACCCGACCGAGCGCGGCGAGCAGGACGTCGTTGACCTGCGTGCGATACACGCCGGGCACCTGACGCAGCAGGGCATCGGTGTCGGCGGCCGGCAGGCGGACGGTGACCTGCCGGGTCGAGCGGACATTGTTCACGCCGGTCCGGTCGACGGGCAGCGCGTTCTCGGTCACGGCCGGCCAGGCATGCGTGAACTCGTGCTCGGCCAGGCGTTGTGCCCAGCGGGTGAACGGCGTGCCGACCGGGTCCAGGCGGATCGGCCGGCCCGCGAATGCCTGTTGGTAGGCGGTTTCCAGGTCGCCGAGCAGGATGCGCCAGGACACGCCGTCGATCGCGAGATGGTGCGCGGTGACGAACAGCTCGTTCCCGCACAGAACCGCGTCGAACACCCTGCCGGTGCGTGGATCGAGGCCCTGCTGCGCGGCCAACGCGTGGTCGGCCAGTCCGGCGTCGACCACCCGCAGGGTGCACTGGCCTTCGGCCATGACGTGTTGCCGCCATTCACCGGAATCGTCAACGAACCGGGTGCGGAGTGCCTCGTGGTGGGCGACAAGCGCCGCCAGGGCCGCGCTCAATGCGCCGTGGTCCACGTCCGGCGTCAGTTCGAGCAGCATGGACATGCTGAAGTGGCCGAGTGGGCCGTAGGTGTCGAAGAACCAGCGCTGGATCGGGGTCAGCGGCGCCGCGCCGGTGACCGGCCGGCGGTCGATGTCGTCCGTGGCACGCGCGGCGGTAGCCAGCCGCGCGATGTTCTGGTGCAGGAACACGTCGCGGGTGGCCAGCAGGATGCCGTGTCGGCGGGCGCGGGCGACGATCTGGATGGACAGGATCGAGTCGCCGCCGAGCTCGAAGAAGTTGTCCCGCGTGCCGACCCTCGGCAGCCCGAGCACGTCCGCCCAGATGCCGGCCAGCTCGGTTTCGACGGGTCCGGCCGGTGGCACATAACCGGTCGCGGACTCGAATTCGGGCGCGGGGAGCCGGTTACGGTCCAGCTTGCCGCTGGACGTGGTCGGCAACTCGTCCAGGGTGACGAACGCGGCCGGCACCATGTACTCCGGCAGGCGTCGGGCCAGGAAATCGCGTAGTTCGGCCGGGTTCGCGGCGCCGACGAGATAGGCGACGAGGCGGGTGCGCCCCTCGGCGGTGTGGGCGTCGACGATGGCGGTGTCGACGGCCGGGTGCTCGCGGAGCGCGGTTTCGATCTCGCCCGGTTCGATGCGGTGGCCGTGGATCTTGATCTGCTGGTCGGTGCGGCCGAGGTAGGCGAGCTGACCGTCCCGCGTCCAGGAGACGCGGTCGCCGGTGGCGTACATCCGGCTGCCCGGCGGCCCGAACGGGTTGGCGAGGAAACGGTCCGCCGTGAGTCCGGTTCGTCGGTGGTAGCCGTGGGCGAGGCCGGCGCCGGCCAGGTACAGCTCGCCGGGCACGCCGATCGGGGCCGGCCGCAGCCGGCGGTCCAGCACGTACGCCTGGAGATTGGCCAGCGGCCGGCCGATCAGCGGCGCGGAGTCCGTGCCGATCCGGCAACATGCGGCGTCCACTGTGGATTCGGTCGGGCCGTAGAAGTTGTAGCTGACCGTGTCCGGTGCCTCGGCCAACTGCTGCCACAGCGGTGCCGGCAGGGCTTCACCGCCGAGCATGAGAATGCGGGGCGCGGCGGTGAGCAGGCCGGCGGCCAGGAGTTGCCGCAGGTAGGTGGGGGTGAGGTCGAGGAAGTCGATGTGGTGGTCGGCGACGTAGGCGACCAGGGCATCCGGGTCGTGGCGTAGCTCGTCGTCGATGACGTGCAGTTCATGGCCGTCGGCCATCAGCAGCGGGCCTTCCAGCGACGTGTCGAACGAGAACGCCGCGGTCAGCGCCACGCTCAGCGGGCCGCCACCGGCATCCGCGACGAAGCCGGCCCGGTGCGCGGCCAGCAGGTTGGCCAGGCCGCGGTGCGGCACCGCGACACCCTTGGGCCGGCCGGTCGAGCCGGACGTGTAGATGAGGTACGCCGTGTTCGCTGATTGGAGTCCGACGGCCGGTGCCGCCGTCGGCCCGCTGGTGTGCGGCAGTTCGTCCAGCACCAGCACCGGATCTGTGTCCCGCAACAGGAATTCGACGCGGTCGGCCGGCAGGCCGGGATCGATCGGCAGGTAGACGCCGCCGGCCTTCCAGACGGCCAGCATCGCGATGATCATGTCGGCCGAGCGCGGCAGGCGCAGTGCGACGACCCGTTCCGGGCGCACACCGGCGTCGACCAGGTAGTTGGCGAGCTGGTTGGCCCGCTGGTCGAGTTCGGCGAAGGTGTAGCGGGTGTCGCGGCAGACCAGCGCGGTGGCGTTCGGGGTACGGACGGCCTGCGCGGCGAACAGTTCGGGGTAGGTCTGGTCTGCGACGGGCAGAGCTGTGCCGCTCCAGTTGGTGACCTGTTCTTGTTCGGCTGGGGTGAGCATGTCGACGCCGGCCAGTGGCTGGTCCGGGTCGGCGGCGACGGCGTCGAGGAGTTGCCGGAGGTGGCTCGTCATCCGGCGGACCGTCGGCTCGTCGAACAGGTGCGTGTTGTATTCCAGCGAGCCGGCCAGTTCGTCGCCGCGCCGTTGGAATTCGTAGGTGAGGTCGAAGTTGGCGACCTGGCGGGACAGGTCGGCCGGCGCGACGTCCAGGCCCCTGAAGTCGGGTCCGTTGCGGGTTTCGTCGTGCAGCAGCACCATCACGTCGAACAGCGGGTTGCGGCCGACATCGCGTGCCAGGTGCAGCGCGTCCACGACCTGCTCGAACGGTGCCTCGTCGTGCGCGAAACCGTCCATCGCGGTGTCCCGCACCGAGCTCAGCAGCTCACCGAACGTGCGGCTTTCGTCCACTGTGGAGCGCAGCACGACGGTGTTCACGAAGAAGCCGACCAGCCCGGTCAGCTCGGGCCGGTTGCGGCCGGTGACGGCGGTGCCGATCGCGATGTCGTCCTGGCCGGACCAGCGGGCGAACAGCACCTGGCAGGCCGCGATCAGGACCATGAACAGCGTGGCCTGGCGATCGCGCGCCAGCGCGCTCAGTGCGGCGGCGGTCGCGGCCGGCACGGTGAAGTCCAGGACGGCGCCGTCCGTCCGATACACCGGCGGGCGCGGCCGATCGGTCGCGAGCTCCAGCGGTGGTACGTCCGCGAGCTGCCGGCGCCAGTATTCGATCTGGTCGTCGATGGCGCCGTTCGCCAGCCGGTTTCGCTGCCACACCGCGAAGTCCGGGTACTGCAACGGCAGCTCGGGCAGTGGATCGCCCCGATACAGGGCAGCCAGTTCGGTCACCAGGATGCCCATCGACCAGCCGTCGATGACGATGTGGTGCGCGCCGAGCAGCAGCACGTGTTCCCGCTCGGTCACGCGGACCAGCAGCCCGCGGAACAGCGGACCCCGCCGCAGGTCGAACGGCCGGCTGTACTCGTCCAGGAGCAGTTCGCGCAGGTCGTCGGAGCCGAGCGACACGATGCGCAACGGCACGTCGACGTCGTCGTGCACGATCTGGCGGCCGACGCCGTCGACCTCGTCGAACGTCGTCCGCAGCGACTCGTGCCGTGCCTGGAGCGCCGTGAGCGCCCCGGCCAGCGCCGGAATGTCCAGTGGACCGGTCAGTCGTAACGCGGTGCCGCTGTGGTAACCGGCGTCGGCGGACTGGAACTGGTGCAGGAACCACAACCGCTGCTGCGCCGCGGAAAGCGGTAGCGGCTGACCGCGGTCGGCCGGTGGGATCACGTCGGCCTGCCCCACGCCGCCGGCGAGGCGGCGGCGGAGGCGCTCCTGTAAGTGGGCCGGCAGCTTGGCGATCCGGTCTTCGCGTGATGACGTCATCGTCGTCTCCTCAGCCTTCGCGGTCGCCCGCGGCGAGTTGCTCGAGTTCGCGCAGGATCTGTTCTTCGACCAGCTCGGCCAGCGCGCTGATGGTGCCGGCGGTCAACACGTCCTTCGGCGTGATCGTCACGTCGAACGCGGCCTTCGCCCGTGTCGTGATCAGCACACTGCGCACGGAGTCACCGCCGAGGTGGAAGAAGTTGTCGTCCACCCCGATATCGCTGGTACCCAGCACGTCGGCCCAGATCTCGGCGAGTGCCGCTTCGGTCTCGGTGCTCGGTGGCGTGTGCTCGCCGGACGTGGTGACGGTCGGCTCGGGGAGTTGGGTGCGGTCGAGCTTTCCGTTGGGGCTCAACGGGAACGCTTCCAGTCGCACGATCGCGGCCGGTACCAGGTACTCGGGCAGCGATCGGCGCAGGAACGCGGTCAAAGTGGCTGGCTCCGCGGTGCCGATGACGTAGCCGACGAGCCGTTTGTGGCCGGATTCGTCCTCCCGTGGGATGACCACGGCGTCGGTCACCTCGTCGTGCCTGCGCAGTGCCGCCTCGACTTCGGCCGGTTCGACGCGGTGACCGCGGATCTTGACCTGCTGGTCGGTGCGGCCGTGGTAGTGCAGTTGGCCGCCGTCGTCCCAGTGCGCCAGGTCGCCGGTCGCGTACATCCTCGTACCCCCTGCGCACGCGACGAAGCGGGCCGCCGTGAGACCGGCGCGGCGGTGGTAGCCGTGGGCGAGGCCGGGGCTGGTGACGTAGACCTCGCCGGGCACGCCGACCGGTACCGGCTGGAGTCGCTGATCGAGCACGTGGACGGCCGTGTTCGCGATCGGCCGGCCGATCGGCGGCGGTTCCTCGCTCGGCGACAGCGGGTCGGACCACGTGGCGACCACGGTGACCTCGGTCGGTCCGTACGCGTTGATCAACGTGCGCCCCGGTGCCCACCGGTTGACGAGCTCCGCCGTACACGCGTCGCCACCGACGATGAGGGTGCGGAAGTCCGGCAGGTCGTGCTCAGGGACGGTGGCCAGCGCGGCCGGCGGGATCAGGGCGTGCGTCACGCGTTGCCCGACCAGGACGTCCACGAGCTGCTGCCCCAGCAGCGGTCCGGGCGGTGGCACGACGAGCGCGGCACCGGCCGGCAGCGCGAGGCACAGTTCGAGCACGGAGGCGTCGAAACTCGGCGACGCGAACTGGAGCACGCGGTGCCCCGGCCGCACACCGAAGTGCTCGATCTCGGCCGTCGCGAAGTTCGCGATGCCGGTGTGCGGCACCAGAACGCCCTTGGGCTGCCCGGTCGAGCCGGACGTGTAGATGACGTACGCCGTGTTCGCCAGGCGCAGCGGCCGGACGCGATCGGCGTCGGTCGGCGAATGGGTGGGCAGCGCAGTGAGGTCCACCGCGTCCAGTTCGTCGGTCGTCAGCACGATCGTCGGATTGCTGTCGGCGACCATGAACGCGATGCGGTCGGCCGGATAGTCCGGGTCGATCGGCAGGAAGGCCGCGCCCGTCTTGGCGACCGCCGTTGCCGCCACCACGATCTGCACCGACCGGGGCAGTTGCAGTGCGACGACGTCGCCAGCGCCGGCACCGCGTGCGATCAGCCAGTGCGCCAGTCGGTTCGCGCGCTCGTCCAGTTCGGCGTAGGTCAGCTCGCCATCGGGCCAGCAGACCGCCGGCAGGTCCGGTGTGCGCGCCACCTGCGCCTCGACCAGCGCCGGCAGGGTCAGCGGGGTGACGTCGCGTTCGGTGGCGTTCCACGCCGCGAGCTGGGCGCGTTCGGTGTCGGTGCGGATGTCGATGTCGGCCACGGTGTCGGCCGTGGGCAGGACGTCGAGGACGCGCGTCAGATGGCCGGCCATCCGGGCCACGGTTTCCGGTTCGAACAGGTCCGGGTCGTAGCCGAACTCCACGGCCAGCCGGGCACCCGGTGTGACCACAATGGACAGTGGATAGTTGGTGGTCTCGTCGGCCCGTAGGTCACGAAGGTGGAGGCCCTGTGCTTCGGCGACCTCCGCGTCGATCGGGTAGTTCTCGAAGACCATGATGCTGTCGAACAGGTTCGTGCCGCTCCAGCGGGCGATGTCGCCGAGGGACACGTAGTCGAACCGGCGTGACTCGGCCTGGGCCGCCTGCACGTCGTGCAGCCAGTCCGACACCGATGTGGAGCTGGTCGTGTCGACCCGCACCGGGAGGGTGTTGATGAAGATGCCGGTGATGGCGTCCGAGCCGGCCAGTTCCGCGGGCCGGCCGGAGACCGTCGCGCCGAAGCACACGTCGGATCGGCCGCCGTAACGGGTCAGCGCCAGCGCCCAGGCACCCTGGAGCACCGCGTTCACCGTCAGCTTGTGGCGTCGTGCGAACGCGTACAGGCGATCCGACCCCGCGTCGGTCAGTTCGACCGGCAACCAGGCGGACGAGCGTGTGTTGTGCGCCTGCGTCGGCTGGTGGTCGTAGGGCAGGCGGGTCGGCTCGAACCCGTCGAGCACCCGGCGCCAGTGTGCTTCCGCTGCTGGCAGGTCCACCTCGCCCAGCCAGGCGAGGTAGTCGCGGAACGGCCGCCGCTGCGGCAGTGCCCGGCCCGCGTATGCGGTGAACACGTCGGACAGCACGGCGAACACGCTCCAGCCGTCCAGCAACACGTGGTGGAACGTCCACAGCACCGCAACTTCGGTGGCGGACAACCGCGCGATGGTCACGCGCAGCAGCGGCGCGCGGCCCAGGTCGAAGCCCTCGGCGCGATCGCGCGCCAACAACGCGTGCAGATCCGCCGTCTCGGTCCAGTCCAGGTGGGTGATCGGCACGGTGACGTGCTCGGCCACCACCTGGTACGGCGCCGATATTCGGCTGCGCAACACCGGCGTGCTGTCCACCACGTGCTGCCATGCCGCCGCCAGCCGGACCGGGTCGGTGACACCGTCCAGCACGAACGACACCTGCTCGAAGTAGACGCCCTGGTCGGCCTGGGACAGGCCGTGGAACACCATGCCGGCCTGCATCGGCGTCAGCGGGTAGACGTCCTCGACGCCCCGGCCGTCGCCCACCAGACTGTCCACGGTGGCCTGGTCGAGCCTGGCCAGCGGGAAGTCGGACGGCGTGCGGCCGCCGGCTGCCACGCAGTGCCGCGTTATGTCGCGCAGCGCGGCCAGGAACTCGTCGGCCAGCGTGGTGATCGTCGTGCCGTGGTGGATGTTGGCCGAGTAGTACCAGGTGAAGGTCAGCGACCCGTTCTCGACCGCGCCGACGATGTCCAGCAGGTGCGGCCGGTCGGCCTTGGCGCTGATGTCGGAGTCGATGCCGCCGATCTGGCCCAGGTAGTTGAAGCTGACCGGTGACACGGTGTCGGCGCCGAAACCGATGCCGTTGTTCGGAATCGCGCGTAGCTGTTCCTTGACCGACTTGAGTGTGTCGGCCCAGTTGTCGGCCGTCCGCAAACAGACCGGATACATCGTCGTGAACCAGCCGACCGTGCGGGACAGGTCGATGCCGTCGGCGATGTGCTCGCGGCCGTGGCCCTCCAGATCGATGACCACGCGGTCGTGGCCGGTCCACTTCGTCAGGACGTGGCCGAGCGCGGCCAGGAGCACGTCGTTGACCTGCGTTCGGTAAGCGGCGGGGACATTCCGCAGCAGCGCGCTGGTCTCATCGGCGCCCAGCTTGACGGTGACCGAACCGATGTCGGTGTTCGGGCCGTCGTCGTCGACCGGAATGCCGGGGACGTCCTCGGTGGTCGTGCGCCAGTAGTCGGCTTCGTCGGCGAAACTGTGGTCGGCCAGTGCGATGGCCCAGTCGCGGAACGAGGTGGTCTTCGGCCCGAGCTCGATCCCCCGGCAAGCCTTGTCCAGGTCGTCCAAGAGAATGCGCCAGGACACGCCGTCGACAACGAGGTGGTGGATCGCGAGGCGCAGCGTGGTGCCGGTCAGTTCGGCGTGCACCAGGCCGGAGCCGCTCTCGACCGGATCGTTGTACTGCCGCCATTCGCCGTCGACGTGGTCGAACCGCAGGCGGAGCGCGTCGTGGTGCGCGACGATCGTCTCGATTGCCTGGCGCACGGTGGATTCGTCCAGATCCGGGTCGAGTTCGACCGTGACCGACTGGTGGAAGTGCTCCGGTTCGTCCGGGTTCGCGCGGAAGTACCAGCGTTGGATCGGGGTCAGTGGGACGGCCCCGGTCACCGGGCCCTGGTCGATGGTGGTCGCGGTGACTTCCGTTGCGGCCGCGGCCAGTTCGGCGATGGTCGGGTTGCGGAAGATGTCGCGGGGGAGCAGCGCCATGCCGTGCTGTCGGGCGCGCGACACGACCTGGATCGAGAGGATCGAATCGCCGCCCAGCTCGAAGAAGTTGTCGCCGACGCCGATATCGGCCGTGCCGAGGACGTCGCTCCAGATCTCGACCAGGGCGCGTTCGGCCGGGGTGCGGGGCGGCAGGTAGCCGGTTCGCGGAGCGTCGAACGACGGGGTCGGCAGCGCGGTGCGGTCGACCTTCCCGTTGGCGCTCAACGGCAGCCGATCGAGCAACACGAACGCGGACGGCACCATGTAGTCCGGCAGCGCGGCCGCCGCGTGCGCGCGGATCGCGGCACGGTCGGTCGTGCCGACCAGGTAGGCCACCAGCCGGGTGCGGCCCCTGTCCTTCGTGGCCAGCACGACGGCCTCGGTCACGTCCGGGTGTTCGACGAGGACGGTCTCGATCTCGGCCGGTTCGATCCGGAAGCCGCGGATCTTGACCTGGTCGTCGGCCCGTCCGAGGAACTCCAGTTCGCCGGCGGCCGACCAGCGGACGATGTCACCGGTCGCGTACATGCGGTCGCCGTGGCCGAACGGATCGGGCAGGAACCGTTGCGCCGTGAGGCCGGCGCGACCGAGATAGCCGCGGGCCAGTCCATCGCCGGCCAGGTGGAGCTCGCCGGCAACGCGCCGCGGCACCGGCCGCATGCGGTGGTCGAGCACGTAGGCACGGGTGGCATCCAGCGGCCGTCCGATCGGCACCGGGTCGGGCACCGGTTCGCCGGCCATCGGGTGCTGGGTGGCGAACGTGGTGGTCTCGGTCGGCCCGTAGCCGTCGACGACGGTGCTGCCGGGGCACGCGGCCAGCACCCGGCGTACCGACGCGGCCGGCACGACGTCACCGCCGGTCCACACCTCGCGTACGCCGGCAAGGCAGTCCGGCGCGTCCTGGGCGACCAGCCGGAACAGGCCGGCGGTCAACCACAGCGTCGTGACGCCGTGTTCGGTGATCATTCGGCGCAGCACGTCGATGTCCAGGTCACCGGGCGGTGCCACGACGACCTGGCCGCCGCGCAGCAGCGGCACCCACACCTCGTACGTGGTGGCGTCGAAGGCCAGCGGCGAGTGCAGCAGGGTCCGCCGGTGTTCGGTGAAACACCGGTCGAACACGAGCGCGACGACATCCCGATGCCGCACGGCGACACCCTTCGGCATGCCGGTCGACCCGGACGTGTACATCACGTAGGCCAGGTTGTCCGGGTGCAGCGGCACGTCCGGCGCCGTGTCCGGCCCGGTCAACCCATCGAAGATGGTGTCGGTGATGACGATGTCGACGCCGGTCAGGAGCTGGCGCCGCCGCTGTTCCGGGGCGCGGGAGTCGATCGGCAGGTAGGCGCCGCCGGCCTTCAGCACGGCCAGTTCGGCCACGACGACGTCCGGCGAACGGTCCAGCAGGATGCCGACCGGCTGCTCCGGTGTCAGCCCGAGCGTCAACAGGCGGTGCGCCAACCGGTTCGAGCGCGCGTCCAGTTCGGCATACGTGAGCGAGCCGCTGTCGGACACCACGGCTGTGGTACGTGGGGTCCGAAGTACCTGTGCCGCGAACAGGTCGACCACGGTGCCGGTCGGCAGGTCGGCGGTCGACTGCCCCGTCACGGCCAGATCCGCCGACGTCAGCAGCGAGAAGTCGCCGGTCGGCCGGTTCGGCGCCGTGCCGATGTCGGTGAGCAGCAGGGCCAGCCGGTCGGCCAGCGACCGCACGGTGGCCTCGTCGAAGCGCGACCGGTCGAAGTCGATGCCGATCGAGAGTTCGGCGCCGGGTTCGACGACGACGCTGAGCGGATAGTTGGTCGGCTGGATGTCGCGGACTTCCTCGATGCCCAGACCGATCGAGTCCTCGTCGAACGGGTAGTTCTCGAAGACGACGATGCTGTCGAACAGGTTCACGCCGCCGGGCAGGTCGGCCCAGCGGGTGAGCTGCGCCAGTGACACGTGGTCGAACCGGCGGGACTCGGCCTGCGTGCGTTGCAGTTCCCGCAGCCACGTCACCAGATCCGCTTCGTCGTCGACGACGACCCGTGTCGGCACCGTGTTGATGAACAGGCCGATCATCGACTCGACACCGGACAGGTCGGCCGGGCGGCCGGACACGGTGGTGCCGAAGACGACGTCGCCCCGGCCGCTGTGCCGCGCCAGCAGGAGTGCCCACGCGCCCTGCAGAATCGTGTTGAGCGTGAGGCCGTTGTGCTGGGCGACCGCCTGTAGCCGCTCGATCGGGAGCGTGACGCGAACCGTGTCGCCCGGTTCGGCGGGACGGCCGGGCTGGTGGTCGTAGGGCAGCGGTGTCGGCGTGACGCCCGCCAGCAGTCGGCGCCAGTGCTCTTCGGCCGGCCGCTGGTCCTGGCGCAGCAGCCAGGCCAGGTACTCCCGGAACGGCCTGCGGACCACCGGCGGCGCGCCACCGGTGTACTCCGCGCACACTTCGCCGAACACGGCCGCAGCGCTCCAGCCGTCGAACAGTACGTGGTGGAACGTCCAGACGAGGACGACCCCGTCCGCCGGCAGCGTGACGATGTGCAGGCGCAGGAGCGGCGCGGTGGCCAGGTCGATGCCGTCGGCCCGATCGCGGGCGAGCAGTTCGTCGAGCCGCTCGACCGATTCGTGGTACGTGATCGGTAGCCGCACGGCCCGCCGGACCACCTGTACCGGCTCGGCGACCCCCTCCCACCGCACCGAGGTGCGCAGGGTCGGCGTGCGGTCGACCACCCGCTGCCAGGCCGCGCCCAGCGCCGCCGCGTCGCGCACGCCGGAGAGCCGCAGTTGGATCTGGTTGACGTAGGCACCGTCGGCGATGCTGTGGAACACCATGCCGGCCTGCATCGGCGTGAGCGGGTAGATGTCCTCGACGTCCCGGCCATCGCCCACCAGACCGTCCACAGTGGCCTGGTCGAGCCGGGCCAACGGGAAGTCCGACGGCGTGCGGCCGCCCGCGTCCGGCTGCGCGCAGTGCGTCACGATCGACACGACCGCGTCCCGGAGTTGGTCGGCGAGCCGGTAGATCGTCTCCTCGTGGTGCGTCTGCGCGCAGTAGTACCAGGTGAATGCCAGTTGGTCGTTCTCGGTGCTGGCCACGATGTCCAGCAGGTGCGCGCGGGGCGTGTCCGGCGCCGCGTCACCGTCGAGGCCGCCCACGGCAGCCGGCAGGTCGAACCGGCCGAGGTAGTTGAAGCTGACCTCCGCCGTCGTGCGGGCGCCGTAGCCGATGCCGTGGTTCGGGATCGCGCGCAGGCATTCCTTGGCCGCCTTGATGCTCTCGGCCCAGTGCGGCCTGGTCGGCAGGGCGACCGGGAACATCGTGGTGAACCAGCCCACCGTGCGGGACAGGTCGATACCGTCGATGATGTCCTCGCGGCCGTGGCCCTCCAGGTCGACCAGCACCCGGTCCCGGCCGGTCCAGCCGCCGAGCACGTGCGCCAGCGCGGTCAGCAGAACGTCGTTGATCTGCGTGTGATAGACCGCCGGCACGTCCCGGAGCAGCGCTTTCGTCGTGCTGGTGTCCAGCGGGACGGTGATCGAACGCATGGTGCCGACGGTGTTCGTGCCATGGTGGCAGTCGAGGGGAATCGTCGGGTCGACGTCGGTGATCGAGCGCCATGGCTCGTCGTCGAACCTGTGGTCGGCCAGGGCGATCGCCCAGTCGCGGAACGACGTGGTCTTGGCGCCGAGGTCGATCCGCTCGCCGGCCAGCACCTGCCGGTAGGCAGTGTCCACATCGGACGCGATGATGCGCCACGACACACCGTCCACCACCAGGTGGTGCGCGACGAGCCGCAGCATCGTCCCGGACAGCTCGGCGCGCACGAGCGGGCCCTCGGCCAGGTCGAAGTCGGCTCCGTTCAGCACGTCGACCGGCTCGATCGGCGCGTTGTACTGGCGCCAGCCGTCGTCGGTGCGCTCGAAGCGCATGCGCAGGGCGTCATGGTGGGCCAGGACGGCGGCCAATGCCTTTCGTAACGCCGGCTCGTCGGGTTCGTCGCCGAGGTCGAGGGTGACCGACTGGTTGAAGTGCGCCGGCCGGCTCGGTGCCAGGTCGAAGAACCAGCGCTGGATCGGGGTCAGCGGGACAGCGCCGACGACCGGTTCCTGGCTGGTGATCGGCGCGGCCGTCGGAGTGACGGCCGCGGCCAGCGCGGCGATCGTGGTGTGCTCGAACACCTCGCGCGGGCTCAGGTGCAGGCCGGCCTGGCGGGCGCGGGAGGCGACCTGGATGCTCAGGATCGAGTCGCCGCCGCGTTCGAAGAAGTCGTCCGTCACACCGACGCGGTCGACGCCGAGCAGGTCGGCCCAGATCGCGGCCAGTGTCGCCTCGGTGTCGGTGCGCGGCGCGACATGGCCGTCGATCTGTTGCTGCCAGCCCGGTGTCGGCAGCGCGCGCCGGTCGACCTTGCCGTTGGTGTTCAACGGCAGCGCGGCCAGCGGATGGAACACCGACGGCACCATGTAGTCCGGCAGCGTCCGGCCGAGGAACTGGCGTAACCCGGCGGGATCGGCGTCGCCGACCACGTAGGCGACCAGTCGTTTCCGGCCGGTGTCGTCGACGGCCGCCACCACGAGGGTCTCGGTGACGTCCGCGTGCCGCAGCAGCACGGTCTCGATCTCGCTCAGTTCGATGCGGAAGCCGCGGATCTTGACCTGCTCGTCGCGGCGGCCGATGAACTCCAGTTCGCCGTCGTCGGTCCACCGGACGACGTCCCCGGTCCGGTACATCCGCTCGCCGGCCGGTCCGTACGGGTCGGCCACGAACCGTTCCGCGGTCAGCCCAGGACGCCGCAGGTAGCCGCGGGCCAGGCCGGCGCCGGCGATGTAGAGCTCGCCGGGCACGCCGGGCGGATTCGGCGACAGCGCGCCGTCCAGCACGTAGGTCCGGGCGTTGTCCAGCGGGCCGCCGATCGGCACCACGTCCGGTACGTCGGCCGCCGTGGTCATCGGGTGGTGGGTGGCGTACGTCGTGGTCTCGGTCGGGCCGTAGACGTCGGCCACGGTCAGGCCGGGACAGCTCGCGAGCACCTGGCGGATCGCCGCCGCCGGCACGATCTCGCCGCCGGTCCACACCTCGCGTGCGCCGCGCAGGCAGGAAGGTGCTTCCGCGGCGACCATCCGGAACAGGCCGGACGTCAGGAACACCGCTGTCACGCCGTACTCGGTGATCATCCGCCGTAGCACGTCGGTGTCCACGTCACCGGGCGGCGCGAGCACGACCCGGCCGCCGTTGAGCAACGGCACCCACAGTTCGTAGGTGGACGCGTCGAACGCCTGCGGCGAGTGCAGCAGCACGACATCGTGTGCCCCGCCGGCAAACGCGCGGTCGGCGGCCAGCGCGACGACGTCACAGTGCCGCGCGCCGACCCCCTTCGGTGTGCCGGTCGAGCCGGACGTGTGCACGACGTAGGCCAGGTTCGCCGCCCTGACGGCGACCGCCGGCCTTGTGTCGCGCTCGGCGGCCGTGTCCGGTCCGCCGAGCACGACA
>DATBDL010000162.1:0-15874 GCA_036269975.1 Pseudonocardiaceae bacterium | reverse complement strand
ACCGGACCCAGGTCCGGGGTTGGTCCACACCGGCGGGCCGCCGGCGCGGGGGCCACTGGGCGGGTTGAAGCTGCTGGGCGGCGTCGAGCCACCACTGCCACTGGGACCCGAGAAACCGGTGTAGCCGGGACCGCTGCCTGGGCCGCTCGGGCCGGGGAGTACGGACACGTCCGGGTGCGGGTTGGGCAGCGTGCCGAAGTCGGTCGGCATGTCGGCCGCGTTCGCGCTGCTCGCGTTGCTGTAGTTGTTGTAGACCTGCACGTTGTGCTGGCCGTCGGTGTTGTACTGGCTGATCTGCTGGTCCAGCGGCGTGTTGACGCCGAACGCGCTGACCAGTTCGTTGCCGACGTTGTTCTGCGGCGCGGCGTTCGCCATCGGCACGACGCTGTTGTACGCGGTGTGGAACGAGTTGACCTGGTTCGTCATCGCGGTCGACGCCTGGTTCAGCGCGCCGCTCGCCGAGTCGGCCGCGGTGGCCAGCGGCGCGGCACCGGAGACCGCCTGGTCGGACGCGTTGCCGGTCCAGGACGCGTTCATCTTGTTGTTCAGGTTGGTGACCTGGGTGTTGATCGAGCTCTGCAGGTTCGACTGCGACTCGGCCATCGCACTGTTGGAGGCGAAGCCACTCGAACCGTGGCCGCCCCTGATCCGGTGGAAGATGTCCGGCGCGGAATACGAGTTACCCATTCATCCGTCCTTGTCGCGACGGCCGTCGACGGCCTGGCTGCTACCGGTGCTCACGCCCGCAGCGTGTTCTGCTGGCCGGTGGCGAGGCCGGTGTTGGCGCTCTCGGCGCCGTTGTACCTGTCCAGCACGCCCTGCAGGTCGGTCACGTAGCCCTGGATGTAGGCGTGCATGCTCGTCAGATATGCCTGGTATGCCTGGTTAGTGGTGTGCGCGGCGTGCGACACGCTCGCGCTCGCGGTCTCGTTGCCAGGCTGGATGGCGGTGGGGCTGGTCTGTGTCTTGGCACGCACCGGCGTCATCGCGCTCTGCACGGTGTCGTCGAGCTGCTTCCACTGGTTGAGCACGGACTGCAACTCGTCCGGGTGGAACGCGTACTGGCCGCCCCCCATCACGGACACCTCGTGCGCGATCTCCTCAGCGACCTGCACGATGGCCGCCAGCGGGTCCAGTCCGGCGATGACCGGGGGCAGTTGCGGCATCTCTGGCAATTGGTCGGCCATCGCTGGCTCCCCTTCTGTCTGTGGCGGCGCTCCCCTGGGTGTGTTGGCCACGCAATCGCTGGCCAGCGCCATTGGCCAGGGTAGCGTGTCGACTTGCCACTGTGGAGTGAGATGGCCACAACTGGTAGCTGGTTCCCGCTCACTCCGAAAACATGGGGACTACCCCGCACGCATGGTCACGGTCGCGTCTTCGGCCACCTGTGTGGCCACTGAGCAGGGATCGTCGTAGTGCGGGAGACCGGTCGAGATGAGCACGGTGGTGACGTAGTCGACCGTGTCGGTGGCACCGACGTAGATCGTGCAACTACCGTCCGTGTTCTGCGCCGGCTGTGTCACGGCCGGCTGGCCCTCGATGTCGGGCAGCCGTCGCAGCGTGCCCTGGGCGAACTCGTAGTCGTTGGCCAGGCCCCTGGCCTCGCCCGGATCGAACTGGGCGTTGAAGCCCAGGCCGTAGTGCGCGTCGAGCTGTGGGCTCCAGTCGCAGACGCCGCCGGTCGGGTCCGGCGTCAGCTTGCCCTGTTGGGTGACGCCGAGTGCCGCGAGCTGGTTCGGTGTCAGCGCGGCACACGGATTCGACTGCCATTTCGTGGTGTCAAGGGGAGTGGCCACTTTGGGCGCACCGTAATTGTTCGCCGTATCGGGTGACTGCGATTGCCTGGTCGGGGGATTCCTGGCCGCGCCGGCGGTCGACTGCGGCTGGGCGGAACCCGATGTGCTGTTGGTGCACGCCGTCAGCGTGGCCAGCGCCAACAGCAGGATCACGGCTCGCACTGCGTCCCCTCGTGGCCGGTTGGTGCGTACGCCGAATCACCGTATCGGATCAACCGGTCAGTCCGCCGCGAGAACGGCCAGTCGCTCGGCCAGCCCCGCCAGCACCACCCGCCACAGCCCGCCGCCCATGGACACCCGCGCGACGCCGAGTTCGGCGGCGGCCGTGATCTCGACCCTGTCCGGCGCGCAGGTCACGTTCACCGGTGCCGGCGCGACCGCGGCCACCACCTGCCGGATCGCCGCCGGCGTGTGGAGCAGGATCGGGTAGACGCAGTCCGCGCCGGCGGCCAGGTACGCCGTCGCGCGCTCGACGATCGGCTCGACGAGCGACTGTTCGTCCGCCGGCCGGCCGGCCATGACGACGACGTCGATCCGCGCGTTGATCACCACCGGCACACCGGCGCGCTCGGCGGCCGCCCGCACGTCCGCCAGCCACTCGGCCTGCCGCCGCACGTCGACCATGCGCCGGCCGCCGGCCGCGTGATCGGTGTCCTCAAGGTTGAGGCCGACGGCGCCGGCCGCCAGCAGCCGTTGGACCAGGTTGTCGGCGGACAGGCCGTAGCCGGCCTCGGCGTCCACGGTCACCGGAACCGACACCGCGCGGGCGATCCGGCCGGCCGCGGCCAGCATCTCGTCAGCCGGCGCGCCCTGGTGGTCGGTGTGGCCGATGGCCTCGGCGACGGCCGCGCTGCTGGTCGCGATCGCGGGGAAGCCGGCCGCCTCGACCAGTTCGGCGGACGCGGCGTCCCACACGTTCGCGAACACGACCGGGTGGCCCGGCCGGTGCAGCGACCGCAGGGTGTCGGCCGCCGCCACCAGTTCGTTGGTCATGGGCGGGACGGTAGCGGCATCCGGCCGGTGACACCGAAGCGATTGAACAGGTTGATCACGCCGGCCAGCCAGACCACCGCGGTCAACTGCTGGGCGGTGAACGCGTCGGCGGCCCGGTCGTAGATCTCGTCCGGCACGTCGTGGTGGCTCGGCAGGTTCGTCATCGCCTCGGTGAGTGCCAGCGCCGCCTGTTCCTGCTCGGTGAAGAAAGTGGTCTCGCGCCACGCCGGCAGTACGTACAGCCGGCGCTCGTCCTCGCCCGCCTTGTCGCGTGCGTCACGGCTGTGCATGTCGAGGCAGAACGCGCAGCCGTTGAGCTGCGACGCCCGGATCTTGATCAGCTCGACCAGTTTCGGATCGAGACCCGCCTCGGCGGCCGCCTCCTCGACCAGCTTGTTCATGCCAAGGAGTTGCTGGTAGGCGGCCGGCAGTGCCGATGCGAGTGCCGCCCTTCGGTTCGGATTGCGCCTTTCGCTCATGTCGCCACCCTAGGTCGGAACTGGTCCACGGACAGGGTCCAGTTCCGCGGTAATCGAGTGGTCCAATTGGGTGGTTCCACCGAACGTGCGACGCTGGCCACGTCAGAGTGGTTACTCCTCGGTAACGTGGCGTACGCTCCCATGGATCACAGCGACTGGTGACCGGAGGACTCGTGATACTTCGACTTGTGGTCGGTCTGCTGATCACCGTGGTCGGCCTCGCCGTCGCCGGCCGTCGGGTGTGGTGGCTCTACCGGCTCATCTCCGCCGGCCAGCCAGTGAGTCGTGCGCGGTTCACGGACGTGCGCGCCCGTCTGGAAACCGAACTGGCCGAGGTCGCCGGCCAGCGCAAGCTGCTCAAGTGGTCGGTTCCCGGCGTGGCGCACTTCTTCACCATGTGGGGCTTTCTCGTGCTGGGCTTCACGATCGTGGAGACGTGGGGCGCGCTGTTCGACCGTGACTTCGCGTTCTGGTGGTTCGGTCACGCGCGCTGGCTCGGCTTCGTCGAGGACTTCTTCACCGTCGCCGTGATCCTGGCGCTGATCACGTTCGGTGTGCTGCGGATTCGCCAGGCGCCGGAACGCGGGCAGCGCAAGTCCCGGTTCTACGGCTCGCACACCCGCGCCGCGTGGATCGTGCTGTGGATGATCTTCGGTGTCATGGCGACCCTGCTCGTCTACCGGGGAGCGCAGTTCGACACCGGCCATTTCATGTACGGCCGCAGTGGCTGGGCGTTCGCGTCGTGGCTCGTCGGGCACGCGCTCGCGCCGCTGGGCACCGGTGTGAACGCGGTGCTGGAGACCACTTTCATTCTCCTCAACATCGCGGTCGTGGTCAGCTTCCTGGTGATCGTGGTGCACTCCAAGCACCTGCACATCGCGCTGGCCCCGCTCAACGTCGGCGGCAAGCGGCTGCCGGACGGCCTCGGCCCGCTGCTGCCGATGGAGTCCAATGGCAAGCCGATCGACTTCGAGGACCCCGGCGAGGACGACACCTTCGGGCGCGGCAAGGTCGAGGATTTCACGTGGAAGGGAATGCTCGACTTCGCCACGTGTACCGAGTGCGGGCGGTGCCAGAGCCAGTGCCCGGCGTGGAACACCGGAAAACCGTTGTCCCCCAAGCTGGTCATCATGGACCTGCGTGACCATCTGTTCGCCAAGGCGCCGTACCTGATCGGCGGCCAGGAAGCCCCGACGGGCGGCGGGATCACGGCTTCTCCCGACCACCATGGCGTTCCCGAGTCCGGCTTCGGGCGCGTTCCGGGGTCGGGGCCGGACCAGGCGTTGCGGCCGTTGGTCGGCACGGCGGAGGAGTTCGGCGTCATCGACCCGGACGTGCTGTGGTCGTGCACGACATGTGGTGCGTGTGTCGAGCAGTGCCCGGTCGACATCGAGCACGTCGACCACATCGTCGACATGCGCCGCTACCAGACCATGATCGAGTCGAACTTCCCGTCCGAGCTCGGCGGTATGTTCAAGAACCTGGAGAACAAGGGAAATCCATGGGGCCAGAACGCCCGCGACCGTCTCGAATGGACGAAGACGCTGGACTTCGAGGTCCCCGTCTTCGACGGCACGCTCGCCGACGACGTGGACTACCTGTTCTGGGTCGGCTGTGCCGGCGCGTTCGAGGACAAGGCGAAGAAGACGACGCAGGCGGTCGCGGAACTGCTGCACATCGCGGGTGTGAAGTATGTGGTGCTCGGCCCTGAGGAGACGTGCACGGGCGACCCGGCGCGACGGGCCGGCAACGAGTTCCTGTTCCAGATGCTGGCGCAGCAGAACGTCGAGGTGCTGAACACGCTGTTCGAGGGCCGTGAGCCGGCGAAGCGCAAGATCGTGGTCACGTGCCCGCACTGCTTCAACACGCTGGCCAACGAGTACCCCCAGGTCGGCGGCGAGTACGAGGTCGTGCACCACACGCAGTTGCTGAACCGGCTCGTCCGCGAACGCAGCCTGATACCGGTGGCCCCGATCGCCGAGGACGTCACGTACCACGACCCGTGCTACCTGGGCCGGCACAACAAGATCTACGAGGCGCCGAGAGAGTTGGTAGGTGCGTCCGGCGCCGTACTGCGCGAAATGCCCCGCCACGCGGATCGCTCCTTCTGCTGCGGCGCGGGCGGAGCGCGCATGTGGATGGAAGAACGAATCGGCAAGCAGATCAACCTGGAACGAACCGACGAGGCACTCGGCACGGCGCCCAACAAGATAGCCACCGGCTGCCCGTTCTGCCGAGTGATGATGACCGACGGTTTGACACAACGGCAAAACGAAGGCGTGGCAAAGGAAGGCGTGCAGGTGGTGGACGTGGCGCAGTTACTGCTCACCGCGGTCAAACGCTCACCTGAACAGCCCAGCGATCAGCAGACCATCGCGTGATCGACCCGAGACGGGATTTCTGGCCCAGAACCTGCCGTTCCCGTTGTCTGTCGACCCGGCAGAACTACTGGCGCCCGTCGGCGAGCAGTGGGCCGAACATGCGGCCGTGGACGTCGGTGATGATGGTGGTCAAAAGGGTTGCCAGCATGGTTTGTAGCTGATCCCGCGTCAACGTCTTCCGGATCAGCCATTCCCTCGTGGCCGCTTTCGCCATTCCGCTGAACGATCTGATCATCGCCCGCAGTTCCTCGCGGCCCGCGGACAGGTCGGCGAGGCCGACGGTTTCGATCATACGATCGGCCGCTATCTCGTCCGCTTCCTGCATGATCTGCTCCACGTCCGGGTCCCGGCCGTAGCCGCCGGTGCCTACCGTCGCCAGCCACATCGCCCTGTTGCGCTCGATCACGGTCAGGAACCTGTCGATGCTGGCCGCCGCGCGTTCCTCGACGGTGCCGTGCGCCAACTGGCCGACCGCGAACTCCGGGATGAACATCAACTCCCGCACCACTTCCAGGTACAGCTCGCGCTTCGTCCCGAAGTAGTGGTTGATCAGGCCACGGGCGACACCACTCTCTCTCGCCAGTTCGGTCGTTGACACGGCGTCGTAGTGCCGTTCGCCGAACAGGCGCCGTGCGCACGCCAGGATCTGGGCCCGCCGTTCGTCCGGTTCCAGCCGCCGCCATCTCGGTTCCGGGTTCATGATCGCCACGGCAGGTAGTCTGGCAAATCCGTGCTCACCCGGCCGGGGAACTCCGGCGGCCGCTTCTGCAGGAACGACACCACACCCTCGATCGCGTCCGGGTTGCCGGTGGCCGCCGCGATCAGCCGTGAGTCCAGATCCCTTGTCGGGAACGGCGAATCCAGTGGCGACATCCGGAACAGCAACTGCCGCGTGATGGCGACGGAGACCGGTGACGTCGTCGCGACCAGTTCCGCCGCCAGTTTCCTTGCCGCCGGCAACACCTCGTCCGGTTCGTGCAACCGGGTGACCAGCCCGGCTGTCAGCGCCTCGACCGCGTCGAACACCCGGCCGCTGACCATCCAGTCCAACGCCCGCCCGAGCCCGACCAGGCGGGGCAGGAACCACGCCGACGCTCCTTCCGGCACCAGACCGCGCCGCGTGAACACGAAGCCGAACCTGGTATCCGTTGCTGCCAACCGGAAATCGGCTGACAGGATGATCGTCGAGCCGGCACCGACGGCCGCGCCGCGCAGTGCCGCGATCACCGGCTTGTTCATGGCGTAGATCCGCATTGAGACGCGGCCGGCCGGCTCGTGGTACGGGTCCGTCGTGTCCGTGGCCGCGAGTGCGCCGCCGGACAGGTCGGCGCCGACGCAGAAGTCGGTGCCGTTGCCGGTCAGGATCACCGCGCGGACCGCGTCGTCGGCGTCGGCGCGGCCGAGTGCGTCGGCCAGTTCGTCGGACATCAGCACGGTGTAGCCGTTGCGCCGGGCCGGGCGGTTCAGTGCCACGGTGGCCACCGCGTCCGCCACGTCGTAGCTGATCTCCTGGTAGGCGTTCACCCGATTTCTCCGTTCGTGATCCACGTCATGCTAAGCAGTCGGTCACCCTATTGACAACCCGCCAACAGGCGGCAGAATACGAAATAGAGTGAACTGGCCTTTCGCCGTCTGCAAGTTGCCGAAAGCGTCCCGACAGCGTCCGCGAGGAGTCTGAGGAGTCTGCTGTGAGTACCGAGGCATTCATCTACGAGGCGATCCGAACCCCGCGCGGCCGGGGCAAGCAGACCGGCTCGCTGCACGCCACCAAGCCCGTCTCGCTGGTGGTCGGCCTGATCGACGAGATGCGCCGCCGCCATCCCGGTCTCGATCCCAACGTGATCGACGACATCGTGCTCGGCGTGGTGTCCCCGGTCGGCGAGCAGGGCGGTGACATCGCCCGCACCGCCGCCATCCTGGCCGGCCTGCCGGACACGGTCGGCGGCGTGCAACTCAACCGGTTCTGCGCCTCCGGCCTCGAAGCCGTGAACACGGCGGCCACCAAGGTCCGCTCCGGCTGGGACAACTTCGTGCTGGCCGGCGGTGTCGAGTCGATGTCGCGGGTACCGATGGGCTCGGACGGCGGCGCGTGGGCGCTGGACCCGGAGACCAACTACGAGACCTACTTCGTGCCGCAGGGCATCGGCGCCGACCTGATCGCCACCATCGAGGGCTTCTCCCGCGCCGACGTCGACGGCTACGCGGTGCGCTCGCAGGAACGGGCGGCCAAGGCGTGGTCCGGTGGTCACTTCGCCAAGTCCGTCGTCACGGTGACCGACCGCAACGGCCTGCCGGTGCTCGACCACGACGAGCACATGCGCCCCGAGTCCACAGTGGAGGGACTCGGCAAGCTGCCGGCCTCCTTCGCCGGCATCGGTGACATGGGTGGGTTCGACGCCGTGGCGCTGCAGAAGTACCACTACGTCGAGAAGATCGACCACGTGCACACCGCCGGCAACTCGTCCGGCATCGTGGACGGCGCCGCACTGGTCCTCGTCGGCAGCGAGAAGGCCGGCCAGGCCGCCGGGCTCGCGCCGAGGGCGAGGGTCGTCGCGACGGCCACCACCGGCGCCGACCCGACCATCATGCTCACCGGCCCGACACCCGCCGCCAGGAAGGTGCTCGCGACAGCGGGTCTGACGCTGAAGGACATCGACCTGTTCGAGATCAACGAGGCGTTCGCCTCCGTCGTGCTGAAGTTCATCAAGGACCTCGACCTGCCGGCGGACCGGGTCAACGTCAACGGCGGCGCGATCGCCATGGGCCACCCGCTCGGGGCGACCGGCGCGATGCTGATCGGCACGATGGTCGACGAGTTGGAACGCCGTGACGCGCGCCGCGCGCTGGTGACGCTGTGCATCGGCGGCGGCATGGGCGTCGCGACGATCATCGAGCGGGTGTGAGAGGGATGACCGACACCATGTTCCGTTGGGACACCGACGAAGCCGGCATCGTGACGCTCACGATGGACGACCCGAACCAGTCGGCCAACACGATGAACGAGCTGTTCACCCGCTCGCTGGTCGCGACGTTGGACCGGTTGGCGGCGGAGAAGGAGTCGATCACCGGCGTCGTCGTCACGTCGGCCAAGAAGACGTTCTTCGCCGGCGGCGACCTGCATCTACTGCTCAGCGCGCAACCCGGCGACGCCGAGCGGATCACCGAGAACGGCACCCTGATCAAGGCGCAGCTCCGCCGGCTGGAGACGCTCGGCCGCCCGGTCGTCGCCGCGATCAACGGCGCGGCGCTCGGCGGCGGCTACGAGATCGCGCTGGCCTGCCACCACCGGATCGCGCTGGACGCGAGGGGCAGCCAGATCGGCCTGCCGGAGGTCACGCTCGGCCTGCTGCCCGGCGCGGGCGGCGTCGTGCGGACGGTCCGCCTGCTCGGCATCCAGAACGCGCTGCTCAACGTGCTGCTACAGGGCCAGCGGCACCGCCCGGCCGAAGCGCTCGCGTTGGGCATGATCGACGAGGTCGTCGCGACGCCGGCGGAGATGCTGGCGAACGCGAAGGCGTGGATCACGGCGAATCCCGACGCCGCGCAGCCGTGGGACCGGCCCGGTTACAAGATTCCCGGTGGCTCGCCGACGAACCCGTCGTTCGCGGCCAACCTGCCCGCGTTCCCCGCGAACCTGCGCAAGCAGCTCAAGGGCGCGCCGATGCCGGCGCCACGCAACATCCTCGCGGCCGCGATCGAGGGCGCGCTGGTCGACATCGACACGGCGACCAAGGTCGAGGGCCAGTACTTCGTGGAACTGGTCACCGGCCAGACCGCGAAGAACATGATCACCGCGTTCTTCTTCGACCTCCAGCACATCAACTCGGGTGGATCGCGTCCTGTGCTGTCTTCCGCCTCAGCGGGAGAAAGTGCTTCGGCGGGCGGCTACCCGAAGCACGAAGCACGCAAGGTCGCCGTGCTCGGCGCCGGCATGATGGGTGCTGCGATCGCGTACGTGTGCGCGAAGGCCGGCCTCGAAGTCGTGCTCAAGGACGTCTCGGCCGAGGCGGCGGCGAAGGGCAGGGCGTACTCGGCGAAGCTGGTCGCCAAGGCCGTGTCACGCGGGAAGATGACGCAGGACAAGGCGGACGCGCTGCTCGGCCGGATCACACCGACAGCCGAGGCCGCCGACGTGGCCGGCGTCGACCTCGTGATCGAGGCCGTCTTCGAGAGCCCGGAACTGAAGAAGAAGGTGTTCGCCGAGATCGAGCCGCACGTGGCGCCGGACGCCGTGCTCGGCTCGAACACCTCGACGCTGCCGATCACCGGCCTCGCCGATGGCGTGTCCCGGCCGGCGGACTTCGTCGGCCTGCACTTCTTCTCGCCGGTGGACAAGATGCCGCTGCTGGAGATCGTGGTCGGCGCGAAGACCAGCGACGCCACCCTGGCCAAGGCGCTGGACATCGCGCAGCAGATCAAGAAGACGCCGATCGTGGTCAACGACAGCCGAGGCTTCTTCACCAGCCGGGTCATCGGCACGTTCCTCAACGAGGCCGTGTCGATGGTCGGCGAGGGCGTGCCGCCCGCGTCGGTCGAGCAGGCCGGCAGTCAGGCCGGCTACCCGGCGCCGCCGTTGCAGTTGATGGACGAGCTGACCCTGACGCTCCCCAGGAAGATCAGCGAGGAGACCAGGGCCGGCATCGAGGCGGCCGGCGGCACGTGGGAACCGCATCCGTCCGAGGACGTGATCGACCGGATGGTGCTGGACTTCGACCGCAAGGGCCGCTCGACCGGCGCGGGTTTCTACTCCTACGACGACGACGGCAGGCGGACCGGCCTGTGGTCGGGTCTCGCCGAGCACTTCGGCAAGGCACCCGCGGACATCCCGTTCGACGACCTCAAGGAACGCATGCTGTTCGCCGAGGCGCTGGAAACGGTGAAGTGCTTCGACGAGGGCGTGCTGCGGTCGATCCCGGACGCCAACATCGGGTCCATCTTCGGCATCGGCTTCCCGGCCTGGACCGGCGGTGTCATCCAGTACATCAACCAGTACGCGGGCGGCCTGCCCGGTTTCGTGGCCCGCGCGAACGAACTGCGCGACCGCTACGGCGCCAGGTTCACGCCGCCACCGTCCCTTGTGGACAAGGCCGCCGCCGGCGAGTCGTACTGACCCGGAACGAAATCGCAGGAGGTGGGCAGTGGGTTCCCTGGCCGGTAGGACGATCGTGATGTCCGGCGGCAGCCGAGGCATCGGCCTGGCCATCGCCCTGCGCGCGGCGGCCGACGGCGCGAACGTGACGCTGATCGCCAAGACCGACAAGCCGGACCCACGGCTCCCCGGCACCATCCACACGGCCGCCGCCGAGATCGAGCAGGCCGGCGGCCAGGTGCTCCCGTGCGTCGGCGACGTGCGCGACGACGAGCAGGTCGGCGCCGCGGTGGCCGCCACGGTCGAACGCTTCGGCGGCGTCGACATCGTGGTGAACAACGCGTCCGCCATCAATCTGGCGAGCGTCGGCGACCTGCCCGCCAAGCGCTACGACCTCATGTTGGACATCAACGCCCGCGGCACGTTCCTGCTCACGTCCCTGGCGCTGCCGCACCTGAAGGCGTCGGCGAACCCGCACGTGCTGACCTTGTCGCCGCCGCTGGACCTCGACCGGCGCTGGCTGCGCGACCACGCTCCCTACACGGTCAGCAAGTACGCGATGACGATGCTGACCCTTGGCGTGGCCGAGCACTACCGTGACCAGGGCATCGCCGCCAACTGCCTGTGGCCGAGGACGACGATCGCCACCGCCGCCGTCCAGAACATCGTCGGCGGCGCGGCCGTGATGGCGGTCTCCCGCCGGCCCGAGATCATGGCCGACGCCGCCCACCACGTGCTCACGCGGCCGGCCACCGAGTACACGGCCCAGACCCTGATCGACGAGGACGTCCTCCGGGCGGCCGGTGTGTCCGATTTCGCCCGGTACCGCTACGGGGGCGCTGTGGAAGAACAGCTCCAAACGGATATTTTTCTGTCGTGAACCGGATCTGGTCTCCCTCTGCCAGGAATTCGCAGCGCTTCCTCAGGACGTGCACGGTGACCGTCTAGGAAACTCTCAGGTAGCAGGAGTGTTCTGGAGAGGTACCAACCTCGACCACCACGCCGCACTACTGGGAGCAGGGCATGAGCGAGTTCGATCCGCGATGGCCGACCGGCCGTCAGGACAACCCTGGTCAGCCGGGCGACCAGGAACAACCAGGTGCCTACGGCCAGCCCGGTCAGCAGGGTCAGCCCGGTTACCACCCGCAGGGTGGCTACTACGGCCAGGACTACCGCGCCGGCCAGGGGCTCGGCAGCCCGTCGCCGGACGTGACGTGGCCGAACCCCGCCTACCGCCCCGGTGACTACGGTCACACCGCGCAGTTCGGCCAACCGGGCCCGTGGCAGCCCGGCGCCCAGTCTGGTCCAACGGATCAGTTCGGTCAGCCCGGTCAACCAGGCCAGCCGACGACCCAGTGGGGGGCGCCGTACGGCACGCCCTACCAGCAGCCGTCGCGCCGCCGGCCGATGCGCTCTGTCGGCCTGGCACTCGGTGCCGTCGGCCTGTCCGTGCTGGTCGGCCTCGGTATCGGCCGGCTGGCGTGGCCGAGCGACACGGCCAACAGCACGGCCACCAGCGGCGGCAACCAGAACTTCGGCTCGGTCCCCGGCACGTCCAACGGGTCCGGCGGCTCCAGCAACCCGTCCAGCAGCGCGATCAACCCGTCCGCGATCGCGGCCAAGGTCGACCCCGGCCTCGTCGACATCAACACCGTTCTCGGCTACCAGAGCGCGGAGGCGGCCGGCACCGGCATCGTGTTGACGTCCAACGGCGAGATCCTGACCAACAACCACGTGGTCGAGGGCGCGACCAGCATCAAGGTCACCGACATCGGCAACGGCAAGACGTACGACGCGACGGTGACCGGCTACGACCGCACGCAGGACATCGCGGTCATCCAGCTACAGGGCGCTTCCGGTCTCGCGACCGAAACCCTCGGCGACTCGTCCAAGGTGTCCGTCGGCGACGCGATCGTCGGCATCGGCAACGCGGGTGGTTCCGGTGGCACGCCGAGCACGGCGGCCGGCACCGTGACCGCGCTGAACCAGTCCATCACCGCGAGCGACGACTCCAGTAGCTCGTCGGAGAAGCTGGACGGCCTGATCCAGGTGAACGCGAACATCCAGGCGGGCGACTCGGGCGGTTCGCTGGCGAACAGCTCCGGCCAGGTCATCGGCGTCGACACGGCCGCGTCGTCCGGCTACCAGTTCAGCGGCGGCGACGTCAACGGCCAGGGTGACTCCTCGGCGCACCAGGGCTACGCCATCCCGATCAACCAGGCCATCACGCTGGCGCACCAGATCATCGCCGGCACGGCGTCGACGGCGGTGCACATCGGCAAGTCGGCCTTCCTCGGTGTCACGGTGAGCGATGCCGGCGCGAGCCAGCAGGGCCAGGGCGGCTTCGGCCAGAGCGGCAGCGGCCAGAACGGCAGCGGCCAGAACGGCAGCGGCCAGAGCAGCGGTGCCGCCTCCGGTGCGCAGATCGCGCAGACCCTCCCCGGTGGCCCGGCCGACGCGGCCGGTCTCCAGCAGGGCGACGTGATCACCGCACTGAACGGCACGGCGGTCGACTCGGCGACGACGTTGACCAACCTGATGGACCAGCACCACCCGACCGACAAGCTCACGGTGACCTACACGGACACGTCCGGCCAGCAGCACACGACCACGGTGACCCCGATCGCGGGCCCGGTCGGCTGACCACACGAGCCCCACGAAAAGCGGTGGCCTCTCCCGAACACGGGAGAGGCCACCGTGCTATCCGCCGTGGTGGGCCGGGCGGGGCAGGTCCAGCGCCGGGTTGCCGTCGAAGAAGCCCACCGGCTTGAGGTGGAAACCGATGCTGGACACCGGCATCACCGGCCAGTCCTCCGGCCGCACGATGTGGTGCGCGCCGAAGCTGTACCAGACGACGACGTCCTCGTCGTCCAACGGCCGGTCCGCCAGCACGTACTTCGGCAGGCCGTCGTCATCAGGGCGTTGGTTCGGATAGTCGCCGGCCGCGTAGCGTTCGGCCGGGTCGTAGGCGGTCACCCACAGGTGCCGGTACGCGAAGCCGGCGCGCCGTTGGCTCTGGGAGCCGTCCCCGGCCAGCGGCAGGGTGTTGTCGCCGGGCATCAGCTTGTATCCGACCGGCTGGTCGACGTGGTTGCGCACACCGGGGTTGACTACCGTCCAGTACCGGCCCGCCAACGGATCGACCAGCCGCTGTGCGTCCTTTTCGGACGCCAGCAGGGTCCGCCGCGCCGCCCACGCGTTGGCGCCCGGATTGTCGGGCCCGGCCGGCAGTGCCACCGAATCGACCTCGTACACGCTGTTGCGCGGCCCGTCGACGCACATGTCCAGCCGGACGTTGAAGAAGTGCTGGTGGTTGGGCGCGTACAGGCCGGGCGCCAGTACCGTGCCGCACTCCGGTGTCGTTCCCTCGGCGTACGCGCCGGTGGACACGATGCCGGTCAGCTTGGTCTCGAACTCGATCGAGCCGTCCACGTAGAAATACCAGAAGAAACCGTACTCGTAGTTGTTCGCGGTGGCCCAGCACGACACGACCAGCCGC
The DNA here is from genome assembly GCA_036269975.1 of Pseudonocardiaceae bacterium. GTDB lineage: Bacteria > Actinomycetota > Actinomycetes > Mycobacteriales > Pseudonocardiaceae > DATEPR01. The sequence continues at coordinate 1,637 of DATBDL010000162.1, read as the reverse complement.
CGCTGCCGCCGCGTTTCCGCGTGCCCGAGAAAGCCGTCCGTGTGTTTCCACGCGATGCCGTAGTCCTCTTCGTGGATGCAGATGGCATTCGACAGCGTGAGCGGATCGCCGTCCTCGTCACTGAGCACCACGTCGAGATAGCGGATCTCGCCGAGACAGTCACAGTGCAGCGCAAGGGAGTTCAGCCACGGCCCGATACCGCCCTCGCCGATGTCGAATGCGTTCTTCACCCGCTGCGACGGATTCGGATCGCCGTAGGGAACGTACAGTTCCGACACCGAGGCCCGATGCAGAATCGGCCGCAACCGCCCGTGGTCGACGTAACCGACTTCGTGCAGCACCAAGCCCTCGCGCGGCGAGTACCCGACCCGCAACCGCCATTTCTGCCACTCGATCGAATGGCCGTCGATGGTGAAACTGGGGCCGTCCGGCTGCGTGATCTCCAGTGGCCGCAGGTCGGTGCGCGCGCCGTCGATCATCGGCGCGTTGTCCGGGTAGCCGTCGATCTGGCCGGTGATCAGTTCCGGGATGTAGTTGCCACGGCCCTGAGGTATCGGCACCACGCCGTGGTCGACGACCTCGACGACCGACATCCGGTCCAGGTCGACCAGCACCGTCAGCCCCTCGACCGGATGCGCGTACCGGTTGTCGAACCGGCCCGTCCGCGTGTAGATCTGGGGCCGCATCAGCCGGCGCACCGGGTCTTCCGCCGGACCGGTGTTGCCGGGCGCCCACAGGTCGATCGACACCAGCGACTCCTCGGCGATGCCGCGCCGCAGCATGGCCGCCTGGAACCTGGGGTCGGCACGGACGACCGCCTCGCACTCGGCGAACTCGTCCCGCGAGAAACCCGGCTGCGCATGGGGAATCTCCCGCCACGACACCACGGCGTCCCTGGTGAGCGACACGACCGCCTCGATGGTCGTGCCGGCCGCACGGTCGCGCAGCACGACGAACGTCTCACGGTCGGCGTCGGCCGCGCCGCCCCGTATGGCCGGTGGCTCGTGCAGTTCGACGTTCATGAACCGCACCGACTTGCCCAGGCCCTTGTCCCGGAACAGGATCGCCGAGCTGGCGGCGACCTCGTCCGCGCTGAGCGGATCGAGCGGGTGCCTGGTGGCGGTGACGTGCTGGCACGGCGCGGTTTCGGTGCCTGTTTCGATACTGCTGGACATTCACACTCCGATCATCGGGCTACCGGCCTCCCAGTGCCCGAGCAGTTCCCGGTACAACGCCGAGGTCGCCACCAGCGTCCGGTGGTCGCCCTCGGTCGCACTGACACCGTCGAGCACCAGCACGCGGCGGGCGCGCAGCGCGGAGCTGACCCGGTGCGCGATCACGATCAGCGTGCCACCACGCTCGGCGAACGCCTCCTCGGCCCGCGCCTCGGCGACCGGATCGAGATGGCACGTCGCCTCGTCCAGCACCACGACGGGTGCCGGCGACAGGTACGCCCGCACCAGCGCGATCAACTGCCGCTCCCCGGCCGAGAGCTCGGCGGGCACCACGTCCGCGTCCAGCCCGCCGAGCCGGTCGACCAGGGTCGCGGCGCCGACCGCCGCGATCGCGTCGTGCACGGACGCCGCGTCGACGGCCGGGTTCAGGTAGCTGAGGTTGTCCCACACCGACGCCCCGAA
>DATBDL010000161.1:0-6895 GCA_036269975.1 Pseudonocardiaceae bacterium | reverse complement strand
GCCGAGTCGATCTGGCGCAGGTCGGCGGCGATCGACTCGACGATCTCGCACGCCCGCTCCATCTCGTCGACGGTGGCCTGCGCAAGCGCTGCCCGCACCGTCCACCGCGCCCGGTTCCTGCTCGCGCCGACGAGGAAACCGGCGATGGCGGATTCCAGCAACGTGGCCCCCTCCGCCGCGTAACCGAGCTCGACGAGACACCAGCCGCGGGCCATCAGCGTGGGGTCCTGGCTGGTCCAGGTGCCGAGTATGGGGGTCGCCGACACGCTGGCGGCCTCGTCCAGCCATTCGGCCGAGCGATCCAGGGCGCGCAGACATTCCGCGCGGTTGCCGAGCAGGGCGTGGCCCTGGGCTTCCCGTTCCGCCGCGAGGCCACGCACGCGTGCCGTCGCCGCGACGTCGGTCTGAACGCGCTGGGCAAGTTCGACCAGCTTGACGCCGTCGTCCGCGTAGAGGGCCACGTCCGCGTGGCGCACCAGCGCGAACGGCCGGAACGTCGTGTCGCCCGCCCGGTCGGCCATCCGGACCGCGTTTTCGGTCCACCACAGGGCTTGTTGGTTGTTGCCGGCCTCCTGGCACATCCAGCCGACGTATTCGGCGTAACGCGCGGCAATCCCCCACAGGCCGGCCGAGTCTTCCGGCGTGTTGGCGGCGACGCCGCGCAACGTGTGTGTCTCGACGATCAGGGTGGGCAGGGACAGCGCCGGGCTGACGAGCTGGCCGAGCGACCGCGCCGCCTGGAAGCGCGCGTCGAACAGCGCGACGGCGGCAACGGGATCGACCGCCTGCCGGCCGGGCGTCATGTGCAGGCCGACGCCGAGATTCGCGGCCGGGCCGGCCGTCGGCGTGAAATGCCCGGTGCCGCCCGGCTCCAGGTTCAAACTCCAGAAACCGGTGCTCGGATCGTCGCCGTCGGATTCGTCCTTGTGGGTGGCGGTTGCCATCAATGCGATTAACTCGCCGTCAGCCTTCAGCACCGCGTCACACAGCCGGACGAATACGGCCTGCGCCGTCTGGGTGCCCGACTCGATTTTGCTCACTTGACTCTTGCTGTAATGGACTTGCGTCGCGAACTGGGCCAGGGACAGGCCGGCGAGCTGCCGCCGACGCCGCAGCTCATCACCGAAGGTCGACTGCCCTGTCATATCGACATTATGCCGCAGTATTTAACCCACGGGCTATAACTGTCCGAATTTTCGGCCCTGACAACTTCGTGACATGCCTGTCGATCGGCGAGTATGGCTTCCGGGGTGTTCCGTCTGGTAAAAACGATTCGTGTCCGGGGAAGAGGCGGCGAACGACTACGGCCGAAATCAGGCGCGGCCGTGGCGCCGCCTGTCCAGTCGGCTGCTGCGAACCACGCCGTGGTTCGTGGTACGACAGGACGAGGTGCTGCGGCCGGACGGGTCCGAGGGAACGTACGAGCGCATCGACTCCCGAGGCGCCGTCACCGTACTGGCGATCTACGACGATGATCATGTCGCGATCACCAGGCAGTGGATCTACCTGCACGAGAACGTCCAGTGGCGATTACCGGGCGGCGGCATCGACGAGGAGGACGCGACCCCGTTGGACGCGGCCAAGCGAGAACTCGCCGAGGAGACCGGCCTGCGCGCGGACAGGTGGACGTCGATGGGCAAGATCAACTGTGCTGACAGCCTCACGAACCACGTGGCGCACCTGTTCCTGGCGACCGGCCTGACACAGGGAACCCCGAACCTGGCCCCGTGCGAGGCCGACCTGCGAGTGCTGCGACTGCCGTTCCACCAGGCCGTCCAACTGGCGATGAACGACGAGGTACCGGACGCGGGCAGCGCACACGCCCTGGTGATGTACGCGGCCCGACTGGCCGGAATCGGCGCGACAGCAGAATCGACCCACTGATCCGAAGAGCCGACCGACCCGCTAGCCCCGAGCCTCGCCTCCTGCTCAGACCCCGGCCCGAGCATGCGCGACCGCCGCCGCACCCACCACGCCGACCCGCTCCCCCAACGTCGCCAACCTGATCCCGACCGTCCGCGCCGCGGGTCGCATCGCCAGCGCTCGCACCCGCGCCCGTACCGGCCCCAGCAGTTGCTCCCCCGTCCGCGTCACCCCGCCGCCCAGCACCACCAACTGCGGCTCGAACAGGTTCACCAGCCCGACCACCGCCGACCCCAACAGGTCCGTCGTCTCACGCCACACCTCGTCGGCCAGTCGGTCGCCGGCGCCGGCCGCCGTCGCCACCACCTCGGCCGTCAGGACAGGCAGGCCAGCCAACACCGACGGCTCACCAGCGGCCAGCCGTTCGCGGGCCCGGTCGGCGATCGCCGTCCCGGACACGTACGCCTCCAGACACCCGGCCGAACCGCAGTTGCAGCGTCGCCCGTCCGGCACCACGACCACGTGGCCCGGCTCGCCGCCGTTGCCGTTGCTGCCGCGCAACACCGTCCCACCAGCCACGATGCCACCACCGACGCCGGTCGAGACGGTCAGGTAGACCAGGTCGGTCGCGCCCCTGCCGGCGCCGAACCGCCATTCGCCGACCGTCGCGGCGGTCGCGTCGTTCTCCACCCACACCGGCAGGTCGAGCGCCGCACCGACCAGGTCGGCAAGGGGCACGTCCCGCCAACCGGTCAGGTTGGGCGGCTCGTGCACGACGCCGGTGTGCGCGTTGACAGGACCGCAACACCCGATGCCCGCCCCGCACACGTCCGCGCTGGTGATGCCGGCGTCCGCGAGCACACCGGCGGCCAGCGCGCACAACCGCCGCACCACCTGGTCCGGGCCATCGGTCACCTGGGTCGGCACGGTCGCGAAGGCGCGCACGCCACCGTCCGCGGCGACGAGGCCCGCGGCCAACTTCGTGCCGCCGACGTCGAGGCCCAGCGCCAGCGCACCCGGCGGCTCCGTGATCGACGGCACAACGGGCGACAGGTCGGTATTCGTCATGGACACTCCAGCCGAGGGGCCGGCAACCCCGAAGGACACCTGGATCGAATCCGTGTTCGCGAGCATACGATGACCGGCCGCCCGATGGCCTGGTCGCTGGAAAGGATGGCGCATGCGGGACAACCGTGCCGGTGTCGTGCTGGCGGTCGGCGCGGCCACGGTCGGTGTGGCGCTGAACGTGTTCGGCCGGCGCACGCCGTGGACGCGCTATCCGTGGTACGTGCCGGGCATGCTGACCGGGATCGGCGGCACCGAACTCGGCGCGCCGATGGCCGCGACGCAGGCGGTGGCCGGCGGCATCGCACTGGGGCTCGGCGCCGGCCGCAGCCGGCTGGGCACAGCAGGGCTCGCCGTCGCCGCCGGCACAGCGGCCGGACTGGTCGGGCTGCACCGGCATACGTCGGCGTCCACCGACATCCTGGCCGAAGCGCTCGGCGCCGAGTTGGCACGCGACGGCACGAAACCGGCGACTCCACTGGCGATTCGCGGCATCCGATACCACGACGAGGCGCGGGAACAGGTGCTGGACCTGTACCACCCACACGGGTTGGTCACCAGGGCGCCGGTATTGGTCTACGTGCACGGCGGATCGTGGGTCGGCGGCAGCAGGCGCGGTCAGGGCACGCACCTGATCCGGGAAATGGTCGGCCGAGGCTGGCTGTGCGTGTCGATCGACTACCGACTCGGGCCGCACAACCGCTGGCCGACGATGATCGTGGACGTCAAGCGCGCCATCGCCTGGGTCAGGGCCACGATCCACGAGTACGGCGGCGATCCCGGCTTCGTCGCGGTGGCGGGCGGTTCGGCCGGTGGCCACCTGGCAACACTGGCCGCCTTGTCCGGCAACGACTTCCAGCCCGGCTTCGCGAGTGAGGACACGTCGGTACAGGCGGCGGCGTCACTCTATGCGGTGTACGACCTGACGGCCCGCAACGCGGACGGCACGACGCGCCTACGCGACTACGTACGCAAAGTCATGTTCGACACGGACCTGGCCGACGACCCGACCACCTGGCGCGGCGCCTCACCGACCTGGCGGCTGACCGAGGAAGCCCCGCCCATCTTTGTCGTACACGGCGACCGGGACGAGATCGTCTCGGTCACCCAGGCCCGCCGTTTCGCCGACCGCGCAAGGGAAACCGTAAGAAGGCCGTTCGGCTACGCGGAACTCCCGTACGCGCACCACGGCTTCGACATGATCGGCTCACAGCGCACGAAGGCAACGGTCCGAGCGGTGGGCCAGTTCCTGGACACCGCCCGGACCGTAACCTGAAGGACTACCAGGACCCGTGATTCACGACGAACGCCAGTTCGGGAACGAACTTGGCGGCGTCCACGGTGCCGACACCGGACGCCAGGTCGTAGCCGCGCCGAGCATTGAAGCCCTGCACGGTGAGAGTCTGGCCGTCCTGGGGGAAGGAAACGGTGTTGTTGCCCGAAGTCACGTCGACAAGACCGGATGCGTGCGCCTGCGACATGAAGTACAGCGCGGGGTTGATCAGGCCGAGCGGGTGACCAGCCTGCTGCGCCGCCAGCGACACGATGCCGGCGAACAGGGGCGTGGCCTCGCTGGTGCCACAGGTCGGGAACCAGCCGACGGGCTCGCCGGCGAAGCTCTGGAACACGTTCACGGCGCCGTTGCAGGCACCGCTCATCGAGATGTCCGGCACGCCACGCTGGTTGCCGACCACGTTGGCCACCGGGAACTGGTAGGCGGGACGCGGGAAGACGATCGACTTGCCACCACCACCGGCCAGCGCGTTGGGACCGTTGTCACCGAAGATGAACTGCTGGGTGGGAATGTCGAACGTGTCATTCCAGACCACGTCCGGCGACGTATGGTTGCCGTGCGCGTCCAGGCTCAGCTTGGTGCCACCGATACCCGTCACAAGGGGGTCGCTGTCCGGCCACGAGGTCACGGGAAACGTGAAGTTGTCCGGCCCGGCGGTGGCGTCGGCGGCACCCGAGTCACCGGAGGCGGCCAGGACGGTGACGCCCTTGGCGGCCGCGTCGGTGTAGGCACCGCGCAGGTCGAGCAGGGACTGCTTGCTGGGGAACGTTTCCTCGGTGGCGCTGAAGCTCTGGCTGATCACGTCGGCCAGGTGGTTGTCGACCACGAACTTCTCGGCCGTGACGATCTCCGGGAAGCCGGTGGTGCCCTCGTCCTCGGAGGTGGGCGTCTCGACCAGCAGAATGTTGGCCTCAGGCGCGATCGCGTGCGACCACTCGACATCCAGATTGGTCTCCCCAGCCCACCCAGCGCGATTGTCACTGCCGTCATAGGGCGGAACGGCCCCGGCCGGCTGAATGATGGTCAACTTGGGATCGGGCAGGCCATAGGTCTGGTCGAAGACCTTGAGATCGTGCGCAATAGTAGGAGACCCGAACGAGTCGACAATGGCGATGGTCTGCCCCTGGCCAGCGGTGCCGTGCGCGTAGAGCGAGGGCAGATCGTAAGCCCGCTCGATCTGCGCCGGCCCGTAACAGGCAACCTGGAACTGCTGCTCACACTGAGCGGTGGTCAGTGGAGCGGAAGTGACTTTGCCGATGTGATTGGCGACAGGATGCAGATGAACAAGATCGGGTGAGATGACGGCCTGCCCGACAGCGGCGGTGCCACTGGCGACCATGCCAGAAGCGGCGACCGCACTAGCAGCGAGCAGAACAAGACGAGAAGGACGCATCAGAGCTCCGCAGGGTCCGGCGGACGCCCGGTCGCGTCACGCCGGCCGGACGCTATCACTACTGGTCACCGCCTGGTCACCCGCCGATCGGACGGACATCCGGGCGCCACCCGCCCAGCCCACCAACCAAGCCACCGGAGCCCAACGCAAGAGGGGCCAACCCAGCGCCACCAACGCGCCAGCCCAACGCAAGAGGGCCTGCCCAACGCCCCCATGCACAAGGCCACCCGAGCCCAACGCAAGAGGGCCTGCCCAACCCGACCACCCACCCAACGGACCGAACCCCAAATCTGAGGGGTTATCCCGATCAGACAGAGCAGCCTGCTGTTCAGTCCCTCCCGCTCTTCCCGATCCCTGCCGCACGTGCGGTCGGTGCTGGGTTGTCAAGGGTGGCCGGAGGCCATCGGCGGAGCCGACGCGCAGCGCCCTTGACAACCCAACACCGATCGTTACGACAATAAAAAAATCGGGACGAGCAGACCAACCCGAACGGCGCGACCCCGACATCAGATCACCCGTTGATCGGGCGACCTCAAGGTTCGGAGCCCTGCTTCACTCCGATCTCCGCATCGTCGTAACGGTCGGCGGCACCGCGTCAAGGGCGCTTCGCGTCGGCTCCGCCGATGGCCTCCGGCCACCCTTGACCCGCCACCACCAACCGCACGTGCAGCTTCGGGTCGGGGTGAGGCAGAAGTGATCAAGCAACCCCAGGCTTGCCTGCCTGTTCGAGACATCCCGCATGTTTGGGGTTCTTGCCGGCCCGCTGTGTTGGATGGTTGCGGTGCTCTGAGCCACTTACGCTGCTGGGCGGCGGCTGGGTGGCAAGTCGGCTTTCGCGGTCCGTACGGGTTGAGAGCGCACGAGCAGGGCCTCGGCACCATGTGGGTGCCGAGGCCCTGCCTGGCCGGCCTCGGTGCGCGACGCGATCCGTCGTCGTCGCAGCGCCGGCCTTTCGCGGTAGCGTCCTGTTGTACCCGCCGCGGACGCCGCCCTATGCCGCGATATTCATGAGAAGCAGACAATCACCCGGTGATCTTGGTGAAGACCTTCGTGTACGCGTAGTTCAACGGCTTGTCGAACTGGTCTACCTCCCAGAACGCCAGCACACCAACACCATTCGTCTTGGCGAAGCTTTCCAGCGTCGACGCGTTGGCCTGGGTGAAGTTCTCGTTGTCGTCGTTCCTACCTGCGATCGGGGTCAGGCCGATCAGGTTCCACAACTGCGCCGACGTCCGGCCGGTGAAGATCGAGTTCAACTGGCCGTGCGTCGCGTTCGCCGC
>DATBDL010000160.1:0-15380 GCA_036269975.1 Pseudonocardiaceae bacterium | reverse complement strand
GGCGGCACGAACTGTCCCGCGTTCACGGATGCCGACGGCGTAAAACACGCCTATCTCCCGGCCGGCTACGCCACAATCCTCAATATGACGCCGATCAACTCCATCCGACTCTGTGCGGCAGTGAAAGGCTGCTCTCATTGAGAAGGCCCGTCTGACTGGCCGGGATGGCGAAGCAGGTCAACGGGCCGACAGCCCAATGCCTCGCAGATCCCGGCCAGTGTGCGGAACCGGATCGGTGGTTGGCACACGCCTCGACGGTGCCGTTCACGTCGATCGACGTCAAGCCTCGGCCAACAGATCGCCGCGGATCGCTTCGCGCCGGCCGAAGTGCGCCGCCTCGTGCTGGCTCGGCGAGACCTGTACCCGCACGCCGGCCCGTCCGGTGCTGACGTGGTCCAGGTTGCGATCGCCTTGGACGTGTGGACCGGCTCGGTGTGGGCGACAGGGGCGGCGATCAGCACCGCGGGCCGGGCGTCCGGCTCCCGCCAGGCGGCCGGATGCCAACCGGCACCGTCCAGAGCCACCGCGAGATGAATGGCGTCCGACATCGGAAGACCCGCTTTCCCATTCCGTGGGAGTATTGGCGCGATACCCGCCAACCATTCACGCTCAGCGGACTGTACCCAGTCAAGCGGGCGGAGGATTCCATGTCGTTGACCGACGTAATCGAGGGAACCCGACAGGCGGTCACCGAAGACGCGACGAATGCGGCCGTTTCGTTCCGCGTCGACAACGTACTGGTGCCGGGAACGGCGACGACGGTGCACGTCAGCGTTCGCGACCACACGTTCTCCGTCGACGAGCCGGCCGCTCTCGGCGGGACGGACACCGCGGCGAACCCGGTGGAGTACGCACTCGCCGCGCTCGGTTCGTGCCAGGTGATCACGTACCAGTTCTGGGCGGCCAAGCTCGGCATCCCGCTGGACTCGGTCACGGTGACCGTCGAAGGCGACCTGGACCTGCACGGGTTCTTCGGTTTCGGCGACGTCCGCCCCGGCTTCACCGACGTCCGGGTGAGCGTCCAACTCGACGGGGCCGCCGACGCCGAGCGGTACGAACACCTCAAGCAGCTCGTCGACGAGCACTGCCCGGTACTCGACCTGTTCCGCAACCCCACGCCGACCTCGACGTCGCTCGAGAATTGAGCGAACAACTCGGACACCGAAAAGGTCGGGCCGCGCACCATTGGTCCACTTGCTGAGACGGCTGGTCCTTACGGCGCGCGGTGCACCACACTGGGCCACCGTCTGTGCATCATGGCGCAGCCATTGAGGAGGCAAGCTCATGACCGCGACCCACTCGCCGGTGGACAACGGCGTAAACGTCGATGCGCTGCTCGGCGCCCGTGCGGCCCTGGCCGACGCACCGGAGATCGCGGAGTTCCGGTGGCGCGCGGTGAATTCCTGGATTCGGGGCACCCACAGCCGGTCCAGCATCCAGACGTTCTACGGCCTCGGCGGCGAGCAGCAGCACAAGGCGACGTTCGAATACGACGCCGACCACCCCGAGGTCTTCGCCGCCGAGGACAACGGCGTGACTCCGGTGGAGTTCGTGTTGGTCGCCCTCGGCAGTTGCCTCACCGCCGGTGTGGCCGCGGTCGCCCAGCAGCGTGGGATTCAGCTTCGTTCGGTGAAGGCCACCATCGAGGCGGACTTCGACCTGCACGGCATCCTGGGCGCCGACCCGGAGGTGCGCAACGGCTTCAACGACGTGCGGGTGCACTACGACATCGACGCCGACGCGACCCCCGACGAGATCAAGGCGATCGTCGCGCAGTCCCAGAAGCGGTCGGCGGTCTACGACGCACTCACCAACCCGACCAACATCACCGTGGAAGTCAACTGATCCGCGTCGACTGCGCGGGAGCACGTCCGTGCCGAAGGTGACGGCGCTCGTCGTCGGTGCCGGCCACTGTGGACTGGCCATGAGCCGCCGCCTCGCCGAGCGTTCGATCGACCATGTGGTCCTCGAACGTGGCGAGGTGGCGCAGTCATGGCGAACGCAGCGGTGGGACACGTTCCGGCTGCTCACCCCGAACTGGATGACAAGGCTGCCGGACCGTCCCTACACGGGTGACGACCCGGATGGCTACTCGACGGCACCCGAACTCGTGCGGCTGTTCGACGAGTACGCGGGCGTGATCGACGCTCCGGTGCGCACGAACACCACGGTGCGATCCGTACAGCCCGCCGAGAACGGTTTCCTGGTCCGCACCGACACGGATCAGTGGGAGGCGCGGACGGTCGTGGTGGCATCCGGCGCGTGCAACATCGCGCGGGTACCGCCGGTCGCCGCCGCGGTTCCGCCGGCGATCGCCACGATGACGGCGCTGGAATACCGCACGCCGGAGCAGCTTCCGGCCGGCGGGGTGCTCGTGGTCGGCGCGTCGTCCAGCGGTGTGCAGATCGCGGACGAGGTGCACCGGTCCGGGCGGCCGGTCACGCTGGCGGTCGGCGAACACGTCCGTATGCCTCGGCGTTACCGCGACCGGGACGTCCTGTGGTGGATGGACGCGGCCGGCGTGCTCGACGAACGATACGACGAGGTGCCCGACCTCTCGCGGGCCAGGAACCTGCCGTCGATGCAACTCGTCGGCTCGCCGCGGCGGGTCACGATGGACCTCAATGCCTTGCGGCGCATCGGGATTCGGCTGGTGGGCCGGCTGGCCGGGGTGCGCGACGGGCGCGCGCAGTTCTCGGGCTCGTTGCGCAACGTGTGCACGCTGGCCGACCTGAAACTGGGCCGACTGCTCGACACCTTCGACGGCTGGGCCGAGGCGGCGGGATTCGACGACGGCGCTCCACCGGAGCGTTTCGCCGCGACCGAGGTACCCGCCGTACCGCCGCTGACGCTGGACCTCGGCAGCGGCGAGATTCGCGCGATCGTGTGGGCCACCGGCTTCCGCCCGGACCTGTCCTGGCTGGACGTCCCGGTGTCGGACCGCAAGGGGCAGATCGTCCACGACGGTGGCGTGACCGCGTGGCCCGGCATGTACCTCATCGGTATGCCGTTCCTGCGGCGACGCAAGTCGACGCTCGTCACCGGCGCCGCCGACGACGCGCGTGACCTCACCGACCACATCGCGGGCTATCTCGGGGCAACAGCGTGGCCGGCGGACTCACGGCGGAGTGGGTGACACCGGTTCCACGGTGTGGACGAGGACAGCGAGTAGGGGTCGACCGGGTCTGCCGGGTACTGTCCTGGAGTGCCGGCGATCGAACGACTCCGACTCGATCACGGTGCCGCGCTGCTGGTGTTCGAACAGGAGAACCGCGGCTATTTCACGGCATCGATCTCCGACCGGGGCGACGACTACTTCACCCACTTCGACGAGCGGCTCAGCAGCCTGCTGGACGAGCAGGCCACGGGCCGATGCCACTTCCATGTGCTGGTAGGCGGGGCCGGCGAGATAGTGGGCCGGGTGAACCTGTTCGACGTGGTGGACGGGTCAGCCGACCTGGGATTCCGGATCGCGGAGAAGGCCGCCGGACAGGGCTTGGCCACCGCCGCGGTGCGGGAGGTGTGCGCGCTGGCGGGCACGGACTACGGCCTGACGAGCCTGCGGGCAGCGGCGGCGGACGGCAATCCCGGCTCCCGCGCGGTGCTCGCCCACAGCGGCTTCGTGCCAACCGGCGAGCAGGTCCGGTTGGGCAGCCGACAGGGACACCGCTACCTGCTGCGACTCGCCGGCTCCGCATCGGACGGATGAACGCGAAGACACCGTGTCCCGCTGGCGCAGTACCGTGCCGACGGCCCTGTTCGCTATGCCGGGTGGGCTGACAGGAAGGCCGCGATCACCGCGTTGGTCTGTTCTGGATGCGTCAACGCCATCGTCCCCCGGCTCGCGCTCTGGTGGTCCACCGCACATTGGGCGACGCGCACACGGTGTGGAGGCTGGCACCGGCCCTGTCCGTGACCGGAGTCGGTTCCGGGACTGCTGTTCATCCCCCTGTTGCCGTGGGCAGTAATACGAGTGCCGCCAGGGCGGCCATGAGCGTTGTGGCAACAGTGACGATTCTGTGCGAATACCGTGGCATGCCGAGACTCCCTCCACCAGACCGTTGAGATGCTGCTAGCGCACCCGGTGTCTGGGCGGCGGGTTGTTCCCAACAAGGCCGGGAATCCGGCCACAACAGACTGGAGGTCCAACAACAATTAGACCGGCGCAAGCGGCACCGCTGGAGAGCAAGCAAGCGCGACAAACCGAAACGGACCACTAACCGAGCCCCGAGCAGAGGGGTCAACCTGGGGTTGCTTGATCACTTCTGCCTCACCCCGATCCGAAGCTGCACGCGCTGCCACCGACCGTTACGACAATAACGGAGCGGAGTGAAGCAGAACCCCAAACCTTGGGAGCACCCGACAACGAAGATCTGAACAGCGAAACGACGAAAACAACTGCTGCGGCCGACGGCGGACGCCGCCCAGAAGCACACCGGTTCGAACATGGAACGCCGAGTCAGTACGTGAGGGCCCACACCGCGACACCGGTCGTACCGGCTCGGCAGGTGGCGGCCTGGTATTTGCCGCTCTCGACGAGTTGGTTTCCCTCGTACACGCAGATCCACTGCTCGGGGACATCGACGATGTAGACCCACGTCGGGGTCTGCGGACCGACAGCGGACCGGCTCGGCGTTGTGGCCGATGCCATCGCGACCGGCGCGACGGTGAGCGCCATTGTGAACGCGATAATGCCGGCCAATCTCCGCATGACGCTGCCCTCCGATGGATTTTGGACGCCACCAGCAGATTATCAGCGCGCAATGTCCTGGGAATCTGCCGAGCGGACCATTCCACCGGATGGCATCAATCTCTGTCTCGTGGGCGCCGCTTGTCCCGCGCGTAGATGACGGTGGGTTTGCCCTCGCCGGGGCTGCGGCGGTTCATCTCGAACAGCGTGGTCGCGGTGATCAGGTCGCTGAGCTTGGCGTAGCCGTAGTTGCGCGGGTCGAATTCCGGACGTTGCTTGGTGACGATGTTCCCGATCGACGACAGCGAAGCCCAGCCGTCGTCATCGGAGGCCGCTTCCACCGCGTTGCGCAGCAGGGTCACCAGCGCGGTGTCTCCCTTGAGTTGCGCGGCGGGGGTGGCCGGTTTCGTCGCGGTCACCGAGCCGACCGGCGTGGTGGAGTTGTCGGTGCCGATGAGGTTCTCGATGTAGATGAACTTGTCGCACGCCGCGACAAAGGGTTTGGGCGTCTTGCGTTCGCCGAACCCGTACACCGTCAGGCCGGACTCCCGTAGTCGCGCGGCCAGGCGGGTGAAGTCGCTGTCGCTGGAGACGATGCAGAATCCGTCGAAGCGCTCGGAGTACAGCAGGTCCATCGCGTCGATGACCATCGCCGCGTCGGTGGCGTTCTTGCCGGTCGTGTAGGCGAACTGCTGGATGGGCTGGATCGACTGGGCCAGCAGTTGGTCCTTCCAGCCCTTCAGGCTGGTGCCGGTCCAGTCGCCGTAGGCACGTTTGACGTGCGCGGTGCCGTACTTGGCGACCTCGGCCAGCAACGCCTCGGTGATGCCGGGCTGTGCGTTGTCCGCGTCGACGAGCACCGCGAGCTTGGCTGCGTTCTCACTGGCCACGGCCCCCAGTATTCCCTCTGCCCGGAACGCGACCAGCGGGCGGGCGGCCGTCGGAGTGGCGCCAGTTCGGTGAGGACATGCGATCCGATGAACCCTGTTGCCCGGTGAGTGCGACTTTCATGTCTGGCCGGCATCCTGTCCCACTTGAAGCTTAAAGCCAATCTCCTGTGACATCCCGTGACTGGACTGCGTGGAATCCGCCCGGTAGATTGAACGTTCATGCATGATGAGCAGGTGGGCCGGTGGCTCACTCCGGACGAGCTGGCATCGTGGCTGTCGGTGGCCCGCCTGATGACGCGGCTGCCGTGGGCCCTGGACACCCAGCTCCAGCGCGACACCGACCTGAGCCTGATCGAGTACATGACCATGGCCATGCTCTCCGACGCGCCGGAGCACACGATGCGGATGAGCGTGCTGGCCGAGCAGACGAGCGCATCGCTGTCGCGACTTTCCCACCTGGTCAAACGGCTCGAATCCCGCGACTACGTCCGGCGCGAGTCGGATCCCGCCGACGGCCGCTTCACCAACGCCATCCTGTTGCCGGCCGGCGTGTGCAAGCTGGAGTCGGCGGCACCGAGCCACGTGGCCCACGTGCGCCACCTGGTGGTGGACAACCTGTCTCCTGAGCGGCTACGCCGGCTCGGCCAGGACGCCGAACGGATCGTGCGGCGCATCGACTCGCCGGCCCGCTGACCAATGCTGACGGGGTCAACCGGTGGCGGTCAGGTGGAAGGACTGCGCCCCCGTGCCGTTGCAGGTGAACGCCTGTAGTCGCACACCGTTGGCGGTGGACGCGTTCGGGACGTCGAGGCACAGGCCGCTGTTGCGGGCGACGAAGGTGTACGTCCCGCCGCTGCCGGCGACCGGCTGCCACTGCTGGTTGGTGCCGCCGCCATAGCCCCACGTCTGGATCGGGGTTCCTGAGGCCGTCGCGGACGGACCGCCGGTGACGTCCCACGCCTCGTTCTGGGCGGCCGCGTTGCGGTTGAGCACCTCGTAGTAGCCGCTGCTCGACGGGACGAACTGCCACTGCTGGTTGAGCGACCCACCGCAGGTGAACTGCTGTACGGCGGTGCCGTTGGCGGTGCTGGAGTTCGTGTCGTCCACGCACGAACCACTGTTGGTGTCGACCACCTCGTACCACGCCGACGGGTTGATCGTGTTGCCGTTTCCGTTGTTGGCGGCCGCGAACGTCAGGTAGTTCACGTTCCAGCCGCCGTTGTCCTCGTCCAGCGTCAGCACCTGCTGGCCGACCGGCAGCGTGACGTTCGCCGTCGCCGTGGTCCAGTTCTGGAAACCGCCGGTCGCCGGGACGTTGACCGCGCCGGACAGGTTCGCGCCCGAACTGCTGGCGATGTGCAGCCCGTCCGTGACGGCCGACGGGGCCGCCAGGCGCAGGCCCACCGTGTACGTGCCGGCCGTCGCCACGTTCACCGTGTACCGGAACCACTGGCCGCCGCTGGTCCAACCCAGATCCGAGGTGCCCCCGGTGTCCGATGTGGACTCCAGGTCGACGCCGTCGACGCGGTAGGAGTTGCCGGTGCCGTTGACCGAGTTCACGTTGTACGCGACGCCCTGGCCGCCGGTGTCGTAGTTCTCCGCCTGCATGGTGCCGGGGATCGCGGCCGCCGTACCACCGAACGGTCCCTCGGCGGGTGGTGGTGGCGTGCCGCCGCCCTGCCAGCTATTGCCGCTCACGGTGGCGGTGAAGCCGCCGGAGTTGTTGGTGAACGGGGACATGCCGCCGCGCAGCCCGGTCAGCGTGTTGCCGGTGATCGTGGCCGAGCCGCTCGGCGCCGGGTAGAACGGCGGCGAGATCACGACGCCGTTGCGGCCGGGGGATGTGATCGTGTTGTTCTGGAACACCGAGTTCGTCGACGTGGAGAAGCCGACCGCGTCGTAGAGCGAGTTGATGATGGTGTTGCCGGTCGCCGTGACGTCGTTGACGACGCCGACGTTCTGGCCGTCGCCGCCGTTGCCGATGTGGAACGCCGGCTGGCCCTGGCTGAATGCGTTGCCGCCGGAGCGGACCACGGTGTTGCCGGTCACGGTCGCCGACGTCAGGTCACTGCCGTTCACGCCGAACCGGCCGGCGCCCAGGCCGATGTAGCGGGCGGTGTCACTGATGTAGTTGTTCTGCACGTGGTGGCCGCCGCCGCCGTAGATCCCGATGCCCTTGCCGCCCCACGGCGCGATCAGCGTGTTGTTGGTCAGCGTGACGTTCGACATGGGGGTGTACGTGGTCGTCGTGCTGCCGTTGGTGTTGAAGGCGACGGAGTTGATCGCCATCGCGTCGTCGCCGGTGCCGCGCACGAAGTTGTTGGTGGCGGTCAGGTTGTTCCCGACGGTCCCGGTGAGCGAGACGTTGTTCAGGTTGATCCCGTCGGCCCAGATCGAGGTCAGCCGGCTGTTCTGCACCTTTCCGCCGGTGCCCGAGGCCCAGAAGCCGGACATGGTGTGCTGGGTCCAGATGCCGTCGGCCACCCAGTCGGTGCCGGTGGTGTCCATCGCGCCGCCGTCGCCGCCCTGGGTGTCCCTGTTGGTGGCGTTGGAGTCGGTGTGGAAGTTCTCCACCGTGCACGAGGTCACCGAGAAGATCGCGGCAAGGGGCTGGTTGTTGGGCAGCGGGACGTCCCGGTAGATCGTCGTGTACCACATGCCGGCGCCGGCGATCGTGATCCCCTGCGCCTGCAAACCCTGGGTTCCCTTGAGGTAGAACGTGCCCTGCGGCAGCCAGAGGATCTTGTTCTGGGACTGCGCCTGGTTGATGCAGTTCTGGATCGCGGCGGTGCTGTCCACGGCGCCGGGATCGGCTGCCCCGTTGGTGGGGTTGTCGTCGGCCACCGCACCGCAACTCGTGATGGAGATCGAGTTGGCCGGCTGGCTGATCGGCGGCGGCGGGTTCTCCACGTCGATGACGTCGACGTCGTAGAAGGACGCGCTGTTCGCGGCGTCCTTGACGAGCGAGAACGTGCTGCCGGGCGCGATCGGCGCACCCGTGAGGAACGTGTGCGACTCGTCGAAGAACACCCGAGGGTCGCCGTCGGCCGGGTTCTGGTCGTCGCTGTTGTTGTAGTTGGTGCCCTCGTAGACCCAGGTCTGCTTCGAGTTGAGGTTCAGCGCCTGCCGGAACTGGCCGTTGACGTACAGGTCGAGCGTCGCGGTGTCGCCGCCGCCGGACGGGGTGTCCGGGATGCTCTCGCGCACGTTGACGAAGCTGATCGGTGCGCCGGTGGTGTTCGTCCACTGCACCGACTGCCCCTGGCCGGCCAGGTGGACGTAGGCGTGGCCGGACGCCTCCAGCGGTGCGCTGGAGAACTGCGTCGTCGGCGCCGACGTCAGCGAGACCACGCTCGCGCCGCCGCCGAACGTGCCGGCTTCGGCCTCGTAGCTGGTGAACGGTGTCGTCGCGCCGGTCGCGTGCGCCGATGGCAGGGAACCGACCACGAGGGGAACCACGGCGACACCGGCCACGATGACCGCCGCGGCCGCCAGCCTGCGCCAGGTGCTCACAACACGATGCGACATGGGCCCTGACCGTACAGAGCAGTTCAATGGGCAGCAAGGATGTAATCGAATTACGCAAAAATTGAATTTCGAAGCGCAAAATGTTGCGTGCCTGTCCACATGTTCACGTTTAGATCCGATGAATCGGTTTCGGCTGTCGAGTTTGTTCCGGAACCTGGCCGGACACTGGACACTGACAGCGATACTGCGCTACAACACATCCGATGTGTCCGGCGTCACTCCGGTTGCACGACGCAAAGCCGCGTCCAGGAGGACTCGTGTCCACTCGCTCCCCGCTGCACCGTTCCATCGTCGTGGCCGCCGCCAGTGTGCTGGCCGCCGCCCTGTCCGTCGCGGTCGCTGTCGGCACCGCACCCAACGCGGCCGCCGCGACCCCCACCACCGCGTGGCACAACGGCTCGTTCGCCGAGAACACGGCCGGTGTCGTCGCCCGCTCGGATGTCGTGCTCGGCCGGCCGAACACCGTGAACGCGCAGTCGCTGCCGCTGGGCAACGGCTCGCTCGGCGTCGCGGCGTGGGCGGCCAACGGCCTCACCGCGCAGCTCAACCGCAGCGACACCATGCCGGCGCGCCTGTCCCCCGGTCAGGTGCAGATCCCCGGCCTGTCGGCGATGACGTCGGCCGCGAACTTCACCGGCACGCTCGATCTCTACAACGGCGTGCTCACCGAGTCCGGCGGCGGCATGACGATGCAGGCGTGGGTACCGGCCGGCAAGGACGAACTCGTCGTCAACGTCACCGGCGCCAACCCAGGCACCCGGCAGACCGCGACGCTGAACCTGTGGACCGGCCGCTCCCCCACGACCGCCGCGTCCGGCGCGATCGGCAGCCTCGCACAGACCTTTGTGGACAACTCGCAGTCCGGTAATTCCGGACGGACGTTCGGCGCGATGGCCGCGATCACCGCAGGCGGGGCGAACGTCGCCGCGTCGGTGGTGAACTCCGAGCAGGTGCAGGTCGCGTTCAACCCGAACGCGGACGGCTCGTACCGGGTGATCGTGGCGGCACCGTCGTGGACCGGCGGCAACGCGGCGACCACCGCGTCGAACCTGATCGGCGGCGACACCACCGCGACCACGTCGTCCCTGCTGGCCACCCAGTCGGCCTTCTGGAACGGCTACTGGGCCAACAGCGGGCTGATCGAGTTGAACTCGGCCGACGGCACGGCGCAGTACATGGAGAACCTGCGCACGATCTACCTCTACGCCGAGGCCGCCACGATGCACAGCGGCGCGCTGCCCGGCAGCCAGGCCGGTGTCGCCGACATGTTCGCGTACGACCAGGACCAGCAGGACTGGTACCCGGCCGGGTACTGGCTGTGGAACCTGCGTGGCCAGATCGCGGCGAACCTGTCCTCCGGCAACTTCGCGCTCAACGTGCCGATCTTCGACATGTACCTCAACGACCTGCCGGCGATCGAGTCGTGGACCAGCGGGCAGATGAGCGGGAAGCCGGGCGCGTGCGTGCCGGAAACCATGCGGTTCAACGGAAACGGCTTCTACAACGGCGGTAACAACGCCCAGGGCGCGTCCTGCGCCACGGCGTCCAGCCCGACGTTCAACGCGCTGAACGTGACCAGCGGCGCGGAGATCGCGCTGTGGATCTGGCAGCAGTACCAGGACACCGGCGACATCAACTTCCTGCGCAGGTACTACCCGGTGCTCCAGCAGACGGCGACGTTCCTGCTTTCGTGGCAGAGCGTCGGCAGCGACGGTTTCCTGCACGCGACCGCCAACGCGCACGAGACCCAGTGGGCGGTCACCGACCCGACCACGGATCTCGCCGCCGACCAGGCGCTGTTCGCGGCAACGGTCAACGCGGCCACGCTGCTGAACACGGACACGACGCTGGTGGCGCAACTGAAGACCGCGCAGAAGCAGATCGAGCCGTACGCCCGCACCGACGAGTCGACCAAGCAGCAGCTACTGCCGCCGTCGGCGGACGCGCAGGGCCAGGACGTGATCGCGGACTCGTTCCAGCCGTCGGCAGCGATCCACAACGGCGAGAACATCGGCCTGGAGCCGGTCTGGCCCTACGGTGACATCACCGACAACTCGGGCACGCTCACCACGCTGGCCGACCGCACCTACACGTTCCGGCCCAACAAGAACAACCCGGACTGGAGCTTCGACGCGGTCGACGCCGCCCGGCTGGACATGCCCGGCGAGGTCGCGGCCGACCTGAACTCGATCACCCAGGGCTTCCAGGCGTACATCAGCGGCATGGCGAACCTGTTCAACGGCAACGTCGGTGACGAGCCGTACCTGGAGCAGTCGTCCACGGTCGCGACCACCCTGGACGAGGCGCTGGCCACCGACTACGACGGCACGCTGCGGTTCGCCCCGGCACTGCCGGCCGGCTGGGACGCGGCCGGCACTGTCTACGTCCAGGGCGGGTCCAAAGTGGACGTTCAGGTCGAGGGCGGCGTGATCGCCACCGCCGCGATCCAGGCGGGGTCGACGTCGACGATGACCGTGCGCAATCCGTGGCCGGGACAGCAGGCCGAGGTGGTCAACGGGTCGACCAACGCGGTCGTCGTGGCACCGACCAGCAGCGCGACGTTCGGCGTGCCCGTGACGGCCGGTTCGAGCTACCTGGTGGAGCAGGTGTCGTCCCCGACGACGTCGCTCGCGTTCGCCCAGGTCACCGGCACGCGGGCGACCACGGCGAAGCACCTGGGCCGGGTCCAGATCGGGCTCGACCGCGCCGCCGCGTTCCCGAACCTGGCCGCGTCGTTCAACGACGTCGGCATCTCGGCGGACAACAACACCGCGCCCGGCAACTTCGACGCCGGTGGCGCCAGCTTCTCGGAGACCGCGCTGACCAACGCGCACGCCGGCCTCGGCGCGTCCGTCACGTCCGGCGGTGTCACGTTCACGTTCCCGAACGTGGCGGCGGGCACCAATGACAACACCGTGGCGCAGGGGCAGCTCATCACGATGTCCGGCAGCGGCACACTGGGATTCCTGGTCTCGGCCAGCTTCGGGCCGGCCACCGGCAGCGGTGCCGTCACGTATACCGACGGGAGCACCCAGAACTACACGATCACCGCGCCGGACTGGTTCTCCACAACGCCGCCGGCCGGCGGCACCCTGGCGGTCAGCTCCGCCTACCAGAACCGGCAGGGAAACACGACGTTCGCCGGGAGCGGCAACATCTTCGCCGTCACCGTGCCGCTGACGGCCGGGAAGACCGTGGCGTCGGTGGCGTTGCCGTCGGGCGGCCCGCTGGCGTCCGGGACACCGGCGGTGCACGTGTTCGCCATCGCCACGACCGGTACCGGCAGCACCACACCCCCCGGCTCGGTGATCAGCCTGCGGGCGCACGCCAACAGCGACATCGTCACGGCGGACAACGCGGGCGCCTCACCACTGATCGCCAACAGAACCGCCGTCGGCGCATGGGAGCAGTTCGACCTGATCAACAATGCCGACGGCAGCGTCAGCCTCCGCGCACACGCCAACGGCGACATCGTCACCGCGGACAACGCGGGCGCCTCACCACTCATCGCGAACAGGACCAGCGTCGGCGCATGGGAGGAATTCGACCTGATCAACAATGCCGACGGCAGCGTCAGCCTCCGCGCACACGCCAACGGCGACATCGTCACCGCGGACAACGCGGGCGCCTCACCACTCATCGCCAACCGAACCGCCATCGGGCCGTGGGAGGAGTTCGACCTGATCCACGACTGACGGCCAGGCGAAACGCGGTGCGCGGGTTTCGCCGCGCACCGAGCCACAATTGCTTTCCGCAACGAACGAGATGCCATCCGTCGATTACCCGCCTACGGTCGTGGGGGACGAATTCCTGCCCCGCAGAACCGACCGAAGGGTACCCGTTATGGGAAGCGCCGAGCAGCTCACACCGCTCGTCCTCGACATTACCGGAAGCGATATTCACGCCGAGGCGACGGAGCTGCGGAAGCGGGGACCGGTAGCGGCCGTTGAGCTGCCAGGTGGCGTGCGGGGCTGGTCGGTGACGAGTCTGCCGCACGCCAAGGCGCTGCTCGGTGACCCTCGGGTGAGCCGGGACGCGCGCCTGCACTGGCCGGCGTTCGTCAACGGCGAGATTCCCCCGGACTGGCCGCTGATCGGCTGGGTGGTGATGGACAACATGGCCACCCGCGAGGGCGCCGACCACGCCCGGCTGCGGCGGCTGGTGTCGACGGCGTTCACCGCGCGGCGCGTCGCGGACATGCGGCCACGCATCGAGCAGATCACGGCCGACATCATGGCCGAGCTCGCGGCGCGGGAACCTGGGGTGGTCGTCGACCTCAAGCGGGAGTTCGCGTTCCAGTTGCCGATGCGCGTGATCTGTGAGCTGTTCGGCGTGCCGGAGGAAGGCCGCGCCGAGGTGCTGGCCGGCGGCGAGGTGCACCAGGACACCGGCCTCACGCCCGAGGAGGCGGCGGCGAACATCGAGCGGTGGACCAACGCCATCGGTGGCCTCGTCGAGCTCAAGCGCCAGCACCCGGCCGACGACATGACCAGCGCGCTGATCGCGGCGTACGACGAGGACGGCAGCCAGCTCACCGACGACGAGCTGATCGGCACGCTGTTCCTCATGCTGGCCGCCGGCTCGGAGACGGTGATGAACCTGATGTCCCACACGGTCCTGGAGCTGCTCACGCACCCCGAGCAGCGCAGGCAGGTCAGCAGCGGCGAGGTCGAGTGGGCGGACGTCCTGGAGGAGGTGCTGCGGGTGCAGGCGCCGATCGCGCAGATCCCGTTCCGCTTCGCCAAGGAGGACATCGAGCTGGACGGCGCGACGATCCCGAAGGGCGAGCCGATCCTCATCGCGTTCGCCGCCATCGGCCGCGACCCGAAACTGCACGGCGACAGCGCGGCCGATTTCGACATCACGCGCGAGGAGAAGGACCACCTGTCGTTCGGCCACGGCGTCCACTTCTGCCTCGGCGCCGCGCTGGCCCGCATGGAAGCCGGCGTCGCCCTGCCGGCCCTGTTCGACAACTTCCCGGACCTCAGGCTGGCCGTCCCGGTGGACTCCCTGATGCCCATGGGCTCCTTCGTGATGAACGCCTACGACGCGATCCCCGTGACCCTGATCCCGCGCTGAGTACCCCTCATCGATGCGGTGGCGGCGGGACGGACGTGATGTCCGGCGCCTGTTCCGGCCACACCAGCAACACGGGGCACGGTGCGTGGTCGACCACGAATCGGCTGTGCGGCCCGAGACTGCGTGGACCGAGCCGGCCGCGGTCGCCATCACGGGCGACGACGAGCAGGTCGGCGTGCTCGGCGGCCGCGACGACCGCGCGCTCGACCCGCCCGTGCGTCGTCACCCGGCGCGCTGGTCGCCCGAGGCGTTGCGCCGCCGCGTCGAGTAGCCGCTCCGCCGCCGCGGCGGCCAGTTCGCTCACCCGGCCGCCGGGGTCCTCGTCGGTCGGGCCCCCGCGGTGGCCGCGGCCAAGCAGACCCGCGTAGGCGCCGTGGGCCACTGCCGGCACCTCGGGGCCGATCACGTGCAGCAGCACCACATCGGCGTCGGCGGGGGCCAGCGCGCGGGCGGCGTCGACGCACGCCGGCCAGGTGCCCTCGACGATCCAGCACACCACGCTCATCGTGATCAGCCTCCCGTTCAGGTGCCGAGAATGTGCAGGCTCGCCCACAACGCGAGCACAGCGAGAACCAACGCGGCCGGCACGGTGAACGCGCCGAGCCGGGTGAACTCCACGAGATCGGTGCCGGTGTCGTGCTCGTGCACGATCCGCCGCCACAGCAGGGTGGCCAGCGACCCGACGTACGTGAGGTTCGGGCCGATGTTCACCCCGATCAGCACGGCGAGCACCGCGCCGGTCCCACCCGGTGCGGCCAGCGGCAGCAACACCAGCACCGCCGGCAGGTTGTTGACCAGGTTGGCCAGCACGGCGGCCACCGCGGCCACCCCCAGCAGCGCGGGCAGTGTGGAACTGGCGGGGACCAGGTGGCCGACGGCGGTCGCCAACCCGTTGTCCACCACGGCACGCACGACAACACCCAGCGCGAGCACGAACGCCAGGAACGGCACGTTCACCGCCCGCACGAGGCCCACCGGGGTGATCCGGCGTTGCGACAGCGCGCGGCCGGCCAGCACGGCGGCCCCCGCGAACGCCGCCCATGCCGGGCTGATCCCGACCAGCGACGTGACGGCGAAACCCACCAAGGTCGCGGCGAGCACCACCAGCACGAACAGCGGCACGTCCCCGTGTCGCCGGGTGGTCGTCGGCCGGTTCGCGCTCGCGGTCAGGTCCGTGGCGAAGAAGCGACGGA
>DATBDL010000159.1:0-33669 GCA_036269975.1 Pseudonocardiaceae bacterium | reverse complement strand
CACGCTGTACAAGTGTGGTCCGCTGACGCCGGGGGAGCTCGCCGCCAAGGAGGGCGTCCAGCCGCCGTCGATGACTCGGGTCATCGCCGCGTTGGAGGAGTTCGGGTACGCGACCCGTAGGCCGCACCCGACGGATGGTCGGCAGGCCATCGTGGCGCTCACCGACGAGGGCCGCGCCTTCCACGACGCGCAGGTCTCGGCACGTGAGGCGTGGCTGGACAAGCGGTTGGCGGAGTTGACGGACGAGGAACAGGATCTGCTCGCGAAGGCGGCGGAGATCATCGACAGGATGGCGGGGCAGTAGCGGGTGCGCACCGGGGTGGACAAGCAGTCGACGACGCCGAACCCCCCATCAGTCGCACCGCCACCCGTACCACCCACGCCAGTACCGCAGCCCCTGCCCGCCACCAGCAGGCGTGGCGCGATGTTCAGCTCGCTGCGCGAGCGCAACTACCGGCTCTTTGCCAGTGGCCAGGTCGTCTCCAACATCGGCACGTGGATGCAGCGCGTAGCCCAGGACTGGTTGGTACTGGAGCTCTCCGGCCGTAGCGCGATGGCCGTCGGGATCGCGGCCGGGCTGCAGTTCACGCCGACACTGCTGCTCTCGATGTGGGCCGGGATGCTGGCCGACCGGATGGACAAGCGGCGCATGCTGCTGGTCGTCCAGACGGGCATGGGGATCTGCGCGCTCGTGCTCGGAGTGCTGGATGTGGCGGGTGTGGTCGCGTTGTGGCAGGTCTACGTCTTCTGCGTGGTGCTCGGCTGCTTCTCCGCGATGGACCAGCCGATCCGGCAGTCGTTCGTCGGGGAGATGGTGGGGGCGACCAACGTCACGAACGCCGTCGCGCTCAACTCGATGACCTTCAACCTGGCGCGCATCATCGGGCCGGCGATCGCCGGCGTGCTGATCACGTGGGTGGGCACCGGATGGCTGTTCCTCGGCAACGGCATAAGTTTCGCGGCTGTCGTCCTGGGACTGCTGGCGATGGACACGGCGCGGCTGCACCAGGTGCCTCGGCAGCCTCGCCGGCCGGGCCAACTGGGTGAGGCCATCCGGTACGTGCGTGGGCGGCCGGACGTGTTCGTGCTGCTGTTGTTGGTGTTCTGTGTCAGCACGTTCGGCATGACGTTCTTCTCCACGCTGGCCAACGTCGCCGCGAACGTCTTCCACCGCAGCGCCACCGGTTACGGCCTGCTGACCACGATGATGGCCGTCGGCACACTCGGCGGCTCGTTCCTGGCGGCCCGGCGATCCGCGCGTGGGCGACCCAGGTTGCGGATCGTGATCGGCGGGGCGTTGGCGTTCGGGGCGCTGGAGGTCGTACTGGCGGCGATGCCGTCGTACCTGTTGTTCGGCCTGATGCTGATACCGATCGGCGGCGCGGTGATCACGTTCGTCACGGCAGCCAACAGCACGATCCAGCTATCGGTGTCGCCCGAGTTGCGTGGCCGGGTGATGGGCCTCTACATGCTGGTATTCCTCGGCGGAAACCCGGTCGGCGCGCCACTGGCCGGCTGGCTGGCAGAGCAGTTCGGCGGCCGGACGCCGTACTTCGCGGGCGGCGCGATTTCTTTCCTGGCGGCGGTGGTGTGCGGGCTGGTGCTGCTCCGCCGTCGCTCGGGTCTTGCGTCACAGGCGAAGTTAGCCTAACCTAACCTTGTCGCTTCGTGGTGGGAGCAGCAAGTCAGATCGGGTAGGAGCGTGGGCCTCCGGTGTCGGGATCGGGGGCCCGCGCGCATGTCCTGGGCTGGCCCTCCCGCGTTGCCTCACCCCGCAACCCGCAACCCGCAACCGTCAGCGGACCGGCCACTTGTGTACCGGCGAGCCCTCGTGCATCAGCTCCATGTAGCCGCGCAGCATGCCCTTCAGCGCCGCGTCTCGGTCGGCGCCCCCTTGTTCCAGCAGTGACACCTTGCCGCGCTGCCAACTCGCTCCGTTCTGCCTTGCGATGCATCGGTGCTCGATCACGCCCAGATACCGCTCCCGTGCGGTGTCCGACATTCCCAGCTCCCGCAAACCCTGGTGCGCCAACGGCAGCAGCTTGCGCAGCGCCAGCTCGGCCGGTGTGATCCAGCCGATCGCCGGCCAGTACAACTGCGCGCTCATGCCGTCGCGTGCGCCGGCCCTCAGGTTCTCCTCGGCCGCCTGGAACGACATCTGACTCCACAACGGACGTTCGGCTGTTGCCAGTGCCCGTTGCGCACCGTAGAAGAACGCCGCGTTCGCCACCAGGTCCAGCACCGTGGGGCCGGCCGGCAGCACCCGGTTCTCCACCCGCAGGTGCGGCACTCCGTCGACGATGTCGTAGACCGGGCGGTTCCAGCGCCAGACCGTGCCGTTGTGCAGGCGTAGCTCCGTCAGTTTGGGCGCCCTGCCGGCCGCCAGCGCTGCGAGTGGGTCCTCGTCGTCGGTTTCTGGGAGCAAGCTTGGAAAATAGCGGGCGTTCTCCTCGAACAGGTCGAATATCGACGTGATCCACCGCTCGCCGAACCATACCCTCGGTCGTACGCCCTGATTGCGCAGTTCCTCCGGACGGGTGTCGGTGGCCTGTTGGAATAGCGGAATCCGGGTTTCCTGCCACAGTGCCCTTCCCAGCAGGAAAGGGGAATTCGCGGCAAGCGCGACCTGTATGCCGGCCAGGCACTGGGCCGCGTTCCAGTATGCGGCGAAATCGTCGGGCGCAACTTGCAGATGTAGTTGTACCGACGTGCACGCCGATTCCGCCAGGATGGACGAGCATCTGGTGTGTAGGCGTTCGACCGTCCTGCCGGGCATCGCGGTGCCTTCGATGTCCAGCAGCATGTCCTCGCCACGGGCGGCGAAGATCTCGTCGTTGAGCACCGCGTAGCGCGAACCTGCCGACAGCCAACGGGAATCGAAGTGTTCCGCGCGCAGTGTCGGCAACATGCCGATCATCACCAGGGTCGCGCCCGCGTCGTTGGCCTTGGTGTCCGCCACCGCCAGCGACGTGCGCAGATCCTCTTCCAGCGCCAGTGCCTCGTTACCGGACAACGGCCTCGGCGGCACGTTGATCTCCAGGTTCTGCTGGCCCAGTTCGGTGGTGAAACAGGGATCGTCGATCTTCTCCAACACCACCGTGTTCGCCATGGCCGGCCGGAGGTCCGCGTCCACCAGGTTCAGCTCGATCTCCAGTCCCATCTGACGCCTGGGAAAGGAGAACACGTCATCGCGCAGCATGCTCGCCAGCGCGTCGAGACAGCGTCGTACCTTCTGCCGGTATTGCCCCCGGTCCGCACTGGTGAATGGTCGCCCCGCCACGTCGTGCTGGCCCATGGCCGCCTTCCCTCGCATTGCGCTTTGCGCGACTCGCCGGCGCCGGAAACCCACCGTTACATGTGGGTTCACCTTGTGCTAGCGGCCAATCCGGTGCTGTCGGCCGCGCTCACGTGGGCCGATCGGTCGACACTCCCACATCGTGGAAGCGGATAGTGGCGTGCGACACTGCCGCGGTGCCACAGGTGATCGACGTCGACGACCCGGCCGATCCCCGGCTGGACGACTTCCGCGATCTCACCACGGCCGACCGCCGTCCGGACCGGCCAGGGGGTCGTGGCCTGGTGATCGCGGAGGGCGAAGTGGTGGTACGACGCCTACTTCGCTCGCCCTACCCGATCCGGTCCGTGCTCGGCGTGCCGAGGCGGATCGCCGCGCTGGACGTGGACCTGCCTCCGGATCTGCCCTGCTACCGCACATCCGCCGACGTGATGGCCACCGTCGTCGGTTTCCATCTCAACCGGGGTGTGCTCGCGGTGGCGGATCGGCCGGCGCGCTGGGTGTCGGTCGAGGAACTCGTCGCGGACGCGCGGGTGCTCGCCGTGCTGGAAGGTGTCGGGGATCACGAGAACCTGGGCTCGATCTTCCGCAACGCCGCCGGGCTCGGCGTTTCCGGTGTGCTGCTGGGCCCCGGCTGCGCCGATCCGCTGTACCGGCGCAGTGTGCGGGTGTCGATGGGCAACGTGCTGCGGGTGCCGTTCGCGCACGTCACCGATTGGCCCACTGAACTGTATCGATTGCGGGACAACGGTTTCCACGTGCTCGCGTTGACACCGGCCGATGACGCCGTACCGCTGCACAAGGCGGTTGCCACCGGCCGGCGGACGGCGGTGCTGCTCGGTTCGGAGGGTCCCGGCCTGACCGGCGACGCGCTGGCGGCGGCCGACGTGCGGGTCCGCATCCCGATGGCCGATGATGTTGACTCGCTGAACGTGGCCACCGCAGCCGCGATCGCGTTTCACACTCTGGTGACATGTGGGTAATTTCATAGCCGGTGCGGCCGAGCGGCCGTGTCGGGAGGAGGGGACGTCCGTGCAGCTACGCGCCAGGGATGGCCGCGCGCTGCTGGCCGGCAGCATCGACTCCGATGTCGACAGTGTCGACAACGCCAGGGAGGCCGACAGCACCGAGGGTGCCGACAGCGCCGAGGGTGCCGAGGGGCCAGGCGAGTCGACCGAGGTCGACCCGCACAGTCTCGCGCTGGGCGCCGACCTCGCCGAGGCGCTGCACGAGTGGGCGCGGGTGGCCGATGCCGTCTACCGCAACGGCCAGTCCGACGAGTCGGCGGCCGCGAAGCTGATCTCCCGCCGTGGCCAGCAGCTCGCCGGCCGGATCGCCGCCGTGATGGGCCGCCCGGTCAGCTACGCCGATCCGCTCACCGGCGAGGTGACCGAGGTCGCGGTGCCCGAGCAGGAGCCGACCGACCACGGCCCGGTCGCGAGCTGGTGGAGCCGGCAGAGCGAATCGGACCGACACCACGGCCACGCCCAGCCGGCCACCGAGCCGACGCCGTGGGCGACCGGCCTGACGGTGACCGGTGTCAGCGCCGTGCTCGTGATGATCGTGGTCGTCGCGCTGTCACTGGCGCTGGGTGCGGCGAGCAACTGGCTGGCGCTGATCGCGAACCTGGTGATCGCGCTCGGCCTCGCGCCGTCGGTCTGGCTGGCCCGCAACGCCCCGATCTGGCGCTGGGTGGCCTACGGCGTCGTCGCCGGCATCGTCGTGGCGTGGATCACCTTGCTGTTCACCGCGTTGTAGCGCCGAGCCCGGTCGGGGCCCGGCGCTACAACGGGATCAGGCCAGTGACTCCAGCCACGCCTGGTGCAGGTCGGCGAAGCGGCCCTCGCCGCTGACCAACTCCTCCGGCGTGCCGTCCTCGACGACCCTGCCGTCGTCGATCACCAGGACCCGGTCCGCGATCAGGACCGTGGACAGCCGGTGCGCGATGATCAGCGCGGTCCGGTTGGTGAGCACCGTCTCCAGTGCCTCCTGCACGGCCCGCTCCGTTGGCACGTCCAGGCTCGACGTCGCCTCGTCCAGTACCAGCACGGCCGGGTCGGCCAGCAGTGCCCGCGCGAACGCGACCATCTGCCGCTGCCCGGCGGACAGCCGGCCGCCGCGCTTGCGGACGTCCGTGTCGTAGCCCTCGGGCAGCGCGTCGATGAACTCGTCCGCGCCGACCGCGTGGGCCGCGGCCTCGATCTCGGCCCGGCTGGCCGACGGCCGGCCCAGCGCGATGTTGTCCGCGACCGACCCGGAGAACAGGAAGTTCTCCTGCGTCACCATGGCCACCGCGTCCCGCAACTGCTCGTCCGACACCCGCCGTACGTCGACGCCGTCCAGCTCGACCGCGCCGGCCGACGGGTCGTAGAACCGGGCGACCAGCTTGGCCACCGTCGACTTGCCGGCACCGGTCGGGCCGACGAGCGCAACCGTTTGCCCGGCCGGAATCCGCAGGTCCAGTTCCGGCAGCACGACCGGCGTCTCGGTCGAGTAGCGGAACTCGACGTCGGCGAACCGCAGCTCGCCGCGCGGGTTCGGCAGCGGCACCGGATCGACGGGGTCCGGCACGCCGGGCTCCTCCTCCAGTACGCCGGAGATCTTCTCCAGCGCCGCGCTGGCCGCCGTGTACGCGTTGGCGAACATGGCGAGATCGTCCAGCGGGTCGTAGAAGCGCCGCAGGTACAGCGTGAACGCCGCGAGCACGCCGATCTCCAGCCCGCCGTGCGCGACCCGGACCGCGCCGATGCCCAACACGAGTGCCAGCGACACGTTGCCGACCAGCCGCACTGTGGACGTGAACCGGGCGACCACGGTCAGCGCGACCCGGTTGGCCTCCTGGAACGAACCGTTCAGCCCGTCCATGATCTGCTCGTTGCGCGGCTCACGGCGGAACGCCTGCACCGCGCGTATGCCGTTCATGGTCTCCACGAAGTGCACGATGATCTTCGCGATCGCGCCCCGCGTGCCCCGGTACGCGTCCTGCGACGACCGGTAGAACCACCGCGTCACCCAGACCAGCGGGATGAAGCCGGCCAGCACCAGCAGGCCGAGCCGCCAGTCCAGCCACACCATCATGATGCCGACGCCGACCACCGTGAAGGCGGCCGACAGGAGCCCGTCGAGGCCCTCGTCCAGCAGCGAGTCGATCGAGTCGAGGTCGCTCGTCAACCGGGAGACGATCTTGCCGCTGGTGTAGGACTCGTGGAAGGACAACGACAGTCGCTGCGCGTGGCCGAAGATCCGCCGCCGCAGGTCCAGCATGATGTCCTGGCCGATCCGGCCGGACAGCTTCAGGAATCCCCACCGCAGGCCGGCCGTCGACAGGCCGCACGCCAGGTAGCCGGCGACGCAGCCGATCAGCACGCCCGGCTTCCCCGCGGTCGCGTTCGGCACGCCGCTGTCCAGGGCCGCCGCGATCAGCACCGGTCCCAGCAGGCCGGCCAGGTTCTCGCCGAACACCAGCAACAGCGACAGCGCGACGGCCCGCCGGTGCGGCCGCAGCAGCGAGCGCAGCAGCCGGCGCGACCGGGCCTGTAACTTCAGCCCGATCGCGACGGTCAGCTCGTCCAGTTCCTCGGCCGCGACCCCGCGCCACTCCTCCTCGGCCAGCGGCGCGGGCTGCGCCACGTCGGTACTCATGCCAACTCCTCTGACGGCAGTCGTTCGTCCAGTGTGGACAGCAGGTGTCGGTATTCCGCGTTGTCCGCCAACAGGTCGTGGTGCGTGCCGATCGCGGAGATCTGGCCGTCGACCAGCAGCGCCACCCGGTCGGCAAGCTGCACCGTGCTCGGCCGGTGCGCCACCACCAGCGCCGTCACGCCGTGCAGCACGGTGCGCAGCGCGCGTTCCACCTCGGCCTCGGTGTGCACGTCCAGCGCGGACAGCGGATCGTCCAGCACCAGCACCGCCGGCTTGCCCACGACCGCCCTCGCCAGTGCCAGCCGCTGCCGCTGTCCACCGGACAGCGAGAGACCCTGCTCACCGATCCGGGTGGCGATGCCCCACGGCAGCGCCGCCACGAACTCGTCCGCCTTCGCCACCCGCAGCGCCTCGTCGACGTCCGCGTCGGTGGCGTCCGGCGTGCCGAGCGCCACGTTCTCGCGCACGCTCGCCGAGAACAGCACCGGGTCCTCGAACGCGGTGGCCACGGCCGTGCGCAGGTCGTCCATGGTCAGGTCGCGCACGTCGACGCCGTCCACCGTGATCCGGCCGCCGGTCACGTCGGACAGCCGCGCGACCAGCGACGTCAGCGTGGTCTTGCCGGAACCCGTCTTGCCGACCAGCGCGATCGTCTCGCCGGGCCGGACGTCCAGGTCGATCCCGCGCAGTACCTCGTCGGCGGCACCGGGGTAGCGGAAGCGCACGCCCTCGAACCTGAGGTGGCCGTCGCCGTTGGCCGGCAGCCGGCGCGGGTGGCCCGGATCGGTGATCGTGACAGGTGAGTCGCGGACCTCCCAGTAGCGTTCGCACGCCGACGCGGCCTGGTTGGTCTCGGCGAGCAGCCAGCCGATCGAGTCGGTCGGCCAGCGCAGGTACGTCGCCACGGTCACCGACGCGACCAGCGTGCCGATCGTGACCGTGCCGTGCGCGATGCCCAGCGCGCCCACCGCGAGCTGGCAGCCGATGCCGATCTCCGGCAGGCCGATGATCACCGCCCACAGGAAGGCCAGAATGTTGATCTTCTTGAGCTGTGTGCCACGCAGTTCGGCGGCCTGCTTCGTGAACTTCCGCAGCAGTTCCGGGCCGCGGCCGAACGCCTTGAGCACGCGGATGCCCAGCACCGACTCCTCGACCGTGGTGGCGAGGTCGCCCTCCTGGTCCTGGGCCAGCCGGGAGACCACCTTGTAGCGCGACTCGAACAGCGTCGAGACCGCGATCAGCGGCAGGCTCGCGCACAGCGTGATCAGGCCGAGCAGCGGCGCCAGCAGGAACAGCACCACGATGCCGATGATCATCGTGAGCGTGTTGACCACCAGGAAGATCACCACGAACGCCAGGAACCGGCGCAGCGTCGACAGGTCGGAGACGGCCCGTGACAGCAACTGCCCGGACTGCCACTGGTCGTGGAACGAGATCGGCAGCCGTTGCAGGTGCCGGTACAGGTCGGCGCGCATCCGCGCCTCGATCTGCGTCGTCGGCCGGGCGATCAGCTTGCGTCGGGTGAAGAAGCTGACCGCCTCGACGACGCCGAGCAGCAGCACGATGCCGATCAGCCATGGCAGCGCGGCCAGGTTGTGCGTGGCCACCGGACCGTCCAGGATGCGCTGGGTGACCAGCGGGATGATCAATCCGCAGGTCATCGCCAGCATGGTCGCGGCGACAGCGCCGATCAGCGGCCGGCGCACCGGCCGGACGTACGGGGCAAGGCGGAACAGCACTCGCAGGGTCGTGCTCTTGTTCGGATCAGCGTGGTTCGGATCAGGTATGTCGTCAGCCATTCGATGTACCCCCCTGGGCGTGGAGTCACGTGTTGGGGTGGCCACGAATCCACCGAACGCTCGGATGTGACCGCGCGCCAAAGTGGCCCAGGCACTTGCGTGACTGAGCCGAACTGTGCGGTGCGGCCGGATCGTGTTGGCGGTCGGGACGGAGAATGTCCGTGGCCCTGCGACAGTAGGCGGAATCCGCGGTCAGGTCATCTGGTTTTAGTTACTGACCGATCATCCGACCTCCAGCGCGGTGGAGGTCAAGTTCAGTCGTACGGATAGCCGCGCACGATCACGGCGGCGGTGCCCAACACCAGCGCGACGGCGATCAGCCAACGCCACAACGGCCGTATCCGGGCGCCGGTCAGCACGCCGGCCAACACGTAGGCGACAGTGGCCTGCGCGAGCACCCAAGGCGACCGCATCCGGTCGTTCAACCCGATGCCCAACGGCTCGCCCAGCACGACCAGCGCCCACACCAGCGGCGGCCCGAGCAGCACCAGCGGCAGGCTCAGCCGCACCCGCCCGACCACGTCGGCGAGCCAGCCCAGCGGCGCGCACACCACGGTCGCCGTGGCTGCCAGCACCAGCGACCAGATCACGACGTCGATGAGCTGCCCGGTGGTCTGGCTACCCGGATCGCAACCCGGCCCCACCACGCCGACGCACCACGCCGACCGGACCAGACCGGGCACCCTCGGACTGACCAGCAGGAACGCGGCGCCGACCGCGAGACCGATCAACGCGGCCGCGACAAGGCGCGATGCGAGGCGCTCGTCGTTGCCGACTGGTGACCGGACTGTCCCAAGATCGAACTGTGCCGCCGGCGCGCTGGACCCCATCATATTTACATGACGCGTCCGGAGCCCGTCAGGTTCATGCGAACTGAGTCGACCATGGCATATCCAGACGGCCGGCTACTGGCGGCGCGCGACGGCGTCGTGCACGTGCTGGCGCCGGACGGCTGGTCCAAGCTCGGCGCGGACAGCCCGAAGGGTGCGGACCCGCTGTCCCGCGAGGACGCAGAGGACTGGTGCGAGCGGCAGGGCTGGGAACTCGACCTGCTGGATACAGTGCCGCGCCAGCCATAGACCCGGCCGGGCCGTAGTCGGGTCAGCCGCGCTGGGTGCGCACGCCGAGCAGCACGTCCTCCCAGGACGGCACGATCGGGTGATTCTTCTTCCCGCGCTTGGCGGCCGGCTCCGTTTTCCGTGGCGGCGTTGGCGGCGCGCTCTTCGGCGCGGGCGCCGGCTCGGGTTCCGGCTCCGGGATGACCTCGGCCACCGGCTCCTCGACCGGCGCCAGTTCGGCGACGGGCTCGGGCTCAGGTTCGACGACCGGTTCCGGCTCGGGTTCTGGCAATACCGGAACGACCGGAACGACCGGCGCCACCGCAACGACCGGCGCCACCGCAACGACCGGCTCCGGTTCAGCGACCGGCTGCGGTTCGGCGATCTCGACGATCTCGGCTTCCTCGACCTCGTCGACGTGCGCCACGGCCGGTTCGAGCGCAAGTTCGGGTTCGGGCTCGACGGCCGCCGGCTCCGGGGTGTGGTGGCGGGGCTCGTGGCTCACCGGCGTCGGCACGATCTCGTCGGCGGCCAGGATCTCCGGTTCGGGCTCCGGTTCCCGCAGCGGTTCGGGTTCCGGTACACGGGCGGCCGGCATGACCGGCGGCACGGGCTCGCGCGGCTGCCGGATCAGCGGTTCCTCGTCGAAAACCGGTTCCTCGCGGACCGGTGGCGCCGCTTCCAGCGCCTGGCGGGCCAGCTCGGTGACCGGCCGCACGGTACGCAGCGGCCGGTTCGCCGGATTCGGGTCCATCAGGTCGTGCGCGTGGTCGTCCAGCGGGATCACGGTGCCGCCGTGCGCGCCGGGGTGGAACGCCCAGTGCGCCCGGTTGTCCGACCGGCCGGTGTGCCAGCGGAGCTGTACGACCCACTTGCCGTCGTCGCCTCGCCAGGAGTCCCAGGTCGCGGTGGAGTAGTCCTGGCCGCGCAGGCCGAACGCGTGCGCCGCGACCTCGGCGAGGGTCTGCAGGTCGGGGCCGTCCTCGCGGACCGGGTGCGCCCGCTGCGCCAGCTCCGCCGTGCGCGAGCGTTCCAGCAGCACCGGGTAGGCGAACCGCTCCACCCGATGCGCCGGCACACCCGCGGCGGCGGCGACCTGTTCGACGGACTCACCCGCACGAATGCGGGTCTGGATCTCTCGGGGACGCATCTGGCTCTCCAGCTCGATCTCGATCTGGCCGAGTCGGGTGACATCGCCCCGTGCGGCCGCACGAAGGCGCTCGTCCGCCGGTACGACGAAACGCTCGCTGCGCGCGACGTCCTCGCAAATGACGGACTTGCCGTCTTCGCTGAGGCCGATCACTCGCAGCGCCCGCATCACGTCCTCCTGAGACTCCACCTCGCCGGGTACGACGTTAGGTCGGCGTGCCTGCTTGACGCCGCAGGCGCGCCGTGCCCGACGAGATCCAGGTGTGATCTTGCCGTATCGGAGCTGGAATCCGACCCATTCAGCTCAACCGCTCCACGACCCAGTCGATGGACTCCGTCAACGCCGTCACGTCGTCCGGCTCGATCGCCGGGAACATGCCGACCCGCAACTGGTTGCGCCCCAGCTTCCGGTACGGCTCGACGTCGACGATTCCGTTGGCGCGCAACACCTTCGCCACCGCGGCAGCGTCGACGTCAGCGGTGAAGTCGATCGTGCCGACGACCTGCGAACGGTGCCGGGGCTCGCTGACGAACGGCGTCGTGTACTTCGTGCGCTCGGCCCACGAGTACAGCCGCGCCGACGAGTCCAGCGTGCGCTTGACCGCCCAGTCCAGGCCGCCGTTGCCCAGAATCCAGTCGACCTGCTCGGCCAGCAGGAACAGCGTCGCGACCGAGGGCGTGTTGTACGTCTGGTCCTTCGTCGAGTTGTCCAGGGCGACCGGCAGCGACAGGAATTCCGGCATCCACCGGCCGGTTTCGGCGATCTCGTTCACCTTGGCCAGCGCGGCCGGGCTCATCAGCGCGATCCACAGGCCGCCGTCCGATGCGAAGCACTTCTGCGGCGCGAAGTAGTAGACGTCGAAGTCGGTGGCGGTCACCGGCAGGCCACCGGCGCCGGACGTGGCGTCGATCAGCACCAGCGAGCCATCGGAATCGGCCGGCCGACGCACCGGCACCATCACGCCGGTCGACGTCTCGTTGTGTGCCCATGCGATGGCGTCCACGCCGTCCGCCGACGCCGGCTCCGGCGCGTCGCCCGGTTCGGCCGACACCACGATCGAGTCGCCGAGGAACGGCGCACCCTGGGTGACCTTGGCGAACTTGCTGCTGAACTCGCCGTACGTGAAGTGCAGCGCACGATCACGGATCAGGCCGAACGCGGCGGCGTCCCAGAACGCGGTGGTCCCGCCGTTGCCGAGGACGACCTCGTAGCCCTCCGGCAGGTCGAACAGCGTGCGCAGGCCGGACCGCACCCGGCCGACGAGCGACTTGACCGGCTTCTGCCGGTGGGAGGTGCCCATGAGCTCGGCACCTGCGGTGGCGAGCGCCTCGATCTGCGCCGGCCGCACCTTGGACGGACCACAGCCGAAGCGGCCGTCGGTCGGTTTCAGGTCGTCGGGCAGGGTGAGGGTGGTCGGGTCCGCGGCCTTCGTCATGTTTCGGCGCCCTTCGAACGCGGGGAGTTGACTGGCGACCCGGCGCCGTTGCCGGACCCCCAGTCTCTCAGTGTCGCGAGCCGTCTTCGCGTCCACCCCGCACCCAGCCGACCCGAGTCGACCGGTCGGCGTGACCGCGTCCCCCCGGACCACGGTCACGCCGCCCCCCACCGGCCGCCCCCACCGGCGCCCCCCGATCACGTCAGGCCCGCACGCTGACCGGCCCCCCGCCGACCTGCGCCGTGTCGACCAACTGCCCGTAGCCCGGCCGTCCGCGCTGGTCCCTGCCGTGCGCCGCGAAGCTGTAGAGCCGGATCTCGATGCCGTCCGGATCGTGGAAGCCGACGATCCAGCCGATCGTCGCGTCGACGACGGGCGAGTGTGCGATGCCCAACTCGTCCAGTCGCGCCGCCCACGCCTCGGCCGCCGCCTTGTCCGCGATGCCGAAGCTGATCGGGTCGAACCCGGCGAAACCCTTGGCCGCCACCGGGTTCTCGCGTAGCGCGAGACCGGCGTCGCCCAGCCCTGGGCACGTGCCGGCCACGCCGCGCACGACACCCTCCTCGTCCGGGAACTCCACTTCCACCTCGAACCCGAAGACCCGCTGGTACCACGCGATGCTGGTGGCCAGGTCGCTGACCGGGAACTTCACGTGGTGGATACCGGTGATCGCCGGTTCTTGCATGCCCGCCCCCTTGAATGCAGTATCACTGTATTGAACGATGATAGGATGCATCGCATGTCAGACCCTGTCAAGCGGCCGTACCAGTCGCAGCGCCGCGCCGACGCCGCCAAGCAGACCCGACGGCTCATCCGGGACGCCGCGGCCGAGCTGTTCGTCCGGCAGGGGATCAGCGCGACCACCATGCGCCAGGTCGCGGTGGCGGCCGGGGTCGCCGAACGCACCGTCTACACGGCGTTCCCGAACAAGACCGCGCTGTTCAACGAGGTCATCGACATCGCGACCGTCGGCGACGAGCTACCCGTTCCGGTCGCGCAGCGCCCCGAGTTCACCGCGGCGCTGACCGAGTCCGAGCCGATGCGGGCGGCACGGCAGGTGGTGGCCTACGGCAGTGAGCTGATGGAGCGGGCCGGAGCACTGGTGATGGCCGCGATCGAGTCGTCCGGTGCCGACCCGGACATGCGGGAGTTCTGCGAGCGCGGCGCGGCCGCCACGTCGGCGAACCTGCTGACCGTCACCACGGCGTGGCACGAGAGCGGGCTGCTCAGGGACGGGATGGACCCGGAGCGGGCGCGAGCGATCCTCTTCGCGCTGGCATCGCCGCACGTGCACCACTTGCTGCGACACGACCAGGGTTGGGACGCCGGCGGCTACCGCGACTGGCTGATGGCGACGATCATGCGGACGTTGTTACGGGACGGGTGAAACTCGAGGCTCAGGCGTGCCGGATCTCGTCCCAGCCGGGGACCTCGTCCGGCATGCGCGGCTCGGGGCCGACGTAGACGGCGGACGGGCGCACCAGCCGGCCGGTCTTCTTCTGCTCCAGGATGTGCGCCGACCAGCCGGCCGTGCGCGCGCACGTGAACATCGCCGGCATCATGTGCGGCGGCACCTCGGCGAAGTCCAGGATCACGGCGGCCCAGAACTCGACGTTCGTCTCGATCGCCCGGTCCGGCCGCCGTTCCCGCAGTTCCGTCAGCGCGGCCTGCTCCAGCGCCGCGGCCACCTCGTAGCGCTCGGCGCCCAGTTCCTTGCACATCCGCCGCAGCACGCGGGCACGCGGGTCCTCGGCCCGGTAGACCCGGTGGCCGAAGCCCATCAGGCGGCCGTGCTGGTCCAGGATCGTGGAGACGACCTTGTGCGCGTCACCGATCCGCTCGACGTCCTCGATCATCGGCAGCACGCGGGCCGGTGCGCCGCCGTGCAGCGGGCCGGACATCGCGCCGATCGCGCCGGACATGGACGCCGCGACGTCCGCGCCGGTCGACGCGATCACGCGGGCGGTGAACGTGGAGGCGTTCAGGCCGTGCTCGGCGGCGGACACCCAGTACGCCTCGACGGCCCGGACATGCGCGGGATCCGGCTCACCGCGCCAGCGGACCATGAACCGCTCGGTGATCGTGTCGCACTGGTCCACCCTGGACTGTGGGACGGCGGGATGGCCGATGCCCCGCGCGGACTGCGCGACGTACGACAGCGCCATGACAGCGGCCCGCGCCAACTGGTCGCGGGCCGCCTCGTCGGAAATGTCCAGCAACGGCTGGTAACCCCAGATCGGCGCGAGCATCGCCAGCGCGGCCTGCACGTCCACCCGTACGTCACCGGTGTGCACCGGGAGCGGGAACGGCTCGGCCGGCGGCAGCCCGTGCCCGAACCGGCCGTCCACCAGCAGGGCCCAGACGTCGCCGAAGGTGACCTTGCCGGCGAGGTCCTCGATGTTGACGCCGCGGTAGCGCAGCGCTCCACCGTCCCGGTCCGGTTCCGCGATCTCCGTCCGGAATGCGATCACGCCCTCGAGGCCCGGTTTGAAACCCTGGTCTGCCGTGTTCTCGGTCTGCACCACGGTGTGCACGCCCCTTCGCGAGGATTGCTCGACGTTTGCAGCGCGGCTGGCGAGCCCGGCAGGGTAGGGGTAACCGCCAGCGAACCAGCGCGCTTTTCTCGAAACCCTGCACCCGAAAGGGTGGCTTCGCAATGTGTTCGCTCGGTGTCCTCTGTCACGAATCAGCGCTCGATTCAGTGAACAGCAGGTAGCCCGCGTGGCTGACGCCGTTCGTCGGAGCGAAACAGGGCATGAAAAAGCTCCGGACCAGCACGAACGACTGGTCCGGTTGGGCCGGTCGTGGATGGTGTGGTCACCCGCTGTCGCGGGATCGGTCAACCTGCTCGATCAAGCCGGCGAAGCTCGTGGGCGGGATCACCGTGCAGGCGGTTCCGGTTGGGCCGACAACCCCGTACCGTCCACCGACACGGCAGTGCTAGCCGCAAACTCCCCAACTCTTGCTCCCGCACAACGGGCCAGGCTGGAAGGTGGTACGGGATGTCCGAAACCGATATCGCGCTGGAACTGCCAGCGATGCGCGTTTCGTACGAACAGGGGGCACTGGACGAATCTCAACTGGCCGCGACCTGGCACGCGCAGTTGCAGCTCTGGCTGGACGAGGCGCGCGGTGCCGGCCTGCCAGAGCCGAACGCGATGGTGCTGGCGACGGCGGACCCCAGCGGCCGCCCGTCGTCGCGGACGGTGCTGTGCAAGGGGATCGACCAACGGGGCGTCGTGTTCTTCACCAACTACACGTCCACCAAGAGCCACGACCTGCTGGCCACCCGGTTCGCGTCCGCCACGTTCCCGTGGTTCGCGATGCAGCGGCAGGCGCACGTGCGTGGCACGGTGGAGAAGGTCAGTCCTGCCGAGACCGCCGCCTACTGGGCCAGCCGGCCACGCGGATCGCAGTTGGGCGCGTGGGCATCGCCACAGTCGAGGGCGGTGAACAGCCGGGGCACCCTGGAATCGGCCCTGGCCAACGTGGAACGGCAGTTCGCCGACGCCGAGCGGGTACCGGTGCCGCCGCACTGGGGCGGGTGGCGGATTCGGCCACAGAGCGTGGAGTTCTGGCAGGGACGGCCGGACCGGATGCACGATCGGCTGGTGTTCGAACTGACCGCTGACGAATGGCGGGTTCGTCGCCTCGCGCCGTAGCCGTTTGTTGGGTGGCCTCGGGGTTTGGAGTTCCGCTTCACTCCGATCTCTTCATCGTCGTAACGGTCGGTGGTGGCCCGTCAAGGGCGCTTCGCCTGCTCGCCTGTGTGGGCCCCATAACGGACTAAGGCGACTGGTCGTTAGTTAGCCTAAGCTAATACCTCGTGGCCTCGGATCCCGACACAGCAAGTCCCGCGCCGCCGGAGCCGCGTCGTCGCGGCTTTGGTGGGCTTGTCATGGATACCCGGCCGTTGCGGATTCTGCCGTTTCGGCGGTTGTGGCTCTCGACCGCCGTTACCGCGATTGGCAGCCAGCTCACCGCTGTCGCCGTGCCCAAGCAGGTCTACGACATCACCAACTCGTCCGGTTGGGTGGGTGTCGCCGGCGCGGTTGCCTTGGTGCCGCTGTTGGTGTTCGGCGTGTGGGGTGGCGCCGTCGCGGACACCGTGGACCGTCGCCGGCTGCTGATCGTCACCAACTTCGGCATCGCCGTCACGTCGCTGCTGCTGTGGGCGCAGGCCGCCAGCCACCTCAACTCCGTGTGGGTCGTTCTCGGGCTGCTCGCCTTGCAGCAGGGGCTGTTCGCGGTCAACCAGCCGGCCCGCAGCGCATCGGTCGCGCGCCTGGTGCCCGCGTCCCTGATGCCGGCCGCGAATGCCGTCTACAGCACGGTTTTCAGCTTCGGCGCGGTACTCGGACCGTTGCTGGCCGGTGCGTTCATCCCGGTGCTCGGCCTGCCTACGCTGTACCTGATCGACTCCGTCGGCCTGTGCCTGACGCTGTGGGCGGTGTGGCGGTTGCCGCCGCTACCGCCCTTGACGGGCCCGTCGCGTCGAGCGGGCATCGGGGACGTGTTGGACGGTTTCCGCTATCTGGGCGCCCGGAAGGTGCTGCTCGCCTCCTTCCTGCTCGACATCATCGCGATGGTGGCCGGCATGCCTCGGGCGCTGTTCCCGGAGATGGCCGAGCACACCTTCGGCGACCCGGCCGGCGGGGGCGCCGCGCTCGGCTGGCTGTTCGCGGCCATCCCGATCGGTGCCGTCGTGTTCGGGCTGCTCTCCGGGTGGCTGTCCCGGATTCGGCGGCACGGGGTCGCCGTCACGATCGCGGTGTGCTGCTGGGGACTCGCGGTGGCCGCGTTCGGGCTGTCGCACTCGCTCCTGCTCGCGACCGTCTTCCTCGCGCTGGCCGGCGCCGCGGACATGGTGAGCATGGTCTTCCGCAACTCCATGGCGCAGACCGCCGCCACCGACGAGATGCGCGGCCGCCTACAGGGCGTCTACACGGTCGTCGTGGTCGGCGGGCCGAGGGTGGCCGACGTCCTGCACGGCGTCATCGGGGCCACTGCGGGGACCACGGTCGCGGTGACCGGCGGTGGGGTGCTGGTGGTGGTGCTGGTGATCATCGCGGTCGTGCTACTGCCGGCCATCTGGCGCTACCGGGCCCCGGTTGCGGGTTAGGCTGGCGGCGATGCCGTTTTCTCGGGGAATCGTGGGTGCTGTGACTCGAATGGAACGCACGCTCGGCCTGATCGCCGCCGGCGTGGTGCTGGCCGGTGGGCTGGCCGCCTGCTCGAAGTCGATCACCGGCTCGGCGATCGCCGGTGCCGCTGGCCCAGTGACGACCGCGCCCGCCGGTGGCAACGGTGGCGGTGGCGGTGGCGCCCCGACGACGACGCCGTCCGGCGCCCCGTCCGGTGACCTGTCCCAGCAGGCACAGGACACCTGCGCCCAGTTCCCGAAGGACTCGGTCACGTCGGCGTTCGGCGTGCCGGACGTGACGGTCAAGGCGGACAGCGGCACCACACTGACCGGCGGGATCAAGCAGATCAAGTGCGTGATCAGCTCGTCCAACGGCTTCCGTGCCAACGTGGTCGTGCAGATCTACCCGTCCACCCTGATCACCACGGCGGCCCAGTACTACCAGATCATGCAGCAGCAGTTCGGCACGATCCAGAAGCTCGACGGGATCAGCGGCGCCGACGTGGCCGGCCTGTTCCAGGACCACCAGACCGGCTCGGCGGTCGACGAGGCGTTCGCGGCGAAGGCGGACAGCGAGTCCAACACCGTGGACGTGGTGCTCGCCGGTGTCGCCGACAGCCCCGGTATCCAGCCCAAGCTGGTCACGTTCCTCACCGCGCTGGCCAACTCGTAGGTGTCCTACGCTGCCGGCATGACCGGTGAACAGTACGAGATCACGTTCGGCAGCTCGCGGGCGGTGATCACCCAACTCGGCGCCGGTCTGCGGGCGTTCGAGGTGGACGGCGTGCCCTACGTGGAGACCTTCGCCAAGGACGCTGTCAAGCCGCCGATGGGCGCCGGCTCGGTGCTGGTGCCGTGGCCCAACCGGGTGGCCGGGGCGCACTGGGAGTTCGACGGCAAGCCGCAGGACCTTGAGGTCACCGAACCGGCGCTGGGTAACGCCATCCACGGCCTCGTCCGGTTCCAGCCGTGGCGGGTGGTGATCCGCGAGCGCACCAGGATCACGTTGGCCCTCGACGTCCCGGTGCAGGCCGGCTGGCCGGTCGCGCTGCGTATCGGCCTGCGCTACACCGTCGGCCGGCGCGGTCTCACCGTCGAGCACGACGTCCGCAACGTCGGCGACCAGCCGGTGCCCTTCGGCGTCGGCTGCCACCCGTACCCGCGTGCCGGCCTCGCCCCGCGTGACGAGTGCCAGCTCCAGCTCGCGGCGCACACGGTGCTGTCGCTCGACGAGACCACCCGGATCCCGAACGGCCCGCCCACCGACGTCACCGGCACCGACGTCGACTTCCGCACCCCGGTCAGCCTGGCGGGCCGCCGGCTCGACACGCCCTTCGGCGACTGCCGGCCGGAGCAGGACGGTCTGATCCACCACCGGCTGCTCAGCGCTACCGGCGGCGTCGAGATGTGGGCCGATCCGGACTTCCGGTGGGTGCAGGTGTTCACGCCGAACGAATTCCCCGATCCGGAGGGTGGCACGAAGACAGCTCTGGCGATCGAGCCGATGACGTGCCCACCGGACGCGCTGAACTCGGGGATCGACCTGATCACGGTGGTACCCGGCGAAAACTGGAGCGGGCGTTGGGGCCTGCGGCCACTCAACTGATCGATTCGTGCCTTGCGGCACCACCGATCTTTGTTAGCCTTGCTAACCATGGATGTGGCGATCACAGGCGGGTACGTGGTGCCCGTCGACGGCGAACCCGTTGACGGCGGAACGGTACTGATCCGGGACGGGAAGATCGCGGCGGTCGGCACCGCGGCCGACGTCGACGTGCCGGACGGTGTCACCGAGGTGGACGCGGCGGGATGCTGGGTGCTGCCCGGTTTCGTCGAGTCGCACGCGCACGTCGGCGTGCACGAGGACGGCGAAGGCTGGGCCGGCCGGGACACGAACGAGATGACCGACCCGGTCGGCGCACGGTTCCGCGCACTGGACGGCATCAACCCGGCCGACATCGGCTTCCTCGACGCGCTGTCCGGCGGCGTCACGTCATCGGTGGTGAAACCGGGTTCCGGCAACCCGATCGGCGGGCGCACGATCGCGATCAAGAACTGGGGCCGCACCGTCGACGAGATGGTGTTCCGCGACAAGGTCAGCGTGAAGAGCGCACTGGGCGAGAACCCGAAGCGGGTCTACGGCGACAAGGGCAAGACGCCGTCGACGAGGCTCGGTGTCGCGTCCGTGATCCGGGACGCGTTCATCGCGGCGCGCAACTACGAGGCCAAGCGGGCGCACAAGGAGGAGAAGGGCGAGCCGTTCGAGCGCGACCTGTCGCTGGAGACGCTGGCCGCCGTCCTGTCCGGTGAGCTGCTGTGGGACCAGCACACCCACCGCGCCGACGACATCGCCACCGCGATCCGGCTGTCCGAGGAGTTCGGCTACCGACTGGTCGTCAACCACGGCACCGAAGGTCATCTGCTGGCGGACCTGTTGGCGGAGAAGGACATCCCGGTGATCTTCGGCCCGATGTTCACCACCCGCGTCAAGGTCGAACTGCGCAACCGCACCATGCGCGCCGCCGGCATCATGTCCAAGGCGGGCGTGAAGGTGGCCATCACGACCGACCATCCCGTCGTGCCGATCCACTTCCTGGTGCACCAGGCCACGCTGGCCGTCAAGGAGGGCATGGACCGCACCGAAGCGATCCGCGCCCTGACCGTGAACCCGGCCGAGATCCTCCGCCTCGACGACCAGGTCGGCGCCCTGAAGGCCGGTCTGGACGGCGACGTGGTGGTGTGGTCGGGCGACCCGCTGGACGTGATGAGCCGCGCACTGCGAGTGTTCATCAACGGCCGAGAGGTGTACTCGTACGACGAGGAAACCGCCAAGGCCACCGTTGCGAACCCGTACTACACCGCGCCGTAGGACGTCCTGTTCGGTGTTCGGTCAATACCGAACACCGAACACGTGGTGGTCACTCCGGTCACTCCGGTAGGGACGCCAGGAAGTCGAGCAGTTCGGCCGTCACCTCGGCCGGGCGTTCCTGTTGCGTCCAGTGCCCGCAGTCGGGCAGTAGCACGCTGCGGCGCAGGTTC
Source organism: Pseudonocardiaceae bacterium (assembly GCA_036269975.1). Classification (GTDB taxonomy): domain Bacteria; phylum Actinomycetota; class Actinomycetes; order Mycobacteriales; family Pseudonocardiaceae; genus DATEPR01. Next base: position 13,108 of record DATBDL010000159.1, on the reverse strand, counting down.
GGGACGGCGTCCGTCATCGTCGGCAGGTACTCGCGGGTGCCTGGGCCGTTCACCACCAGGTCCTGCTCGCCGCCGATGTAGATGGCCGGCGGGGTGATCGGGGCCCGGTGCCATGCCGCGAGCAGTTCCCACGTGCGGTCGATGTTGCGGTACCAGTTCAGGCCGCCGGTGAAGCCGGACTTCGCGTAGTCCGAGGCGAACACGTCCAGGTCGGCCTCGGTCAGCCACTGCGGCAACTCTTCCGGGTCCTGGCAGGTGTCCAGGAAACCGCCGCCCGCCGGCACGATCGGGGGGCGCCGGTGCGCGTCGGCGGACGCCGAGTACAGCAGCATTCGCAGGGTGCGGCGCGGATCGGCATTCAGTTCGGCGTCGGCCACGCCGGGTTCCTGGAAGTACAGCATGTAGAAGCCGCCGCCGATGGTGGCGCGCATGACTTCGGTCGGCCGCTTGCTGCCGCGTGGCCGGAACGGCACGCTCAGCCCGGCTACGCCACGCACCCGGTCCGGCCGCAGTTGCGCCGTGTGCCAGGCGACCGGCGCACCCCAGTCGTGTCCGACCACGACCGCCTTCGCCTCGCCCAGCGTGTCCAGCAGTCCGATCACGTCGCCGACCAGGTGCGGCATCGTGTACGTCGTGGCATCGGCCGGCGCGTCCGTGCCGCCGTAGCCGCGCTGGTCCGGTGCGACCACGTGGTACCCGGCGTCGGCCAGCGCGGTGATCTGGTGCCGCCACGAGTACCACGACTCCGGGAAACCGTGCAGCAGCACGACAAGCGGCCCACTGCCGGCCTCGGCGAGATGCATGCGCAGCCCGCGCACGTCCAGAATCCGGTGTTCGATCACGAACCCATTCTCACGCCAGTTTCAGCTCGCGTGCGATGACCATCCGCTGAATCTGGTTGGTACCTTCGAAGATCTGCGGGACCTTCGCCTCGCGCATGTACCGCTCGACCGGGAAATCCCTGGTGTAACCGGCGCCGCCGAGCACCTGCACCGCGTCCGTTGTGACCTTCATCGCCATGTCGGTCGCCACCAGTTTCGCGATCGACGCCTGCCGCCGGTACGGCAGCCCACGATCCCGCCGCCGTGCCGCGTCCAGATAGGTCGCGCGGGCCGACTCGACGCCGGCCGCCATGTCCGCCAACAGGAACTCGACACCCTGGAAGTCCGCGATCGACCGGCCGAACTGGGTGCGCTGCTTCGCGTATCGCACCGCCTCGTCCAACGCGCCCTGCGCGAGGCCGACCGCGCACGCCGCGATGCCGAGCCGGCCGGAGTTCAGCGCGTCCAGCGCGATCTTCAGCCCGTCGCCCTCGGCGCCGATCCGCCGTGCCACCGCGATGCGCGCCGCGTCCAGCCGCAGTTGGGCCGTGACCGAGCCGGTCATGCCCATCTTGCGCTCCGGCGGGCCGGCGCTCAGGCCAGGCGTGTCCGCGTCCGCGAGCACGCACGTGATGCCGTGCGTGCGGTCGGCGCCGGTGCGCACCATCACCGTGTAGAAGTCGGCGACCCCGCCGTGCGTGATCCACGCCTTGGTGCCGGTGACCACGTACTCGTCGCCGTCCAGCGTCGCCCGTGCCGCCAGCGCCGCCGCGTCCGATCCGGCGTTCGGCTCGGACAGCGCGTACGCCCCGAGCAGGTCGCCGGCCAGCATGGCCGGCAGCCACTCGTCGCGTTGTTCCGCCGTGCCGAAGGTGGCGAGCGGATAGCACGACATCGTGTGCACGGACAGCCCGACGGCCACCGTCAGCCACACCGCGCCCAGTTCCTCCAACACCTGGAGGTACACCTCGTACGGTTGCGCACCGCCGCCCCACTGTTCGCCGTAGGGCAGCGAGAGCAGGCCGCTGCGGCCGAGTAACCGGAACTGTTCGCGCGGAAATCGTTCCGCCGCTTCGTATTCCGCCGCGACCGGTGCGAGTTCGTCGATGGCGATCTCGTGCACCAGTTTCAGCAGTTCCTCGGCTTCCGTGCTCGGCAACAGGCGTTCGACCGGCATGGGATCCTCCATGAAGGTTCAAACAGTCGGACGTCCTAACATACGTCGCCCGATCCGCCTGTGTACGGTCCTCGGGAGTGATTCGCATCCTCGAATGCCTGGAGTTGAGACGGTGATCGTTGTCGGCGGCGAGGCGCTGGTGGACCTGGTGCCGGCACCGAGCACGGTGCGTGGCGAACTGGGTGCGCTGCTACCGAGGCCGGGCGGTGGCCCGTACAACACGGCGATCGCGGCCGGCCGGCTCGGTGCCCCGGTCGCGTTCCTGTCCAGGGTGTCGACGGACGGTTTCGGCATCGCGATCGTGGCGCGGCTGGCCGACTCGGGTGTCCGGCTGGACCTGCTCCAGCGCGGTCCGGAGCCGACGACGCTGGCCGTGGTCACGCTGGCCGACGACGGCTCGGCCAGGTACACGTTCTACGTCGACGGCACCGCCGACCGGCTGGTCACCGACCCCGGCCCGCTGCCCGACGACGTGACCGCGCTCGCCATCGGCACGCTGTCGCTGGTGCTGGAGCCGGGCGCGAGCGCCTACGAGGCGGTGCTGCGCCGGGAGTCGGCCCGCGACCGGCTCACCGTGCTCGACCCGAACATCCGCACCGGCCTGATCGCCGACCCGGCCACCTACCGGGCCAGGTTCGCCGGCTGGCTGCCGGACGTCCGGGTGCTCAAGGTGTCCGAGGAGGACGCCCGCTGGCTGGCCGACATCGGCCCGGACGCCGACGTGGAGCCGGTGCTGCGGGACTGGCTCGCCGCCGGTGTGAGTGCGGTCGTGCTGACCAGGGGTGGCGCTGGGCTGACCGCGTATACGGCCAAGGACCGGGCCGACGTCCCGGCCGTCCTGGCGCGGGTTGTGGACACGATCGGCGCTGGTGACACCGTGCATGGCGCGTTGCTGGCGTGGCTGCACGGTAAGTCCGTGCGTACGGCGGCGGATGTCGTGGCGTTGAACCGACCGGCGTGGTCGGACGCGCTCGGGTTCGCCGCCCGTGCCGCCGCTGTCACGGTGAGCAGGGTCGGGGCGCAACCGCCGTATATGGCGGAACTGTAAAGCCGTATGCGTCGGAAAGTAATTGCATCGGGCGCCCATGGAAATGTCCAGGGACGCCCGATGACCGTCCGCCCGTCTATGCGCTAACCGCGTTGCCCGACCGACTCAGTGGCAGTGGTGGTGGTGGCCCCACCACGGAAAGAGCCACAGTCCGATACCGATATCAATCATGCTGTCCTCCACTGTTGTTTCGGGAGTCCTGACGAGCGGCCGCTGTATTCGAAGCTAGCGAGTCGCCGCATTGCTGTCGTTCCCCGGAGCGTGTGCAGGTTGCTCACCATCGGTCACCGGAATCGGTCAGGACGGGGGTGAGGTTCGCGGGGATGGCGCAGCAGGGGTCTCGTTGGGGTGGACGCCGTGCCCCGGACGGCCGCACGGCCCGGCGAAGTTGTCCACAGGCCCGGTCCAACTTGATGGCCGTCTGTCTCAAGATCGATTAGACTGGATATTGGGGGGATCCCCGCGGGCCGTGGTCCGGTTCGCTGGGTGCCTGATTGGGTGGTTGACCTCGTTGTTTGGGTGCTGCTTCACTCCGATCTCTTTGTTGTCGTGACGGTCGGTGGCAGCGCGTCAAGGCAGGGGAAGTGATCAAGCAACCCCAGGTTGACCCTCTGCTCGGGGTCACCCGACCTTTTGGGCTTTGCTGGCCGGCTGTGGTTGTGGTTGCGGTGCTTTGAGCCTCTTGCGTTGCCGGGCGGGGGTTGGGGTGGTGCGTCGGCTCCTGTGGTCCGCTGCGGTTCCCACGTCGGACTGCGGTCCGTTATGTCTGGTCTCTGGCGGCCACTTCCGGCTCCGGTACACCCCGTGGAGTGGTTCGGGCTGTGATCGCCGTCCCATGTGGGGTTTTGACAGGTACTTCGACTGGGCGGGACGCGAAACGCGCATTAGCGTGGTAATCGAAACCCTAGAGACCGCAACGGGGCGGCGTCGGCGAGTGCAGGCGCCGGGGTAGGCGCCCCGTCCCAAGCGTGAGAGGTATTCCCCATGCCTGACGCGACCGCCGCCACGAGTACTGTCGCGCTGCGCCACCCAGGTGGCGAACTCGCACTCCCGGTGAAACCAGCCACCGAGGGCTCCGCCGGCATCGAAATCACCAAACTGCTGTCCACGACCGGGCTCGTGACACTCGATCCCGGATTCGTCAACACCGCGTCGTGTTCGTCCGAGATCACTTATATCGACGGTGGTGCCGGCATCCTGCGTTATCGCGGATACCCCATCGAACAGCTCGCCGAACGGTCGACGTTCATCGAGACCAGCTATCTGCTGATCTACGGCGAACTGCCCACCTCCGTACAACTGGCAGAATTCACCGCGAAGATCAGCCGGCACACCCTGCTGCACGAGGAACTCAAGCGCTTCTTCGACGGCTTCCCCAGGGACGCGCACCCGATGCCGGTGCTCAGCTCCGCGGTCTCCGCGCTGTCCACCTTCTACCAGGACAGTCTCAACCCGTTCGACGAGCCGAACGTCGAGCTGTCCACGATCCGGCTGCTGGCCAAGGTGCCCACGCTCGCCGCGTATGCCTACAAGAAGTCGGTCGGCCAGCCGTTCCTGTACCCGGACAACTCACTGGGCTTCGTCGAGAACTTCCTGCGGATGACGTTCGGTCTGCCGGCCGAGCCGTACGAGGTCGACTCGACCATGGCCAAGGCGCTGGACCTGTTGTTCATCCTGCACGCCGACCACGAGCAGAACTGCTCGACGTCCACCGTGCGCCTGGTCGGCTCGTCCGAGGCCAACCTGTTCGCCAGCGTGTCCGCCGGCATCAACGCCCTGTTCGGTCCGCTGCACGGCGGTGCCAACGCCGCTGTCCTCGAGATGCTGCAAGGCATCCGGGAAAGCGGCGGCAACGTGGACGAGTTCGTGCGCAAGGTGAAGAACAAGGAGGACGGTGTCAAGCTGATGGGCTTCGGCCACCGGGTCTACAAGAACTACGACCCGAGGGCGAAGATCGTCAAGCACACCGCCGACGAGATCCTCGGCAAGCTGGGCGGCGACGACCATCTGCTGGACCTGGCCAAGCAGTTGGAGGAGCGGGCACTCTCCGACGACTACTTCATCGAGCGCAAGCTCTACCCGAACGTCGACTTCTACACCGGCCTGATCTACCGGGCCATGGGCTTCCCGACCCGCATGTTCACCGTCCTGTTCGCGATCGGCCGGCTGCCCGGCTGGATCGCGCACTGGCGCGAGATGATGAGGGACCCGGACACCAAGATCGGCCGTCCCCGCCAGGTCTACGTGGGCCCGCCGGAGCGCGAGGTCCCGGACCACCGTTGAGAGCGAACGGCCCACCGCAGACCAGCGGTGGGCCGTTTCTCTTGCTACGGCAAGGAAATTCGCTTCGCCGTCAGGCCGGCCAGCAGTACCAGTGTCAGGCCGACTGCCAGCGGGACCTGCCACGCGCTTGCCACGCCGACCACCAGCCGGCCCGGTAGCAGCACAGGCGCGAACGGTGGCAGTACCGACAGCACCGCCGTGGCCGTGCCGCCGGGATCGGCCGTCAGCAGGATCGTGCTCAGCACGAACACCACGATCAGCCCGGCCAGCAACCACATCGCCGTTCGTCGTGTCGTGCATATCGTGCCGACTACCGCGACGCCCAGCACGTACCACAGCAGCCCGGTGCCGAACCCGGCCAGCAGCGAACCGGGCAGCGTCACCACCCCGGTCGCCAGCGCCACCACCACGCCCAGCACGCCGACCGCGACCAGATGCACCAGACCGGTCACTCCTGGGCCGGCCAGGTTGGCGAGCAGCAGGCGGCGCGGCCGCAGCACGGTCAGCACCACCTCCTCGGTGCCGTCCCGCCGGCCGGCGACCGCCGCCGCGGTGGCCAGGGCGGCCGCGCCGGCCAGTGCCAGCGTGACCAGCAGCCCCACCACTACGCCGATCGCGACTCGCTGGACGCGCTCCGGATCGGTCACGTTCAACTGCGTCAGGCTGATCTGCGCCTGGTCCACCCTGGACAGCACGTCCTGTGGCCGCGCGCCCAACTGCGCTATCTGCGCGTCCAGCACCTGTTGCCGGACCAGGCCGTTCAGGGTGGTCCGCAGTTGCGGATCTAGCTGGTTGTCCACTGTCACGTGCAGCGCGGCCCGCGCACCGGACACCAGTACGTCCAGTTCGCCTGCCTTCACCTGGGCCACCCCGTCGGCGACGCTGTCCACCTGGCTCACGGCCACGGTCAGGCCGAGGCTCGCGGTCTCCTGCGGCAGGCCCTCCGCCAGCCCGATCGCCTGGCCGGCCAATCCGATCCGGATCGGATGCTCGCTGCCGAACACGAATGCTTGCAGGAAAAGGAAAGTCACCAGCAACACGGCTACCAGCACGGAACAGCCCAGCACCGGCTTGGACCACACCCGTGACCGGAACTCCCGGCGCGCCACCAACACCACGACGTTCATCACGAGCCGTCCGCCGAGTCGTAGCGCGCGGCCAGTGACCTGCGCAGCAGCGTGAACTCGCGGACCCGGCCGGTGGCCATCGCTGCCGCGAGCACCGCCTGGTCGTCGGCTTCCGGGCCCAGTTCCAGCACGACGCGTGTTCCGTCCACATCGACCATCCGACACCCCGGCACCACGGCCGCCCAGCCGGGGGTGGCGTCCGGCGCGTCCACGGCTATCAGCCGGGCCCGGTCCGCCGTCAGCTCCGGCATGGCGCCGACCGCGATCGGCTGTCCACTGCGGAGGATCGCGGCCCGGTCACATCTATGCTCGACGAGGTCGAAGTCGTTGCTGGACAACAGGACCGGTACACCGTTGTCGGCCTGCTCGCGTAGCACCTCGAAGACGGTGGCGATTCCGGTCGCGCTCATTCCGGCGCACGGTTCGTCCAGCAACAACAGTTCCGGTTCCGGCAGCAGCGTCGCGATCAGGGCGACGATGCGGCGCTCGTCGGTGTCCAGCGTGCCGATCCCGCGTTCGCGCAGTGCCCGCTGACCGAGCCGGTCCAGCCAGACCTGGGCGCGGCGATGGGCTTCGTTGGTGTCCAGCCCGTGCAGTCCGCCCCGGTAGGCGAGTTGGTCCGGAACCATCATGTCCGGGTGCAGCCCGCCGGCAGCCGGCTGATAGCCGATCCGTGCCAGCATGGCCCGCTCGATCGGCGCGGATCGCCAGCGCACGCCGCCGCTGTCCGCGGTCAGCAGGCCGGCACAGATCCGTAGCAGGGTGGTCTTGCCGGCGCCGGCCCGGCCGGCGATACCGCACAGTTCGCCGGCACCCGTCACCAGGCTGGTCTCGTGCAACGCGACCACGGCGCCGTAGCGCTTGGAGATCCGATCGATCTCCAGTATCGCGTCCGTCACGCCGCCCTCCTCGCAGACGTCCGGCCCTCGGCCAGCATGGCCGACCTGGCTCACGATCCGCCGGACAAACGCCAACGTCGACATAACGATTGCGCCGACCGTGTGGAATTCCCGTGTTGCCAGCACCTCAGCACCGGATTGCCGTCAACTCTACGGGTTCAGTCCGCCGCCAGCCCACTGAGTGATCTCGCCACCAGGCCGCCGACGTTGTCCGCCGCCGCTTCCCGGTCGGCCGGGACGAGGCCGATCCTGGTCCGCCGGTCGAGCACGTCCGCCGCGTCCAGCGCGCCTTCGTGGCGTACCGCCCACACCACCTCGGCCGCCGTCACCATGCTGCCATCGGCCACCGGCACGGCCAACGCGGGGTCCAGTTCGCCGAGTGCCGCCACCCGGCCGGCTTCGGTGCCGTATCGGAACACCAGCCGCCTCGGAGTATCCATAGTAGACAGAACATGTCTGTCGGCCGCGCCCACCAACGGAACCCGCTTCGTTCGCGACGGCGCCGATGTCAGCTTGGTGGCGTCGACGGCGTCCTCGGCCATCCGCCGATAGGTGGTCAACTTGCCACCGACCACGGTGATCACCCCGTCCGGTGACGTCAACACGGCATGGTGCCGCGACAGGTCGGCGCTCCTGCTGGCGCCGCCGGCCACCAGCGGCCGCAACCCGGCGTAGGCACCCAGCACGTCGGCCCGGCGCAACGGCGTTGCCAGCACCGAAGAACCCACGTCAAGCAGGAAATCCACATCGGACGCCGGCACATCGGGCACGTCCGGCAGCGGCCCGGTCACGGGCTCGTCGGTCAGCCCGAGATACAGCCGGCCGTCGTCCTGGGGGAGTAGCAGTGCGAACCGATTGTGCTCGCCGGGCACCGGAATCGTGATCGCGGTGGCGCGGATGTCCAGCGCGTCCGCCGACAGCACCAGGTGCGTCCCGCGCGATGGCCGCAGCCGCACCGAGTCGACCAGTTCCCCCGCCCACACGCCGGCCGCGTTGACGACGGCCCGCGCCCGAATCCCGAACTCGACGCCGGTCACCTCGTCCCGCATGTCCGCACCGTGCCGGTGCAGCCGCAGCGCCCGCGCCCTGGTCAGCACACGGGCCCCGAAACCGGCCGCCGTCCTGGCCAGCGCGACGACCAGCCGGGCGTCGTCCACCAGTTGCCCGTCGAAGCTCAGCAGCCCACCGCGCAGTCCACTGCGCCGCAATCCCGGCGCCAGCGCCGACGCCCGAGTTGTCGATACCCGGCGCGGTGGCGGCAGCAGTTCGGTCGGCGTGCGGGCCGCCCTGCGCAGCGCGTCCCCGGCCCGCAACCCGGCCATGATCAGCGCGGTGCCGCGAGCCCTGCCGTACAACGGAACCAACTGTGGCAGCGGCCGGATCAGGTGCGGCGCCACCACTGTCATCAGCGTGCCCCGCTCGGCGGCGCTCTCGTAGGCAAGCCCGACGTCGCCCTTGGCCAGGTAGCGCAGGCCACCGTGCACGAGCTTGCTCGACCAGCGTGACGTACCGAACGCCAGGTCGTGCGCCTCCACGAGACACACCGACAGCCCGCGCGACGCCGCGTCCAGCGCGACTCCGGCCCCGGTCACGCCGCCACCGACCACCAGCACGTCGACCATCAGTCCGCCTGCGATCTCGTCGAGTTCCCGACGGCGGCGAGCTGCGTTGAGCGACGTGATCACGACGCCACCCGCAGGCTGTGATCCAGGCACGCCGCGAGCTCGGCCAGCAGTTCGCTCGCCGGCACGTCCGAGCTGCTGGTCCGATGCGACAGCACGAACGCCTGCACGGTGAGGAAGAGCACCCGCGCCTGCGCCGCCACCGGCGCCGGCCGGATCGAGCCGTCCGCGTGCCCCTCGATCAGCAGTTCGGTGACGAACTTCTCGGCGAGTCGTTGGGTGCTCCCGATCCGCTCCACCAGGTAGGGCAGCAGCAACTCGGCATCGCGGTCGAGCACGCTGGTCAGCAGTGGATCGTCGACCAGCAGCGCCGCCGCCCGCACGGCCGCCGTGACCAGCCGTTCCCGCGCCGCGCCGGCACCGTCCGCCGCCGCGCCGACCTCGTGCAGCAGTGCGCCGAACGCCCGCGTCATCAGCGCCGCGACCACGCTCGTCACGCCGGGAAACCGCCGGTAGACGGTCATCCGGCTGGTGCCGGCACGACGGGCGATGTCGGTCAGCGTCGTCCGCCGCACGCCGACCGACAGCACGCAGTGCCGCGCCGCGTCCAGCAGCAGGTCGTCGTCCAGTCGCGTCACACTGTGACGTTGAGACGTCATGTGTAACACTGTACCGGTGACCGAGCCGATCGCCCACACCCTTCGCGGCACCTGGACCGCCGAGCCACACCCGCTGCCGGCGCACGCCCTGCGCTGGCTCCGCGCACGCATCGGCCTATCCGCCAGCGATGCCGGCATCGCGAGGGACTCGAAGCGCACCGTCGCCCCGTCCGCCCTCCCCGCCGACGCCGAGGCCGCGCTGGCCGACGTCATCAGTGCGGACAACGTGCGTACCGACCAGGAATCCCGCCTCGGACGCAGCGGCGGACTGTCCTATCTGGACCTGATCCGCTATCGGCAGGGCGGCCAGCTCACCGCGCCGGACGCCGTGCTCACGCCCGCTGATTCGACGCAGATCACCGAGATCCTGCGTACCTGCGCGAAGTTCGGCATCGGTGTCGTCCCGTTCGGCGGCGGCACGTCGGTCGTCGGCGGGGTGAGCGCGCTACGCGGCGACAAGGTCGCCGTCGTCGCGCTCGACCTCGTGCGGCTCGACGCGCTGGTCAGCGTCGATCCGGTGTCCCGGCTGGCCACGTTCCAGGCCGGCGTGCGCGGACCGGACGCCGAACGCCTGCTGGCGGCGCACGGACTCACCCTCGGCCACCTGCCGCAGAGCTTCGAACGTGCCACCATCGGCGGATTCGCCGCCACCCGCTCGGCCGGCCAGGCATCCGCCGGCTACGGCCGGTTCGAGGACATGGTCGACGCCGTCCGTGTCGCGACACCGCGCGGCGAATGGCGGCTCGGCGTCGCGCCCGCGTCGGCGGCCGGGCCGGACCTGCTGGGCCTGGTGCTGGGCAGCGAGGGCGCGTTCGGCGTGCTCACCGAGGTCACCGTGCGCGTCCGCCCGAAACCGAGTCAGACCCGTTACGCGGCCTACGTCTTCGACGGCTGGGCCAGAGGCACCGCCGCCGTCCGCGCGCTGGCCCAACACCGCGTGCTGGCGACGGTGACCCGACTGTCCGATGTGGACGAGACCGACGTCGCGCTCGCCATGTCCGGCGGCATGAAGACGAGGGCACTGCGCGCCTACCTGCGACTGCGCGGCATCAAGGAACCCTGCCTGCTGGTCCTGGGCCGGGAGGACGACGGCGCCCCGAACAAGGTCGCTCGGCGCGTCCTGCGGGCACACCGGCCGATCGCACTCGGGGCGGCGCCCGCGCGGGCGTGGCAGCGCGGCCGGTTCGCCGGGCCACGGCAGCGGGACGCCCTGCTGGACGCGGGTGTCTGCGTGGAAACCCTGGAAACCGCGACCCACTGGTCGAATCTGGACCACCTGCGGGACGCGGTTCGTGCCGCGCTGCGGACCGTCAGTGACCGGCCGCTCGTGATGTGCCACATCTCGCACGCCTACGAAACCGGCGCTTCGCTCTACTTCACCGTCCTGGCACCGAGATCCGCCGACCCGATCGACCAGTGGCAGCGCGCCAAACGGGCCGCCAGCACGGCGATCACCGGTGCCCGTGGCACGATCACGCACCACCACGCGGTCGGCGTCGACCACGCGCCCTACCTCGACGCCGAGATCGGCGATCTCGGCGTCGAGGTGCTGGCGGCGGTGAAGCGCACGCTCGATCCGACCGGAATCCTCAATCCAGGAAAGCTGATCAGTCGATCGTGACCAGCATTTTCCCGGTGTTCTGGCCGCGCAGCATGCCGAGGAACGCCGTCGGCGCGTTGGCGAGGCCGGCAACGACGGTCTCGTCGTAGCGCAGCTTCCCATCGCTGAGCCAGCCGCCGACCTCGCGCACGAAGTCGTCCCGCAGGTTCCCGTGGTCGCCGACGAGCATGCCGCGCATCGTGATCCGCTTCTTTATCATCTGGTTGAGATTGCGCGGCGCGGGCGACGGCTCGGTGTTGTTGTAGATCGAGATCATCCCGCACACCGCGATGTGGCCGTGCACGTTGATCACCGAGAGCGCGGCTTCCAGGTGCTCGCCGCCGACGTTGTCGAAGTACACCTCGATGCCGTCCGGCGCGGCTTCCGCCAACTGCTTGACCACCGGGCCGTCCTTGTAGTTGAACGCGGTGTCGAAGCCGAGATCGTCGACGAGGTGCGCGACCTTGGCCGCCGACCCGGCACTGCCGATGACCCGCTTGGCACCCTTGAGCTTCGCGATCTGGCCCACCACCGAGCCGACCGCGCCCGCGGCTCCGGACACGAACACGGTGTCACCCGGCTTGAACTCGGCCACCGCCAGCAGCCCGGCATACGCGGTCAGCCCCGGCATGCCGAGCACCCCGAGATACGCGCCGGCCGGCGCCACCGCGAGGTCCACCGGCAGCGCGCCCCGCCCGTCCAGCACCGCGTACTCGCGCCAGCCCAGCCCGTGCAGCACGGTGTCGCCGGGTGCGAACCGCTCCGTGTTCGACGCAACGACCTCGCCGACCGCGCCGCCCTCCATCGCCGCGCCGAGCTGGAACGGCGGCGCGTAGGACTTCACGTCGTCCATCCGGCCGCGCATGTACGGGTCGACGCTCATGACGGTGTTGCGCACCAGGATCTGGCCCTCAGCAAGCGGCGGCACGTCGGCATCGACGACGGCGAAGTCGTCCAGCGTCGGCCAGCCCTTGGGCCGGGCCGCCAGTCGGATCTCCAGGCCCTGGTCCGGTATCGCGGTCATGATGTCCTCCGGTCACGTCGACGTGCCGATCATTGTCACGCGGTCCAACGCGCCACGCCGGTCGTGGTATTCCGGAACATGCGAGTTCAGTAATCAGTCGTCGTGTTGCTGGCGGCGGGGCAGCAGCGCCGGCTTGCGCAGCGCCTCCTTGAGTGCCTCGTACGTGCGGCCCACCTCGGCGTCGGCCATCGAAGCCGAGAGCCCTGGGGGTGGCGGCGTCGTCGGCCCCGGCTGCGGACCGACCCGGAGCCACTTCTCGTTCCACAGCGCCTCGACCGCGGACTCCCAGTGCAACCGCACCGCCATCCTGGCCACCCGCTCCCGTGCGGTTGCCTCGGCCAGCAGCCTGTCCACCTCGGCCAGCCGCGCCCGCAGTTCGTCGGCCACGGTGCGGTCGTGCTCCCGCATCCGCAGCACGGCATCGGTGTTGAGGTCGGCCAGCTCCTTGTACCTGCGGACCGCGTCGCCGCCGTTCATGCCGTGAGTCCTTTGGTGACGTCGAACGGAATGATCACGTGCGGCCGGGCGTGCGTGAACCGGTCGAAGAACAGGCCGCGCCCCGGTCGCGCCGACCACGCGATCTGCTGGCCCGGCGTAAGGGCTATCAGCTCCTGGCCCTGCACGTCGAACGCCACCCACGGGCCGATGTCCTCGACCGACCCGATCGGCAGGCTGGCCTTCAACCGTCCGACCCCGCGCCACCAGCCGAACACGTGCGTGTGGTGCTCGGGGCCGTGCCGCAGGATCGCCCGCAGGTCGTCCAGTCCGGTCGTCGCGTGCGACGGCGACCTCGTCTCCAACTGGCTCTGCATGGCGTCCACGCCGTAGAGGAACAGGTAGTGCGGCCG
>DATBDL010000158.1:0-18115 GCA_036269975.1 Pseudonocardiaceae bacterium | reverse complement strand
TCGCGCTGCCCGGCAGCGCGACGTCGGTGATCAGGCCGCCTGTCTCCCCAGCCGTCACCTGTAGCTGGCCGCCGTGGGCCGCGACGATCGACCGGACGATCGACAGCCCGAGACCCGCGCCGCCGGCGATGCCGGTGCGTTCGCTTGCCATGCGGCGGAACGGTTCCAGCAGCGCCGGCACCATCTCGTCCGGGATCAGCGGGCCGGTGTTGCGCACCCACAGCGCCCGGCTGACTTGTCCGTTCGGCACGTCGACCGTCTGCATCCAGACGTGGCCGTCCGGCACGTTGTACTTGATCGCGTTCTGCACCAGATTGGTCAGCAACCGCTCCAGCAGCACCGGATCGCCGTGCACGACACACGGTGCCAACTCGCCCTCGATGGTGACCCGCTTGCCGGCGGCGAGCTGCGCATGATCCTCGGCGACCCGCGCTGCCAGCGTGTCCAGCCGAACCGGGACCGTCACGTGCAGGCCCTGATCACACTCCGCGAGCACCAGCATGCCGTCGATGAGCTGTTCGTTGCGGGCGTTGGTGAGCAGTAGCTGCGTGCCGAGTCTGCGCACGTCGTCGCTGGCGTCCGGCGCCTCCATGGCGACCTCGATCAGCGTGCGCTGCACGGCGAGCGGCGTGCGCAGTTCGTGCGACGCGTTGGCGGCGAACCGGCTCTGGCCGTCGTAGCCCTGCGCCAGCCGGTCCAGCATGCCGTTGACGGCCACCGTCAACCCCTGGAACTCGCCCGCGGTGCTGGTCAGCTCGACCCGCCTCGACAACTGCCTCGTGTCCAGTTCCCGTGCTGTCGCGGCCAGATTGTCCAGTGGCCGCAATACTTCCCGCAACACCAGCCAGGTGAGGCCGCTGGCCGCGGCGACGATGCCGGCCGCCCATTCGAACATCAGCGTGCTGGGCACCGGCGCGAAGTTGGACTCGAACTGGTTCCACAGCAACGGAATGAGCACGCCGGCCGTTGCCGCGAACAGGACGAAGACCAGCAACGTGATCCGGGCGCGCAGGCTCATCTGTCGGTGTCCTGCTCGCCGAACCGGTAGCCGACGCCGGGCACGGTATGGATCAGCGGCGGTTGGCCGAGCTTGCGGCGCAGTGTCATCACCGTCATCCGGACCGAATTGGTGAACGGGTCGGTGTGCTCGTCCCACGCCTTTTCCAGCAATTCCTCGGCGCTGACCACGACACCGTCCGCGCGCATCATGATTTCCAGCACCGCGAATTCTTTCTTGGACAGCGCCAGGAATGTGCCGTCCCTGCTCACCTGGTGCCGTGGCCGGTCCAGTGCGAGGCCATCCTGTTCGAGCACCGGTTGCAGCGCCGGTCGGGCGCGGCGGCCCAGCGCGAGCACCCTGGCGACCAGTTCGGCGAACGCGAACGGCTTGGTCAGGTAGTCGTCGGCGCCCAGTCCGAGGCCCTCGACGCGGTCCCGGATACCGGTCGCGGCGGTCAGCATGAGCACCCTGGTCTCGCCGTCGTCGCTGAGCACGGCGCGACACACCTCGTCACCGTGCGTGCCCGGCAGGTCCCTGTCCAGCACCAACACGTCGTACCGGTGGACGGCGACCCGCTCCAGCGCGGCATCCCCGTCGTAGCAGACGTCCACCGCCATCGACCGCCGGCGCAGCCCCTCGGCTATCGCGTCGGCCAGCAGCCGCTCGTCCTCGGCGACCAGTATCCGCACGAACCCCCACCCTTCTCCCAGCCGCTACACAGTATCCGTCCGATGGCATAAATGCGCGATAAGGACTCACGCTTACGCCGCCGGGATCGCTTTCGGACTAGAACTCCCGATCGATGACGACGAAACGGGGGTTTCTTCGATGACGGACCGGAAATGGCCGGCGTCGGCGGCGCTGATCGGTGTCTGGCTGGCCGCCGCACTGCTCGCGATGCACACCGAATACGTGCCTTGGGTGTTGGTTCTGCTCGTGCTCACCGTGTTGTCGATACTCGGCTCGGTCTGGCTCGGCGCGTTCCGTGCCGTGCCGGCCACGGCCGCCGTGGTCGCGGTGACACTGGCCACACCGCTGGTGCTGATCGCGACGCCGCTGTTCGTCAACGTCGACCGCACCGCGTGGCTGTTGCCATCGGTGATCGCCGGTGCCGTGGTCGTGCCACTGGGGTTGCTGGCGTTGTTCCGGCCCCGGCCGGCCGTGGTGGTGCTCGGCCTGACCGCGCTGGTGTTCGGTGGGGTGATCGTCGGTGGCGTGCCGAGGATCGACGTGTGGGTCATCCTGCGGGATGTCGCGAATGGACTCCTTCACCACCAGAACCCTTACGACATACGGTTTCCGAACGTGCCGGCCGGCGAGACGGCGTCCTGCTTCAACTACCTGCCCAGCACGTTCCTGATCACGGCGCCGAGCGAGTGGCTGTTCGGCGACGTGCGGTGGGTGGAGGCGGGCTGTGTGCTCGGCACCGCCGCGCTGCTGGGCTGGCACGTCGGCCGGCGCCGTGGCCTGCCGCTGGCCTTGTTGGTCGCGGGACTGCCGGGGACGCTGCTGGTGGTGCAGCAGGCGTGGACGGAGCCGATGCTGCTGGCGCTGCTGTGTGTCGCGGCCGTCGCCGTGGATCGCGGTCGCTGGTGGCTGGCCGTCGTCGCGACGGGCGTCGCGCTGGCGAACAAGCAGCACGCGGTCGTGCTGCTGCCGTTCCTGTTGCTGTCCAAGGATTTCGGCCCGCGTCGGACGGTGGCCGCCGGTACCGTCGGGACCGCTGTCTCGCTGCCGTGGGTGCTGACGGATCCGGCTCGGTTCAAGACCTGTGTCGCCGATTTCTACCTGTACGAGCGGGCGCCGACGGGGTCGGTGTCGATCTGGCGCTGGCTGCCGGCCGGGTGGGGGCTGCCGGTGTTGCTGCTGGGCACGGCAGCCGTGACGGTGCTCGCGTTGCGTCGCTGCCCGCGCGGTGGAGCCGGCCTGCTGCTCGGTGGCGGCCTCGTGCTGCTGACGTTCGACCTGCTCAACAAGCAGACATTCCTGAACCAGTGGTGGCTGGCGGCGTCGCTACTGCTGGCCGGGATGGCCATGGCCACGCGCCTCGGTGAGCCGTTCGGTGAGGAAGCCGCGCTCGACGTCGTTGTCGGTGAGCGTCAGCGCCTCCTCGTACGCCGCGACGGCCTGCGGCCACCGGCACAGCCGGCGCAGGAAGTCGGCACGGGCGGCGCTGAGGTAGCCGTAGGTGGCCAGCGCCGGATCGTCCAGCAGCGGAGCCAGCAGGTCGAGGCCGGCCTGCGGGCCGTCACGCAGGCCGACCGCGACGGCACGGTTGAGCTGGACCACGGGCGATGGCCACAGCCGTAGCAACACGTCGTAGAGCGCGACGATCTGCGGCCAGTCGGTGTCCTCCCACGTCGACGCCTCGGCGTGCACGGCGGCGATCGCGGCCTCGACGGCGTATCTGGACGGCGACCGCCTGCGCAGCGCGTCGGTCAGCAGGCCGACACCCTCGGTGATCTGCCCGCCGTCCCAGCGCGAACGGTCCTGTTCGGACAGCAGGAGCAGGCGGCCGTCCTCGGCCACGCGGGTGTCCGCGCGGGCGTCGATGAGCAGCAACAACGCGAGCAGGGCGGTGATCTCGGCTTCGGTTGGCATCAGCAGGTGCAGCATCCTGGCCAGGCCGATCGCGCTGTCCACGAGGTCGGTGCGGACCAGCCGCGCGCCGATCGGCGCGGTGTGACCGGTGGTGAAGATCAGGTGCACCACCGCGAGTACCGCGCCGACGCGCTCGCCGAGCTGGTCCGGCGACGGCACCCGGTACGGGATGCGGGCGGCGGCGATCTTCTTCTTGGCCCGCGTGATCCGCGCCGCCATCGTGGCCTCCTGCACCAGGAACGCCCGCGCCACCTCGGCCGTGGACAACCCGCACACCAGCCGCAGGGTCAGCGCGACCTGGGCGTCGGGGGACAGGGCGGGGTGGCAGCACGTGAAGACGAGCCGCAGGCGGTCGTCGTCGATGTCACCGGGGCCCGGCATAGACTCGCTCGTCACGAGCAGTGGCATCGCCCTGCGGAACACCGATTCGCGGCGCAGCACGTCCAGCGCCCGGTTGCGGGCGATGGTGGTGAGCCACGCGCCGGGCCGATCCGGGATGCCGGTGGTCGGCCACGTTTGTAGGGCCTGCTCGTACGCCTCCTGCGCGCACTCCTCGGCCAGGTCGAGATCCCTGGTCAGACGCGCGGTGGCCGCGTAGACCCGTGTCCACTCGCGGCGGTGGGCCAGCGCCACCGCCGCGACGACGTCGGCAGTCATCCGTGGTCCACCAGCGGGCGGATCTCGACCCCGCTGTGGCCGGCCGACACCTCGTACAGCCGACCAGCCAATGCGATCACCTCGTCCAGATCGCCCGCCTCGACCAGGTAGTAGCCGCCGAGCGCCTCCTTCGTCTCCAGGAACGGCCCGTCCGTCGTGACGAGCTTGCCGGTCGCGCCGTCGGTGCGCAGGCTCGTCGCGGTGGGTGCCGGGGCCAGTTCGTCGCCGCCGAGGACCCTGGAACCGGCCGTGGCGCGGAAGGCGCGGTGCGCTTCGTGGAGCTCGTTCTCCTCCTGCTGGGACATCGCGCCCCAGCGCTGGGCGTCGCCGTAGATGAGGATCATGTACTTCGCCATGTCGTCCGTCCTACCGTGTGGGGCCCGATCTGGCCCGTCCATCCGTACGACGAATGCGGCGGATCGTGGATCGACAGCGGCGGAAACAATCTTGACGGGTCTGGTCACGCGGCCGGCCGAAATCCGGCACCACGGTCGTGGTGGTCTTGCGTTCCACGCCGGCCACGTCGTCGACGTGCTGGCCGACCTCGGTCAGCGTCTCCTCGGTGCTCAGCGGCTCGATCTCGCTGACCGAGCCGACCATCGTGGTCTTGCCGACGCCGAAACCGCCCGCGATCAGCAGCTTGGCCGCCGTGACCGACAGCACCGGTCGGGCCGGGGACTCAGATGTCGCGGATGCCATCGGGTACCGCCTGCAGTAGTCGGGGGTCCCGCGCCGCCGGTGGCCCGAGCGGGGTGCGGAAGATCAGGTAGTTCAGGTCGATCAGGTCGGCCAGCAGCACCTTCACCACGGTCACCGGCAGGTTGATCCGGGCGGCCACCTCGGCCACCGACACCGGCCGCTGGCACAGCAGCAGGATCTCGTGGTGCTCCGGCTCGCAGTCGGCGACGTGCAACCGTTCCCGCAGCGCGACCACGAGCGTCACCAGGTCGAGCCCGTAGCCGGCGGCGCGGCCACCGGTGATCGCGTACGGGCGGACCAACGGGCCGGGTGGTCCGTCGATCCCGTCGTCGCGGCTCATAGCCGATGCTGTCCGCCCGACGGCGGTGCTGCCCTCGGCCCAGCGCGGCCGTATACGGAGCGTCAAATATCGGGTTCATCCCGCAATGGCGATTGTTCGCACCCGAGCGCTTGGTGGGTCGGATACCACCGAGCAGCGAGATCAGTTCGATCACCTGGTGAGCGGTCGGGAAGTCCGGCACCGCGTAGCGCGGGGTGGTGCCGCGTGCGCCACACCGGCGATTCCCTCCTCCAGTCGACCGAGACGGGCACCCCGCATCCGACTCACCCACCCCGTGTCGACACCCTGCCTGCGCCAAGCGGCGGCCCCGCGGCCCGCCATTCGCGCGGCATGGGTGCGTGCGTCCGGACGTTACGCGGCGGCCCGTCCGACCGTGGGCCTAGTGGGGGGTTGACGGTATGTCACCGGTCACCTACTCTCGACAATCTAGTAAGTAAGACTGCCTAACAAAGAATACCCTGCACAACAGACAGCCCTCGATTCAAGACAGCCCTCGATTCGGCCCGTCGATCAGGCCGGCAACGCAGCCGGCGTGGAGGGGATCAATGAAACGTAGATCCATTCGCATTCTCGCGACCGGAGTCATGGCGACCCTGGTCGTGGTGCTCGGTCTGGTGCGCGGCATTTCGTCCAGCGACCAGGCGTCCGCGGCAACGATCGCGGCGACACCCAAGGCCACCACCGCGCTGTTCTACGTGACGCTCTACGGTTTCGTGGACAATTCGCCGCCCAGCGCGATCATCTCCAACCCGGTCATTCACAAGACCGCCGGTGGCACCGGGACCTTCTCGGACCCGGTCACGTTCGCCACCGACAAGAACGAGGAGAAGCCGGGCACCATCGTCTACTACAGCTACCTGCAGAAGTACTTCATCATGGAGGACACCTGCACGGAATGTAGCAAGGACTTCAAGGGCCCACCCGGAAACGGCGACAACCCGACCCCGGTACGGGCAGGCCACCTCTGGCGAATCGACCTCTGGGCCGGCGGCGACAGTCGTTCGCTGAAGAACCCGGACAAGACCGCGCTGCTCAACTGTGAAGACGACCTAACCCAGGACAACGGCGGCCAGGTCACCCTGAGCCCGGCGAGCAATCTGCCGGTCGACACGACGCCGATCTACAACGTCAACACCCGCAAGTGCCAGGCGCACCACTAGTTTGGTGGTCGACAATCGTCAGGTGCGAAAGCCCGGAGCTGTCTGAAGCTCCGGGCTTTCGTCGAGATAGGTGAGTACCGCCAGCACCCTGCGATTGTCGTCGGCGGAATTCGGTAGATCCAGTTTCGCGAAGATGTTGCCGATGTGGAAGTCGACGGCCTTCTGCGAGACGTTCAGCGAAGCGCCTATTCCGGCGTTGGACCTGCCCTCGGCCACCAGCGCCAGCACCTGCCGCTCCCGTGCCGTCAGCCGGTTCGTCAGGCGGTGGTTCGCGTTGCGGGACAACAGTTGCGCGACCACGTCCGGGTCCATCACCGTGCCGCCGCCGGCCACCCGCCGTACCGCGTCGACGAACTGGTCCACTTCGAACACCCGGTCCTTGAGCAGGTAGCCGACCCCGGCCCGGTCGCCGGACAGCAGCTCGCGTGCGTAGACCTGTTCCACGTACTGCGACAGCACCAGCACCGGCAGACCAGGCACCTCGACCCTGGCCGCGATCGCCGCGCGCAGTCCCTCGTCGGTGAACGTCGGCGGCAGCCGGACGTCGACCACAGCGACGTCCGGTCGATGTGTCACCAGCGACCGCAGCAGTTTCGTGCCGTCGGACACCGCCTCGACCACGGTGAAACCGTTTGCGCTCAGCAGCCGTTGCAGACCCTCACGGAGCAGGGCCAGGTCCTCGGCTAGGACGACGCGCAGGTCAGCGGGCACGGCACCTCCATCGTGACGATGGTCGGACCGCCGACCGGGCTGGCGACGGTGACCCTGCCGTCGAACGCCGCCAGTCGCCGCTGGATGCCGTGCAGTCCGCCGCCGGGCACCGTGCTGGCACCCCCCATGCCGTTGTCGGCGACCATCACGTCCAACAGGCCGCCGCGATGGCCGATCCGGATCCACGCACTGGAGGCGGCGCTGTGCTTGGTGACATTGGTCAGAATCTCGGTCAGCGCGAAGTAGACCGCGGACTCCACCGGCGCCGGCGGCCGACCGGGCAGGTCCACGCTCAGCTCGATCGGCATCGGGCTGGCCAGCACGAGCGATCGCGCGGCGCCGTCCAGTCCTCGGTCGGCCAGTATCGGTGGCTGGATACCGCGGACCAGTTCGCGTAGTTCGGACAGCGCGGCGCCGGTGGACTGCTTGGCCTCGGCGAGCAGACGAAGCGCCGACGCCGGATCGGCGATCAGCAGCTTCTCGGCCATGCCGAGGCTCATGCCCAGCGCGACCAGCTTGGCCTGCGCGCCATCGTGCAGGTCACGCTCGATCCGCCGGATCTCGGCAGCCTGAGTGTCGAGTGCCTCGGAGCGGGTCTGCGTCAATTCCGCGATCCGGTTGGCCAGCCGGGTGGTCTGCGGCGGAGCCAGGAACCACCGCAGGAACCGGGCGTAGGCGCGCATGGCCGGCCTGGTGGCGCACCACGACGCGATGAGCAGCGCGCCGCCCAGGAGCAGGAACACCCATCCATGGCCGTCACCGCCGTCGGGCACCTCGCCGATGTACGGCCCCGCGGGCACGTCTATGTGGGTGGCACCGCCGACCCCCGCCGAACTGACCCACCGAGCGAACGCCGCGATGCCGACGAGGCCGAACAGCAGGAAGCCGGCCGGCAGCCCCACCAACACGAGGCCGACGGTGGCGTTGGCAGGCAGCCAGCGGAGGTCGCGGTGGGTAGCGGGATCGGCGATCACCTGGCGCAGGTCACCCGCCCTCGGCGGCTCGGCCGACCGGTAGGGGCGGGGGATCGGCGTGTCCATCACCCGGACCGCCCAGAGGCGATGCAGGTCGGCCAGCCCGCGCAGCCAGCCCAGGAGGCGAGCGGTGAGCGGAACGCCGATCCGAGCCGGAATGAGCAGGGCAGCCACGAAGAGGGCGGGCCCCAGTAGCACCGGGGCCAGCACCGATGCGACGCCGAGGAGTACCGACCAGGCGAGCAGACGCATTCTGGCCTGCGAACGTTTTCTGGCCTGTGGTGATGCCGTCATCTGTCACATTGTGGCCGGGTTGGGGTGTGGTGTCCCTGGGGATATCCCTACCCTGGCTGGATTCAAGGATTGGGGTCCTGCTTCAGGCCGCTCTTGTGATCGTCGGTGGTGTCCTTCCGGTCAAGGTGGTGTCCTTTCCTGTCAAGGACGCGTCGCTCGCTCGTCGCTCGGGCGCTCGTTCGCCGCTCGCTCGGCCGCCTGCGGTCGCCCTCGACAAGCTGGAGTTCGGTAGTGGTCCGCTTGTTGGCCGAGTGGTCGAGGTAGGCCGGGTGGTCGGCCGCGGCCGAGTCCGAGAAATGACGTTGCCGGCCCTGCCCCCTGCCCCCCTGCCGCCCCCTGCCACACCCGTCCCGACCGGCGATGATGTCGGCGTCCGCAGGTTAGGGCATGATCGGGTGAAAGCGTGGAGGTGTTGATGCGGCGTGCGGTGCTGATCGTGTTCGCCCTTGTCGTCGTTGCCGGGGTGGGGATCGTGTGGTTCGCGGTCCGGAAGATCACCCTGTCGCCGCCCGATTGCACCGTTGCCGCTGTCGACTCGTCTGGTGCGGCGTTCGATCTCACGCCGGAGCAGGCCGGTAATGCGGCGACCATCGCAGCCGTCGGGTTGCGGTTGGGGATGCCCGATCACGCCGTCACGGTCGCCGTGGCCACCGCGTTGCAGGAATCCAAGCTGACGAACGTGTCCTCGGGTGACCGGGACTCGGCCGGCCTGTTCCAGCAGCGACCGAGCCAGGGCTGGGGCACGTACGCCCAGGTCACCGACCCCGTCTACGCGGCGACCGCGTTCTACGACCACCTGCGCGCCCTGCCGAACTGGCGGCAGCTCAGCGTCACGCAGGCCGCCCAGGAGGTCCAGCACTCGGCGGCCCCGGACGCCTACGCCCAGTGGGAGTCCGAGGCGCGGGCGGTCGCGGTCGCGCTGGTCGGCCAGACGCCGGCCGACCTCACCTGCCACGACCTGACGATCGCGGCGCCGAGCACCGATCTCGCCGCCCTCGCCACGGCCGAGTGGGGCACGGCCACCGTCACCGGTCCGCACGACACGGCGCGAGGGTGGGCGATCAGCAGTTGGCTGGTGGCGCACGCGACCCAACTCGGCGTGGACAGGGTCAGCTTCGCGGGGCGGACCTGGACTGCCGCGTCAGGCACCTGGGCGAAGGACAGCTCCGCGACGGACTCCCTGACGCTGCACCAGGTTCCGGCTGGCACGACCACGTCGGCTCGGGGCTGAGCGCGAACGTCATCGACCGCGATCGGGCCCGGTGACGTGGCGGCCGGCACCGGCCGCGCTGTGGTCGACCGCGGCCGCGTCGTCCTGCGGTGGAGGACGAACTCGTCACCCCTCACCCGGCCTGATCGCTGGCGAGTCTTGTCTCACCCGGCGATCTCGGCCAGTTCCTCTGATCCCACCTGGTCTCTGGCGGGCCTCGTCTCACCCTCCCGACGGTGGCCGGTTCCTCTCACCCCACCTGATCGTCGGCCAGCCTCCTCTCACCCCGCCGATGTTGGCCGGTCGCCGGCCGGTCTCCTCTCAGGTGGGTCATCAATCGGGCGGTGGGCGGTCGCGAGCGGGTCGGTGCTGTCTTTTCTGCGCTCAACGAACGGGACCGGGTGCAAAGATCCCGGATTCCTCGATGATCACCTGATCGAGTGATCATCCTCGTCCGTTGCCAGCGACATTCGTTGCCCTGGACCGAATCTGGTCCGCACCTCGCCGGCTGGCCGGAAACCAACGCTACCGTAGAAGGCGAACGCGTGCGGGTTGGCCGTGACCTCGATCCTCGGGATCGCACGCTGCCGGGCCACCCCCACAGCGTCGCGCACCAGCAGCGTCGCGATGCCTCGGCGCATCCAGTCCGGGTCGACGAACAGGTCTTCCAGTTCCAGGAAGCCGTCGCCGTCCGCAAGACTGGCGAAACCGACGACGCTGCCGGCGGGGGCCATCGCTAGGCGGGTCCTGCCCGCGCGGACCGCCTCGTCGGACAGCACCAGCACCTCCGGATTTGCCAAGAGGTGCGGCGCGTCGCCCTCGTTGGACAACGATGCCCGCCGGTACACCGCCGCCAGCGCCGGCAGGTCGGCCACGCCCGCCTGCCGGACGCGGAACACGGTCACTTCCCCCCGCCGGGCTGGGCTGAACACGAC
This sequence comes from Pseudonocardiaceae bacterium, assembly GCA_036269975.1. Classification (GTDB taxonomy): domain Bacteria; phylum Actinomycetota; class Actinomycetes; order Mycobacteriales; family Pseudonocardiaceae; genus DATEPR01. Next base: position 7,534 of record DATBDL010000158.1, on the reverse strand, counting down.
CCGACCGGGCTGAACACAGTCACTTCCCCCACACCACCGGCTTCTCGAAGTACGGCGTGACATCGTTCGCCGCTGAGGGGCCGCTGTTCCACTGGACGGACTGGATCGAGCCGCCGCCGGGCATCAGGTAGGCGAGGCAGCTCTCGTAGGACTTGCCGCTGACAAAGGGTTTCGGCGCGGTGGCGTCGTCGCATCGGTCGAACGTGCCCAGGAACGTGACGCTCTCCTGCTGCTGGCCCCGGTCGTCGATCGCCTGGAACACGATGTCGGGGTCGTCGTCGCCGGTGGGTGCCGTGCTGTCCAGCGCCTTGATCTTGACCGTCACGTAGTACGGCGTCGAGTTGTGCTGGCTCGCGTCCAGGTCGATGTTCTTGAAGTCGTCCAACGATCCCTTGACGATCGACTCCACCGTTACCTGCAGTTTCAGCCCGGTCTTCGCGCCTTCACCATTGTCCTGGTCCAGCGTTACCCAGCCGACCGTCGCCGGCTGTCCGAACGCCAGCCGCGTGCCGGGCGCCGTCAGCCCGCCGGCCGACGCGTTGTCGGCCGTCGGCGCGGCCTTGGTCGTGGTCGCGGTCGGGGTCGGGGTCGGATTGCCGGCCGACGCGGTGCCGGTGGTGCCGCCGCCGCATGCGGCCATGCCCAGTGCGATCACCGCCGCCCCGGCGCCCAGCCCGATGCCTTTGCGCAGCCTCGTACTCATGTACGTCCCCCTTGTGGTCATGGTCGGCCAGTATTGATCAACTACGTGGGCGCGACAAGAGTAGTGATTACTCAGTCGTCCCGATGTCCTCCCGACGTCATCCCGGGGTCTCCGGCGACATCGCCCGCACTGCGGTGAGTTTGAGCAGTAAGTACTCAATGCCCTGCTCTTGATCTCGCGTAACTTCCCCGCGTATCTACGAGTGTGGCCCTGGGGGGACCGATGAGTGGAACAGCGGAAGAAGTCGCGTCGGCGCGGATCGAGGCGGTGCGCGCCAACGGTGGCCGAGAGTTGGATCTACGGGGACTGCGGTTGTCGGCCGTGCCGGCGGAGGTCCGGGCACTGCGCCGGCTGACCAAACTGGACCTGGCCGGCAATCATCTCGTGACCGTTCCGGACTGGTTGGGCGAATTGACCTCACTGCGCCGGCTGCACCTGAGCTACAACCAGCTCAACACCTTGCCGGACAGTATCGGCGACCTGACCGCGCTCACCTGGCTGAGCCTGCGCAACAACAAGCTGACGGCGGTGCCGGACAGTATCGGCAACCTGGTCTGGCTGCGCCGACTCGATCTGAACATCAACCAGCTCACCGAGATCCCGGCCGAACTCGGCGGCCTGGTCCGGCTGCGCAGGCTGAACCTGGACTCCAACCGCATCACGGCACTGCCGGAGAGCGTCGGCTGTCTCGCCGCGCTGCGCTGGTTCCGGATGCGCTTCAACCAGCTCGCCAGCCTGCCGGAGTCGATCGGCGTCCTGACCACCCTGCGCGGTCTCGATCTCCGGCTGAACAATCTGGCCCGCATTCCGGAGAGTATCGGCAATCTCGTTCATCTCACCGAGCTGAACCTGAGTGCTAACCGCCTGTCCGTGATTCCGGCCAGCATCGGCAACCTGACCGCACTGACCACATTGGACCTGAGTAGCAACGCGCTGTCCGCGTTACCGGACTGCCTGCGCAAGCTCACCGGTCTCGCGGAACTGAACCTGAGCCGCAATCCGATCTAGTCCTGTGTAGACACACCGCCGACGGCGGCCGCCAGTTCGTGGCGGCCGCTGATGCCGAGCTTGGCGTAGACGTGCTGGAGATGATTGTCGACCGTCCGAACCGACAGATGCAGTGCCTCGGCAATGCCCTTGCTGGACGTCCCACCCGCCGCGAGCAACGCGATTTCCCGCTCCCGCGACGACAGGCTCATGGTCGCCTCGGTCGTGGTGAGCAGCGGCGTGCGCGCACCGGGACACAGGGCGGCGCACTCCCGCGCCTGATGGGCGGCGGCGGTGGCCTTGCGCGGCTGGCCCGCCCGCTGCCACGCAGCGGCCGCCGCACTGGCCGCCTCCGCGGCCAACAGGTTGGCACCGATGGCCCGCAGCTCGTCGGCAACCGCGAGCAGGCGTGCCGGTCCGTCGTCCGCCAGCGCGGCGGCCAGCCGCGCACGTGCCGGCGCGAAGGCGCCCTCACCCGAGTCGGCCAGTTCGGCCAGCCGGTCGGCGACGTCCCGCGCGCCACCCAGTCGCGCGATGTCGGTCAGCAGGACCATCTCCGAGCCGACGTGCCCGGTGGCACGAGCCCGGCCGGCAGCGGCGGTCAACACGGCCCTCGCCCGACCGAGTTGGCCACGCGCCACCCACAGCCACGCGGCGCCGAGGTCCTCCTCACCGGCGAAGTGTCCCAACGGCGGGCAGGATCGCATTTCCGCCAACGCGGCCTCGGCGGCGGCGACATCGCCCAGCACGGCGGCCGAAGCGGCGAGCCCGGCCCACGCCTCGAACGTGGCGCTGGCGTGCTGGCGAACGCGGGCCTGCGCCAGCGCTTCGGCATACCAACGGCGAGCGGCGGCCACGTCCCCGGCCAGCCATTCCAGCCGGCCACGGAAACAGGTTGCCCACACCCAGGTCATCGCGGCATCCGTCCGGGCAGCACCGTCGAACAGTCGATCGGCGGCGTCCCTCGCCTCGGCCAGCCGGCCGGCGTCGGTCAGCGCGAAGATCATCGGGTTGAGCTGGGAGACCGGAATGGTGCCGCCGGTGGCCAACTCCTCGTCGTCCATCCGCAGGTGTGCGGCGAATGCCCGCTCCCCCCACGCGATGGCGGCCTCGACCCGTCCCACGTAGGCCAACCCGGCTGTCTTCGCCATCGCGGCCACCGACCAGGCACTGCCGTCGGGCAGCAGCCGATAGTCGGCGGAGACGTCGGTCAGTCCGGCCAGTCCGGCGACGGGCTGACCGGAGAGGGTCCGCAGGGCGGCCTCGTTGACGGCCAACACGCGCCGGCCGTCCCCATCGGTGATCGATTCCCTGGTGTCGGCGCAGATCCGCAGCGCCGCATCGGCCCGGACGGCCGTCCAGAACATGTTCCACGAGCGGACCAGCGTCGCGGCCACGGTTTCCATGTCGTCGGCGGCCAGGTCCTGCGCCTGGGCGAGGCGTAGGTCGGAGTCCTTCCACTGCCCGAGTTGCATCGAGGCGTGGCCGTGCATCAGGCAGACGAGGTGGGTGCGGTGCTCGTCGGGCACGGCGGCCAGCAGCGAGGCAACGCGCTGGTAGTCGTGGGCGTGCCGGGCGATCGCGGCGGCCGGCACGAGAAGCGCGGGGTCGGCGGTGCCGGTGGCGGCGAGATACCAGGTGGCCAGGTGCAGCGCGTCGGTACGGCGTCGAGCGCCGAGGGCCTCCACCCGAGCGGCCTGCGCCAGCAACAACTCACGACGGCGCAACGTGGGGAGTTCGGCGCGCAACACCTCGCCGTAGAGCGGATGCGCCAGCGCCACTGTCGTACGGCGGCGGTCGGTGGCGACCTGGATGAGGCCGCCGCGTTCCAGGCTCGCCAGTATCGACCCGGTGGCGACGGACCGGGCGTCGGCCAGTGGCAGCGGCTCGCACAACGCCAGCAGTTCCAGCACCGGCCGGGCAGCCGGATCGGCGGCGGCCAGCCGGCTGCCGATCAGCTCGGTCAGCCGCTGCGTGGTCGGTAGGGAATCGACTGCCAGCTCGAAGATCTCACCGTCACTGGCCAACACCCCGCTGGCCAGCGCCCCGACTACCAGTTCGTGCAGGTAGAGGGCGTTGCCACCGGAAGCGGCGTGCAGCTCGATCAGCGTCCGCCGCCCGACCGGCGCTCCCAACGCCGCCCGCAACACCTGCTCGACCTGTCGGGCGTCGAACTCGGTCAGGTAGATCCGGTGCGCGTGCTCACCGGCGGTAAGGGCGTTGACGGCATCACTGATCGGCGACCCGGACCGAATCGTCCCGATCACCCGAACCACCCCGGCGTCCAGAAGTTGGCGCAGCAGAACCGTCGAAGCGGTGTCCAGCAGATGCAGGTCGTCAACCAGGATCATGCGGGGCCCGCTCAACAGCCGGGCCACCGCGGCGAACCCCCGCACCGGGTCCGACATGTCGACCCCGACCGGAATGAGATGCGCGACCGGCCCCAGCGGCACGGCGGCGGCAGCAGCGGTGACGGTGACGCGGCTGGCCGTCCAACCAGCCGCGACCGCCGTGGCCATGAGTTCCTCGGCCAGCCGGGACTTGCCGACCCCGGCCGCCCCGAAGATGAACAGTCCTTGGGTTCGTGGGTTCGCCCAGGCGGCCGAGCAGGCCAGGAGCTCGTCTTCGCGCCCCGCTATCGGCCACTGCGCGGGTTCGATCAACGCACTCATGTCACCCTACGTAGATGAAGATACTGATAGCAACGTACCTGGAACCAGAACACGTGGAAACAATAGCAGGCAGTGGCCCAGGTATAGACGTACTGTACGAGCCGGAGCTATTGCCAATACCCGAATACCGGGGCGACCACACCGGCACACCGCGCCGACTGACTCCGGCCCAGCAGAGGTCTCCTATGACTTCGACTGGCAGGCGCCGGCGGAATTGCCACGAAGGGCGCCGGTCCTACGCTGGGTGCAGGCGACGAGTGCCGGCATAGGCACTTTCATGAGCACAACCGGCCTGGACAGCGCCAGGTTGATCACCACGACGGCAGCCGGAGTACACGCGGTGCCACTGGCGGAGTTCGCGTTGGCGGGAGCCCTGCACTTCGCCAAAGGCTTCCCGGAGCTGCGGAAGTGGCAACAACGACACCACTGGCAGCGGTACACGAGCACCCTGCTGGCCAACCGCACGGTGACGATAGTAGGAATGGGAAGTATAGGCAGGGAAGTAGCCCGAGTGTTCAGGGCGATGCGCGCGAACACGATAGAGATCACCAGAGGATCCACAATAGCCGAGGCGCTGCCGGTAACTGACATCCTGATCCTGTGCTGTCCACTGACGGCGGAGACGGAAAACCTGATCGGAGCCGCCCAGCTAGCCGAACTGCCCGCACGGGCGATCCTGATCAACCTGGCCCGAGGAAAAGTGGTGGACGAGCAGGCACTCATGACGGCGCTGGCCAACCGAAAACTGGCCGGAGCCTGTCTGGACGTCTTCCACACGGAGCCGCTACCGCGGGATTCCCCGCTGTGGGACATGGACAACGTGATCGTGTCGCCGCACTCGGCGTCCACCGTGGCGACCGAGAACGCGGCGATCACCGAGCTGTTCGTGGACAACCTGAGCCGCTACCGGGCCGGCACCCCGCTACGCAACCAGTACGACCCGCAACGCGGCTACTGACGGGGGGCGCGGCCGCCCGTCAGTAGCCGCTGGAAACGGGACACGATGTTCGCGATGATCAGGCTGCGCGATCCGGTCTGTTTCTGTAGCACACTGAGGACATGAAGTTCCGTGCGACGGTCGAACTGGGCGGCAAGACGGCAACCGGTATACCCGTACCGGCCGAAGTGGTCGATGCGTTGGGGTCGGCCAAGCGGCCCCCGGTCGTCGTGACCTTGGGTGGGCATTCCTACCGGACCACGGTGGCACCGATGGGTGGCCGGTTCTTCGTGCCTCTCAGTGCCGAGAACCGAACCGCCGCCGGAGTCGCCGCCGGTGACGAGGTGGACGTCCGGATCGAACCAGACACCGAACCCCGCGAAGTCGCGGTTCCTGCCGACCTTGCCGACGCCCTGACCACGAACGCCGTCGCCGGCGCCTACTTCGACGGGCTCTCCTACACCCACCGCAAGGAATGGGTCCGCTGGATCGACGAGGCCAAGAAGCCGGAAACCCGCGCCACCCGCCTGACGAAGACCATAGCCGCCCTCACCGCCGGCAAACGAACTCACACGTAATTGGTCTCCGGTCGGATCGCATCCGCGGCGAAGCGCCCTGCGCTCAACGGGCCCACGTCGACGAAGGGCGCCCGACCCAGCACCAGATCTCGCATGATCTCGCCGACCGCCGGGCCCTGCAGGAAGCCGTGTCCGGAGAAGCCCGTCGCATACAGGAACCGGGACGGCGACCCGGCCTCGCCGATCAACGCATTGTGGTCCGGTGTCACCTCGTACAGGCCGGCCCAACCACCAGCGATACCGACATCGACCAGCGACGGCGCCCGACGCGACATCGCCTCGTACAGCCTGGGAATCCACCGGTCCGACATTCCGGTGTCGAACCCGACCTCCTCGTCCGGATCGGACATCCCGACCAGCAGCCCCAACCCCTCGTTGTGGAAGTAGAAAGTCGTGGCGAAATCGATCGTCATGGGCATGCCGTCGGCCAGTCCGGGAACGGGCTCGGTCACCACGATCTGGCGCCGCAACGGCTGGACCGGCAGGTCGACCCCGACCATCGCCCCGATACTCCGTGACCACGCCCCACCAGCGCACACCACGCACCCCGTCGCGATCCGACCCGACGACGTGACCACCCCGACGATCTCGTCCCCACGCACGTCGATGTCGAGCACCTCGCACTGCCGCACGATCCGCGCGCCATGCCGCCGCGCGCCGGCCGCATACCCGTGCACCACCGCCTCCGGCGTGCAGTACCCGTCGTCCGGCGAGAAGGCGGCAGCCACCACACCCTCGGTCGAAATCAACGGCGACAACCGCCGCGCCTCGGCCGGATCGACTATTCTGCTGGGCACACCGTGGTCATTCTGTAATTCGACACCGGCCTCGAATGCGGCGACATCAGCGGGCGTCGACAACAGGAACAAATATCCGACCCGATGTAGTCCGATGTCGTATCCAGGTTCGTCACCGAACCGGGCGAACGCGGCCAGGCTCCGTGCGCCGAGCTGGATGTTCAGCTCGTCGGAGAACTGGGCCCGAACCCCGCCGGCGGCACGGGAAGTCGACCCGCCTGCCAGCGTGTCCCGCTCCACCAACACCACGTCCGGCACACCACCGGCCGCGAGATGACAAGCGATGCTGGCCCCCATCACCCCACCGCCGACGACCACCACCCGCGCCGACGACGGCAGTGCCGCACTCACGACCGAAGCCGATCCAGCGCTGCCCACGCGGCCGCCGCGTCCTGCACCCCGAGCCCGACACTGTTGTAGAACACGACATCGTCGGCCGACGTCCGTCCGGAATGGACGCCACACAGCACGGCCCCCAGCGGCACGAGGTCGTCGGCGACCAGGTCCCCGTCGGCCAGCGCGGCGACGACAGGCCCGGCATGATCGACAGCGGTAGCCGGATCGTCGACGACGACCCACCGCGCCCGCCGCACGACCTCGGCGTCGACCTCCCGCCGCCCCGGCTCGAACGACCCGATGCTCACCACCGTCGCCCCGGCCGCCAACCACGACCCAGACACCACCGGCGTGCGGCTCAACGTGCACGTCACCACGATGGGCAGATCCGCGACAGCCGCGACGGGACTGTCGGCGGCGACCACCGAGATACCCAACTCAGCGGCCAGTTCCGCGGCCGCCGACCGCCGGTGTTCGACCGTCGGACTCCACAACACGACCCGATCGAGCGGCCGAACCCGAGC
>DATBDL010000157.1:0-2252 GCA_036269975.1 Pseudonocardiaceae bacterium | reverse complement strand
GGGCGGCGCACATTCCGGGAGTACTGGGTGACGCCGTCGATTCGGCCGGTGACCAGCAGGCCCGCAACCGCGCGACGATCGGCGGCACGCTGGCGAGCGCGGCCCCCGGCAGCGACGTGTCGGCGGCACTGCTGGTCCTCGAAGCGACGGCGGACATCGTGGGCCCGAACGGCAGCCGGGTAGCGACGGTGGCCGGCATGCTCGACGGGAGCGAGAGCCTGGCACCCGGTGAGCTCATCACGGCGGTGACCCTGGCACCCGCCGAACCGGGTAGCGCATATTGTCGGCTGGCCAACCGGGCGAACCTGCACGCCATCTGCGGCGTTGCGGTCACGCTCGCATTCGGTAGAAATGGCGCGATCATCAGGTGCCGGGTCGCGGTCACCGGCGCACTGTCCTTCCCACAGCGGCTGACGCAGACGGAGGCGGCCGTGATCGGCGCCAAGCCGCCGGTGCCACTGACCATCCAGAGTGGACTGTACTACGTCGAGGACAGTTTCGCGTCCGCGGCCTATCGCGAGTACATGACCGGCAGATTGGCGGAACGGGCGTTCGCCAGCGCGGTGGCGCGGGCACGGAACGCCTGACCTGGTGCGGCTGTTGTCGGACAGGAGACAGGTGGCATGAATGAGCGGTTGGCGGCCAGACCGAGGCCCCGCAACCGCAGGTGGACTCGGCCGATGCCGCTGCGCGACCACACGGTGGCGCATCGGCCGAGCACCCCGCTTGAACTGTTGTTCGACCTGTGTTTCGTAGTCTCGGCAGCCGTACTGGCCGACCAGTTGTCCGCGTCGGTCGTGAATGGACACCCACTGACCGGCGCGATCAGATACACGTTGTTGTTCATGCCGGTATGGTGGACGTGGATGCTGTTCACCTGGTTCGGCACGGCGTTCGACAACGACGACGTCCCGTACCGGTTGCTGACGCTGGCCCAGATGGCGGGCGCGCTGGGTATAGCCGCCAGTATGCCGAGCGCCTTCCAAGGAAATTACACCCCGTTGACGTGGGCATTCACCGTGGCCAGGGTGCCATTGATCATCGCGTGGCTGCGCGGCGCAAGGCACTACCCGGCCGAACGAACATTCTCGATGCGTTATGCGGTGGGTGTGGCCGGATGCACGGTGCTGTGGGTGGTCCTGTTGTTGGCGCCGACACCAGCGAGGTATGCGGGCTACGTGATCGTGATGGTGCTGGAGCTGTCGGTCCCCAGATGGGCGGTGGCGGCGGCGAACCGGCAGTGCTTCCACGTGGGCCACATCACGGAGAGATATGGCCTGTTCACCCTGCTGGTGCTGGGCGAGTCGATCCTGGCGGCGACGCTGGCCCTGCAGGAGTCGTTCAGCGTGGGGATCACACCGGGCCTACTGGTGATCGGAGCGTCGGCGCTGGTGTCGGCGTTCTCGGTGTGGTGGCTGTACTTCGACTTCGTGGACGGACGCGCGCTGATGCTGAACAACAGAGCCGCCTTCCAGTGGGGTTATGGCCACTTGTTGGTATTCGCGTCGATCGGCGCGATGGGCGCGGGAGCGCAGGTGGCGGTGCTGGCCTACGAACACCACCACTTCGACCTGGCAGCCCAGTTGGCAATGGGCCTACCGACGGCGGCCTGCATAGCGGCGATGGCCCAAATCAGGAGGCTGTCGGTCGGATCGGCGTGGTACATGACGGTCGGCAGGGCATGCTCGGCGCTGCTGGTGGTGGTGGCAGCGACAGTCGCAGGCCAGGCCGGCCCAGCAGCGACAGCGGCGGCGGCAGCCGGAATCCTGGTAACGCAGGCGGCAGCGGAAACCCTCTGGTACGGCCTACGCACCCACACCACAGACCCCATCCCGGCCAACTCGACATCCTGACCCCTGCTTCGTCGATACTGCGGTCACGGCAGACTCAGTGCCTGGCACGGCCACGGTTACCCCGAGGAGCAGCGGATGAGCGGTTCGGCGTTGGCGACGACAAGGCGTTTTCTGCATGGAGCTGCGGAACTGCTGCTGGCCGGGCCGCAGTACCGAGCGAGTGGCCGGATCGAGCTACGCGTAGCGGACCGAGGTTTCGCCACCGTGGCGGCCCCCACCCTGACGATCGAAGGTGACGAACTTCTGACGGATTCCGGCCGGATCGGTCTGCAAGGTCGCACGTACACCGACGTCGCGGCGATGGCCGGCATCGTCGCTGGTGGGCCGGCCGGGGTGTACGACGGTGGGTCTCGGGTGCGGCCGGACGACGTCGTCGCGTTCGACGCCGTCAGCCTTGCC
>DATBDL010000156.1:0-1644 GCA_036269975.1 Pseudonocardiaceae bacterium | reverse complement strand
GACGTCGGTCTGCGCCTGCTCGACGCCGATCTCGGCCTGGCCACCGCCCTCGTGGTCCTGCTGCTCGCGCCCGAGTGCTACCTGCCGCTGCGGGCGGCGGGCGCGGCCTACCACGCCAGCCAGGATGGCATGGAAGCCGTCCGGCGGGTCTCTGAAGTCGTTGGTGCCGAAGGAGATCCGGTCCCGGAAGGGGTGCGACCGGCTCGCCTTCGGCACCAGCTTGACCTACGCGGGGGCCGCATCACGCGCCTCACGGGCCCGAGCGGCTCCGGCAAGTCCACCACGATCGCCGCCATCCTCGGCTTCACCGACCGAGCAACGACGAATATCCGAGTCCGACGCCACGAAACAGCCTGGATTCCACAACATCCACACCTGACCGGCCCCACAGTTGCCGACGAACTTCGACTGGCCGTCACGGACCTGAGCGCCCCAACACAATCCGAGGTCACCGAAGCGGCGAAGGCAGCCGTGGCCGACCACCTGCTGACGCGCCCGGTTCACGACCTGTCGGCCGGCGAACGTCAACGCGTCGCCGTGGCCAGAGCCCTGCTCCGCCTACGCAAAGGCGCCTGGCTACTCCTCGCCGACGAGCCAACCGCCCACGTGGACCCAGCCACCGCCACCCGCCTGATGTCCGCCATCACGGCAGCGGCCGACCGTGGCGCCGCCGTCCTCCTGGCCACCCACACCACAACGACCACGCTCGAAACCCCAACCCCCACAACCCAAATCCCCACCACGACCCAACCCGGCAAACCGCAGACCCGAGCCGCCACAACGGACTTGATCGACCGCCGTCTGATCGCCGGCGCCGTCCTCGGCGCACTCGCCCTGGCCAGCGCGATCGCCCTCACCGCGACCGCCGCCTGGCTGATCGCCACGGCAGCCGGCCATCCGTCGATCGTCGTGCTGTCCGTCGCGGTGGTCGCCGTGCGGGCGTTCGGCCTGGCCAAGGGCAGCCTCCGCTATGCCGAACGCCTGGTCACGCACGACAGTGCCTTCCGCCTCGCCGGCCGGCTGCGCGTCAACCTGTGGCAGGCGCTCGTCCGCATCGGCCCGGCCCGCACCGCGAATCTCCGCCGCACCGACGGCCTGCGCCGCCTGGTCGACGACACCGACACCATCCGCGACCTCGTGCCCCGAGTCCTCACCCCGCCCCTGATCGCGGCGACGGTCGCGGCTGCCGCGATCACCCTGCAAACCGTGCTGTCCCCGGCCGCCGGCCTGACCCTGGCCGTGGCGACCCTGATCGCCGGCCTGGCCGGCCCGATCCTCGGCACGATCGTGGAAAGCCGAGCCAGCAACCGAATCGCCGCTGGCCGCCGCCAACTCGCCGGCGCGGTCTTCGACCTGTTGGACGGTGCCGCCGACCTCATGTCGTTCGGCGCCCACCGCCCCCGCCGAGCAGCCCTCGCAGCCCTGGACGACGACCTGGCCGCCGCCGCTCGCCGGCAAGCCTGGGCGGCCGGCCTCGCCAGCGGCATCGGCACGGCGGCACTCGGCTTCGCCGCCGGACATGCCGGTTCCGGACGGGCCGAGTCGGGTGTCGAGGGACACGGTGTCGAGGGCTACGGCGTTCAGTGCGGCGCGGAGGGTTTCGTCGGACGCGGCCGGGTCGCCGATGCGGAGGTTCTCGCGGAT
>DATBDL010000155.1:0-26000 GCA_036269975.1 Pseudonocardiaceae bacterium | reverse complement strand
GAACCGGTTCGGTATGTCCGACCCGGCGTGGTCAGCGGGTTCATAAAACTCGCCGTCCGCCATCTCGCTGTGCCCTCGCTCCCCAGCGCCTGGTGGGTGATCGCCGGCGACCTCGTCGTGCACCTGTCCGGTATCCCTGGTTACCGCTGCTGTCAGGTACTCGTCGCGAACGTCGCTGGACCGGCGATCCTCGTTTTCCTCGTCCTCGTTGCTGTCGTCGTCGTACAGATGAAACCCGTCCGCGGCCCAGCGCCGATAGTCGAACCGGTCATTGATGCGTTCGCGGCGATGGCCGCGGTCCGGGGTCATCTCGTACTCACCGCCGGTCAGTCACACGCGGTTCTTGGTCTGATGATCATCTGCGCACCGCGCCCTGTAGCTGCGCCCGGAGTTCGGGCGTCATCTGCTGCCCAACCCGTTCCACCAGCAAGGTCATCTCGTACGCGACGAGGCCGATGTCGCAGTTCGGGGCGGCCAGCACCCCGAGGCACGAGCCGTCGCTGATCGACATCAGAAACAGGTAGCCGCGGTCCATCTCGACCACGGTCTGGTTGACGGCACCGGCCTCGAAGCACCGTGCCGCCCCCTGGGTGAGGCTGACCAGGCCGGACGCGACCGCGGAGAGCTGCTCGGCGCGGTCGCGCGGCAGACCCTGCGACCCGGCGAGCAACAGGCCGTCCGCCGAGACGACCACGGCATGAGCCACGCCGGGCACTCGACGTACGAAGTCAGTGATGAGCCAGCCGAAACTACCTGGCTGCTGAACGGACGCTGTCACTCCTGCTCCTCGTCGGCACGATGCGCGGATGAATGGGAAGCCTCGCCAGAATATGCCTCGATCAGCGTGTGGCGACCGCGACGTAGGCCCTGCTGAAAGCTGGACATGCGACCACGGACCGCGTCAGCGGTACGCGGGGGCAAGGACGGTGGGGCGATGGTGGCCTGCCGGCCACGGCCGCCGCCGGACGTGCCGGCCGGTTCGGGTCGTGGTGCCGCGGAGCCGGGCACGAGGTGTGCCTTGGGCACCCGCTTGGGCAGACCTGCTGTGGTTGTCTCGCTGACGGGAGCCAGCAGTGCTTCGGCGCGCTGCCAACCCTCGTCGGCCGGAGTCTGCCAGGCGTCCGTGTTGCCGTTGGAGTCGGCATACGAACTGCCGTTGGTGGCAAGGCCGTTGGCGGCGACGGGCGTGCCCGTCTCCTTGCCGGAGAACCGGTCCTGCGTGCCGAATCCGGCCGCCGCGCCGGCCCGGCCGGGCACCCTGGTCGGCAGCGGGCCGATCGGGTCCTGCTTCTCGGGCGGGACGTGGACGGGCGGTTCGGGCGCGACGACGGTGCCGCTGCCGTTCTCGTAGCCGTTGGTGTTGCCGTTGGTGTTGCCGTTGCCGTTGGCACTGCCGTTCTCGTGGCCGTTGGCGCCGTTGGCGCCGTGCGCGCCGCCACCGGCCTCGTCGGCCCGGAACCACTGCGACAGCACGGCCTCGTAGATCGGGAGCCGTTCGGTCGGCGCGTCCACCTCGGGCCGCGTGGCGGCCTGGGTCGGTATCGGTGTCGGCCACGGCTGCTCACCGGTTGTGTCGGTGGACAGATCGTGGACAGTGGTGTGGGCCTCCCACAGCGACGCCGCGCTGCTGGCGGTCGGACGGCCGTCGGCCCCGACCGGCTCCTGTTCCGCTGTGATGTCCAGCTTGCCGGACGGTTCGAAGTCGCTCGCCCAGAACGACGTCGCCGGCTCGAGCACGCCGGATTCCTCGACCCCGGACGGGGCGCCGAGCGACGGTATCCGCCCGACACCGCTGATGGTGGCCGCCGCTGCCGCGTCGTCCCGTGCCGCTCGCGCCGATGCCAGCCCGAACGCGCCCGCGATGCCGGCGGCCGCCGTTGCCGCGCCGGCGAGTTCGCTGTCGACCTGGATCGGCATCGGTGCGCCGACCGGCGGGAACGTGTCCACGATGCCCGGCTGCGGGGCCGGCGTCATCTTGTCGCCGGTGCCCAGCGGGCCGACATGGTCCTCGCCGGGGCGGTGGACCAGGTCCTCCGGGATCACGATCAGCGCGACGGTGCCGCCGTCGATGTCCTCGTTGGCGCGCAGCTTGACGCGGATGCTGTGCCGGAGGGCCAGCCGCGCGACCACGTACAGGCCCATCCGCCGGGTCACGCCGACGTCGATGTCCGGCGGGTTGGCCAGCCGTTCGTTGGCCAGCCGGACGTCGTCGTCGCTCATGCCGACCCCGCGGTCGGTGATCTGGATGGCCAGTTCCCGCGACCTGGTCCGCGCGATCCGGACACTGACGCGGGTGTTCGGCTCGGAGTACGACGTCGCGTTGTCCAGCAGCTCGGCGACCAGGTGGATGAGGTCGTTGACGACCCGACCGAGCACCGATGCGGCCGGCGGGGCGCCGACGTCGATCCTGGCGTACTGCTCGACCTCGGACACGGCGGCGCCGACGAGCTCGCCGATCGGCACCGGCCGGCTCATCCGCTTGGCGAGGCCGCTACCGGAGAGCACCAGCAGCGACTCGGAGTTACGCCGCATACGGGTGGCGAGGTGGTCCAGTTCGAACAGGTTGGCGAGCTGGTCGGGGTCCTGCTCGTCCTTCTCCAGCCGGTCGATCAGGGCGAGCTGGCGTTCCACCAGCGCCTGGCTGCGGCGGGACAGGTTGATGAAGATCGCGTTGACGTTGTCGCGCAGCACGGCCTGTTCGGCGGCGAGCCGGACGGCCTGGCCGTGCACGACGTCGAACGAGCGGGCGACCTCGCCGATCTCGTCGGCGGTGAACACAGGTACCGGTTCCACCGCCTGGTTGGACGCCTTGATCGGGTCCGGGTCGGCCAGGATTCGCTGTACCGACTGGGGCAGCTTGGTGCGGGCGACCTCCAGCGCGCCGGACCGCAGCCGCCGCAGCGACTGGACCAGCGAGCGGGCCACCATCAGGGTCACCAGGAACGCGATCAGCAGTGCACCGGCGAGGATGCCACCGTCCTGGAACGCCTGCGTCTTGGCGGCCGACGCCAGGTTGTTGGTCTGCGTCTTGAGCTCGGTGTTCATGTTGAGCTCTGCGTTACGCAGCAGGCCGGCGGCGCCGTCACCGGCGTCCTGGACCGTGGTCGGCTGGACGTTCTCCTGGCCCTGCCCCGGTGGGCCCTCGTTCGCGTCGGCGCGGATCTGGATCAGGGTGAGCAGGTTGGCCCTGCTGTCCACCTCGGGACCGGTCACCGTGTCCAGGAACATCTGGCGGTCGGCGGTGGACGCGGTGCTGTTGAACGAGTTGACCGCGGCGCCGTACTCGGCGGTGGCCGCGTTGAGCTGGTCCTCGGTGCCCGGCAGGAAGACCCAGCCGTTGGACAGGGTGCCGTCCGGGTTCTTCACCTGGGTCACCGTCATCATCAGGATGGCGTTGGACCTGGTGAACTCCTCCTTGGCCTGCCGGAGGTCGAACAGGCCGCTGGCCAGCACGTTCACCTGCTGGTCCGGCGCGCCCGAGATCAGCAACTGGCTGCTCTGCAGCAGCGAGTCGAGGATCTGGTTGTAGCCGCCGAGCACGTCGACCTCGGGGAACTTCGACCCGCTCGAGAACGCCCTCAGCGCGCTGAGGTCGGCGAGCGAGTTGAGCGAGTCGGAGACGGCCTGCTGCGTGGTGGCGTCGAGGTTGGTGTCGCTCGCGGCGAGCTGGCGGAACGAGTCGACGGCCGCGTCCACCTGGGCCGTCGCCGCGCCACCCGGCGGGCTGCCGGAGCCGCCGCCCGACGTCACGAACAGCGTGATCTGCTCGCGCTCGCGCTGCAGGCTGTCCATCACGTCCGACAGCGAGCTGGCCAGCGTGAGCTGCTGGTTGATCTTGTCGAAGACGCCCGCGTTCTGGAGCTGGGTGGTGACCCGCAGCGCGCCGAGGGCGAGCGCCGTGACCAGCGGAACGAGCAGGACGATCAGCAGTTTCCAGCGCAACCGCCAGTTGCGCAGGCGCCACCGGCCGCTGGGCCGCAGCCCAGCCCTGGCATCGCGCTCTTCCGCGCTCATCGGCGTCGCGCCGAACTGCGCGGCGCTGGAATGCGCGGCACCGTTCTGGTCGCCGACGTAGGGCCTACGGCCGGCCTGTGCGGACGTGGGATTCACGTCCTGCCGAGGGTTACCTGGCACGCCTAGCACACTCCCGCATCAACGCTACCGGACGAACCGGACAGGAACCGGCACGCGAGCGCGATCTGGCTCGTGGTCGCGACGGCTGCGCCGGGGTGTCCGGCGGTACCGCCAAAGAAACCATGACAGCTCTGGGTGGGCCGACACGGGGCACACGGGCGAAAGGTACCGTGGCCAGGACCGGAAAGTCTGTTTCGCACCTGGTGTCGACAATCGTGCCGACAACCGCCGCGGCGCGAACGGCCCAGCTCATCTGGTCACTCCCTCACCTGGTCACCTCTCCGCAACGACCTTCGTAGCCCAGGCAGCTCCGAGGCCCCCGACTCGCGCGCACAAGAAGGTATCGAATGTCACCTGCAATGTCAGCCCGCTGGGGCCTAAATCCGCACGAGTGGACACGTTCAGTGTCAGTCGACCGGGAGAGCATGGCACCTTCACTCCAAAGAAGCCACTCCCGTTGGCATGCCCAGTGCCTGACTCACTCTCCGCAACCGATGCCCACCCGTGTTTTGCCGCGATCATCCGAACTCTCGGTATCGCCTCGACCACCCGCCGGATACACCCGCCGGACCGGTAATCGCGCTGGTATACCCCGGCACGACCGAACCTGTCCCAACACCGATCCAGTGGCTCACCATGCGTGCGGCACGCGTGATCAGCCGGTCGTTAGCCGCACGTCATCCCGTCTTCGCGGGGGCGCCGATCTCGGGCTGGTCACGAGGTTTCGTTTCATCGCCGAACTGAAAAGATTGTTAACAACATGTTCATGCACGAACAGTGAATGCCGGACCGGAGTCACCCTGATCCGGTCGTACACACCGTGACCAGGCGTTCACCACCGTCGGCGGAGCTGAATCCTCCGAACAGCCGAACAAATTAAGCCAATGGGTCCACTTGTGTACCGATGGTAGGCTCCTGATCCCGTTGGGTGTCATCAGACAGGAGGCTTGAGTGGCACGAACCGTTGACAGTTGACGCTTCGGGCACCAGGCACTCCAGAGTTACCCACAGCGACACGGACGACAAACCTAACGGCGAGGACCAGGGTCCATGGCACTGCGAGGAAACGAACTCGCGCACACTTTCGGCTCTGCCGCGACGGAATACGACCGACTGCGCGCCGGTGCGCCGGAGGCCGCGGTGGACTGGCTGGTCGGCGACGGAATCCGCAATGCGGTGGAACTCGGCGCCGGCACCGGAATCTTCTCACGAAAACTGGCCGGGCGCATCCCGGAACTGTATCCAGTAGAGCCGGACGATCGCATGCGCGAGGTTTTCGCGAAATCGTCGCCCGACCTTATCCCATTAGCGGGTTCGGCCGAGAAGATACCCGTGCCCGACGGCAGTGTCGACGCGGTTTTCTCGGCCGACGCATGGCATTGGTTCGACCCGGCAACGGCATGCCGGGAAATAGTCCGTGTACTGCGGCCGGGTGGCCGCCTTGCGGTGTCCTGGAACACGAGGGACGCCAGCGTGCCATGGATGGCGGACCTGTACGGGGTCCTCGACGGCGTTCACCACCCGTTGCGCCGGCCCGGCGCGTTTACCCTGCCTGAGAACACCGGTTTCACGTCGCCGCAACGGCAGGTGTTCAGGTGGACACGTCGGATGAGCCCGCACGACCTGGTCGCTTTGCTGGGTACGTACAGCGCCGTCCTGGCGATGTCCGAATCCGACCGCGCCCGCCTCTACGACAGCTCGTACGAATACATCGCCAAGCACCCTGACCTGACCGGGCGGGAAGTCATCGAGGTTCCGTTCCAGACGGTTTGCTGGCGAACTCGGCTCGGTCCGGTCGACGACATCGCTGATGCGGGTCGCACCGGTCCGGACCAATGTCCCGAAATTGTCCAGAATTGACCCGCCCCAGACGCACGCCCCGACACACTCAGTAACCGGTTGCGACCGCAACCGTTCCATCACGGCAAGCCGTCGTCACGTCACCCGAAAAGGACATATCGCTATGGCGCTCCGCCCCAGTGCCAACTTCCGGACGCCGGCCGGCCAGCGCAGAGGCCGTCGCCTCCGCATGGTCGGCGCGGCCGCACTGATCGGCTCATCGCTGCTGCTGGCAACGAGCTGCAGCCTGCTCAACGGCTCGAGTAGCTCCTCGTCGAACAGCACGACGGGCTCCGGCCCGGTCGAGCACCCGAACCTGACGATCGGCATCCTCGCTGTCACCGACTCGGTACCGATCGAGATCGCGCTGCAGAAGGGCTACTTCAAGGCCGAAGGTCTGAACGTCAAGATCAAGATCATCGTGTCCGGCACGGTGGCCGTGCCGGACGTCGACTCGGGCACGGTCGACATCGGCCAGAGCAACTGGGCCACCCTGTTCGCGGCACAGGCGAACAAGACGAACAACTTCAAGATCGTCGCCGACTCGTCCGAGGGCCAGGCCGGCACGATGGAGCTGACCACCTACCCCGGTTCGCCCATCCACACGATGCAGGACCTGCCCGGCCACACGATCTCCACCAACGCGCTGTCCGACGTGCCCTTCCTGGCGCTGAAGGCGATCCTGCAGGCCAACAGCGTCGACATCAGCAAGGTCAAGATCGTCGTCGTGCACCACCCGGACACCGAGGCGGCGCTGGCCAACCACACCGTCGACGCGGCCATCCAGCTCGAGCCGTTCAAGACCCTGACCGCGGAGAAGATCGGCGCCCGGCCGGTCGTCGACCTCTTCGGCCCCGGCCCGGCCGCCAACCTGCCGATCGCCGGCTTCTTCTCGACCGCGAAGTTCGCGCAGCAGAACCCGAAGACGGTCGCCGCGTTCGCGCGGGCGGTGGAGAAGGGTGCCGCCGACGCGGCAGCCAGCCGGAAGCTGGTCGAGCAGACCATCCCGACGTTCACCACGATCGACAAGCAGACGGCGGCGCTGCTGAACCTGCCGCTGTACCCGACGTCGCTGGACGCCAAGCGGTTGCAGCGGGTGGCCGACCTGATGCAGACCTACGGCCTGCTGCAGAACCACCTCGACGTCTCGTCGATGGTGGTCGCGACGCCGCCGGCCCAGTAGTCAGGCACACCGTTCGCGTCTGGGCCCGGCCGAACTGCGGCCGGGCCTGCGCGGCTGATGAGTCAGTACTCGAACTGACCGACCGAACGCGAGGACAGGATGAGTAAATCCGTCCGTGGCCTGATCGGTGCGCTGGTCTGCCTCGGCCTGTGGCAACTCGCGGACCAGTTGGGGTGGATCGACCCGACGTTCATCCCAGGGCCGATCGAGGTGGCACAGCGGATCGGCCAGCTCTTCGGGACGCCCGAGTTCCGCGTCGACTTCGTCGCCACCGTGCTGGCGTGGCTGATCGCCATCTCGGCGGCGACCGCGATCGCGGTGCCGTTGGGCCTGCTGCTGGGCAGCATGCCGGTGCTGCGCTCGGCCACCAGTGCCGTCGTCGACCTGCTGCGGCCCATTCCCACCGTCACGCTGATCCCGCTGGTACTGACCGCGTTCGGTGACGGTGCCCAGATCAAGATCATCCTGGCGACGTTCGCGTCGATCTGGCCGATCCTCTTCAACGTCATCTACGGCCTGCGCGAGGTCGATCCGCTGTTCGTGGACACGGCAAGGGCGTTCCGGACCGGCCGCCTGCGCACGATGCTCGCGGTCCGGCTGCCCTACATCGCGCCGTTCGCGCTGACCGGCATCCGGATGTCGGCCGCCATCTCGCTGGTGGTCACCGTGAGCACCGAGTTCATCGACAACTCCGGCATCGGCTTCGGCTCCTACGTCGTGCTCAACGGCGAGCAGAGCGGTGACATGCCGATGGTGATCGGCGGCGTCGTCATCGCCGGCATCCTCGGCTGCGTCGTCAACAGCCTGCTGCAGGGTGCGCAGAACCGGTGGTTCTCGTGGGTCAGGGAGGGGGCGTGATGTTCGCGAACAGCAAGATCGCCGCGTTCGCGCAGCGCTGGCTGATCTTCGTGATCTTCGTGCTGATCTGGCAGTGGGCGGCGACCGTCGCGGCGAGGACGGTGTTCCCGACACCGCTGGCCATCGCGACGGAGGTCCGCGAACTCTGGCTGAGCGGGCCGGCCAGCCACCTGTTCATCACCAGCGCCGTCGATGCGGACATCCTGCCCAGCGTCGGCCGGCTGGCCGAGGGCTGGGCCATCGCGAGCGTCGCCGGCATCGTGCTGGGCATCGCGATCGGCCTGGTGCCGTGGCTGGCCGACTACACGAGCGCCGTGCTCGCGTTCATGCGGGCGGTACCGCCGGTGATGCTGGTACCGGTGTTCCTCATTCTCTTCCACATCGGCAACCCGATGCAGCTCGCGACCATCATCTTCGGCTCGATCTGGCCGGTGCTGCTCAACTCCGTGGACGGCGCCAGGTCGGTCGACCCGGTCAAGCGGGACACGGCACGGGCCTACCGGATCGGGCGGCTGCGCTGGGTCTGGTCCGTCGTGCTGCCGGCGGCGTCCCCGAAGATCTTCGCCGGGCTGCGGATCAACCTGGCGTTCGCGCTGATCCTGATGGTGGTGTCCGAACTGGTCGGCAGCCCGGACGGCCTCGGCTACCGGATCACCAGCGCCGAGGACACCTTCGACTACCGCGCCATGTGGGCCGGCATCGCCGTCGTGGCCCTCATGGGTTTCCTGCTCAACCGCCTGCTGGTCGCTGTCGAGGACAGGGCGTTGGCGTGGCACCACAGTTCCACCCGCCTGCTGGAAGGATGAACCGGCCATGCTGGACGTGATCGAACTAGGCCACACCTACGGTGCTGGCACGCGTGCGCACGTGGCGCTCGACGATGTGAACTTCCGGGTCGACGAGGGCGAGATCGTGTGCGTCGTCGGGCCGTCGGGGTGCGGCAAGTCGACGCTGCTCAAGTCGGTCGCCGGGCTGCACCGGATCACCAAGGGCGAGATCCACCTGCACGGCAAGCAGGTCAGGGACGTGCCGGGTGAGCTGGCCGTGGTGTTCCAGGACTACAGCCGCTCGCTGTTCCCCTGGCTGAACGTGGCGAAGAACGTCGAGTTCCCGCTGCGCAGCGCGGGGGTGCCACGTGCGGAGCGGCACCGGCGTGCCGCCGACGCGCTGGAGTCGGTCGGCCTGGCGCACGTGGCCCGCAAGCACCCGTGGCAGCTCTCCGGCGGGATGCAGCAGCGGGTGGCCATCGCGCGGGCGTTGGCGTACCGGCCGGCGCTGCTGCTGATGGACGAGCCGTTCGCGTCGGTGGACGCGCAGACGAGGGCCGAGCTGGAGGACCTGGTGCTGCGGGTGCGGGCCGAGCAGGAGATGACGATCCTGCTGGTCACGCACGACATCGACGAGAGCGTCTACCTCGGCGACCGGGTGCTGGTGCTGTCGACGGCGCCGACGACGGTGGTGGACACCCTCAAGGTGGACCTGCCCCGCGAGCGTGACCAGATCATCACGCGGGCGTCGGTCGAGTTCGTCCGGCTGCGCAGCGAGGTGGCCCGGCTGCTCCGCCACTAACACAACACCGCGGTAGCACCGACCGCACCCTCCCGGCCCGGTGTTGGCACACTGGTGGGTGAGCCGTCATCGGGAGGGAACACAACGTGTCCGACGGACCACTGATCGTTCAGTCCGACAAGACCCTGCTACTGGAGGTCGACCACCCGCTCGCGGACGAGACGCGTACCGCGATCGCGCCGTTCGCCGAGTTGGAGCGGGCGCCCGAGCACGTGCACACCTACCGGGTCACGCCGTTGGCCCTGTGGAACGCGCGTGCCGCGGGGCACGACGCGGAGCAGGTGGTCGACACGCTGGTGCGCTACTCGCGCTACCCGGTGCCGCAGCCGCTGCTGATCGACGTCGTCGACACGATGGCCCGCTTCGGGCGGTTGACGCTGGTCAACAACCCGGTACACGGCCTGGTGATGGCGACGACCGACCGTGCCGTGCTGGAAGAGGTGCTGCGCAACAAGAAGATCGGCCCGATGCTGGGCGACCGGATCGACGCGGACACGGTCATCGTCCATCCGAGTGAACGCGGCCGGCTGAAGCAGGTCCTGCTCAAGGCGGGCTGGCCGGCCGAGGACCTCGCAGGCTACGTCGACGGCGAACACCACGACATCGCGCTCGACGAGGCCGACTGGACGTTGCGCGACTACCAGCGCAGGGCGGCGGAAGCCTTCTGGGCCGGCGGTTCCGGCGTCGTCGTACTGCCGTGTGGCGCCGGCAAGACGCTGGTCGGCGCCGCCGCGATGGCGCTGGCCGAGGCGACGACGCTGATCCTGGTCACGAACACGGTGGCCGGCCGGCAGTGGAAGCGTGAACTGGTCGCGCGGACGTCGCTGACCGAGGAGGAGATCGGCGAGTACTCGGGCGAACGCAAGGAGGTCCGGCCGGTCACGATCGCCACCTACCAGGTGATCACCCGCAGGACCAAGGGCGAGTACCGGCACCTCGAACTGTTCGACTCGCGCGACTGGGGCCTGATCATCTACGACGAGGTCCACCTGCTGCCGGCCCCGGTCTTCCGCATGACGGCCGACCTGCAGTCCCGCCGCCGTCTCGGCCTGACCGCGACGCTGGTGCGCGAGGACGGCCAGGAGGGCGACGTGTTCTCGCTGATCGGCCCGAAGCGCTACGACGTGCCGTGGCGCGACATCGAGGCGCAGGGCTGGATCGCGCCCGCGGAATGCGTCGAGGTCCGGGTCACCATGACCGAGGCCGAACGCCTCACCTACGCGGTGGCCGAACCCGAGGAGCGCTACCGGATCTGCTCGACCGCGCACACGAAACTGCCGGTGGTGCGGTCCATCCTGGACCGGCACGAAGGCGAGCCGACCCTGGTGATCGGCGCGTACCTCGACCAGCTCCACGAACTCGGCGAGGCACTCGACGCGCCGATCGTGGAGGGGTCGACGCGCAACACGGAGCGCGAGAAGCTGTTCGACGCCTTCCGGCGCGGGGAGCTGCGGACGCTGGTGGTGTCGAAGGTCGCGAACTTCTCGATCGACCTGCCGGAGGCGTCGGTCGCGATCCAGGTCTCCGGCACGTTCGGCTCCCGCCAGGAGGAGGCGCAACGGCTCGGCCGGCTGCTGCGCCCGAAGGGCGACGGGCGCCAGGCGCACTTCTACTCCGTGGTGTCACGGGACACTCTGGACACCGACTACGCGGCGCACCGGCAGCGTTTCCTGGCCGAACAGGGCTACGCGTACACCATCATGGACGCCGACGACCTGCTCGGCCCCGCCATCCCCGAGGTCGACTAGCGGTCCGGTCGACTAGCGGTCCAGTTCGGCCAGTACCGCGTCGGCGTAGGCGGGCCAGGCTTTCTTGGCCCACTCGCCGAAGGTCCGGTCGGTCAGCACGACGCAGGCGACGCCGGCGACCGGATCGACCCACAGGAACGTGCCCGACTGGCCGAAATGGCCGAACGTGGCCGGCGAGTTCCGTGCTCCGGTCCAATGTGGACTCTTGTGGTCGCGCAGTTCGAAGCCGAGCCCCCAGTCGTTGGGGCGCTGGTGGCCGAGGCCGGGCAGCACGCCGGTCAGTCCGGGGAATGCCACGGTGGTCGCGGCCGCCATCGTTTCCGGCGCGATCAGCTTGGGGGCCCGCAACTCGGCGGCGAACCGCACCAGGTCGGCAGCCGTCGACACCGCACCGGAACCGGCCGAGCCCGCAAGGTTCGACGACGTCATGCCGAGCGGCCGCAGTACGGCGTCGGACAGGTAGTCCGGGAACGCGATGCCGGACGCCGCCTCGATGGTGTCGGCGAGCACCTCGAAACCGGCGTTCGAGTAGAGCCGGCGATCACCGGGTGGCGCGACCACCTTGTGCTCGTTGAAGGCGAGCCCGGACGTGTGGGCGATCAGGTGTCTGACGGTCGATCCGGCCGGGCCGGCCGGCTGGTCCCACTCGATCGCGCCCTCCTCCACCGCGATCAGTGTGGCGTAGGCGGTCAGCAGTTTCGTCACGGACGCCAGCCCGAACCGCTGGTCCTGCGGGCCATGCGCGCCGAGCACGGCGCCGTCGGCCGCGACGACGGCGGTCGCCGCCCGCTCGACCGGCCAGTCCTCGATCATCCGCACACTGTCCATGCCCGTGACGTTACCGGGCGCACACCGGCCACCAACCGTCACCGCCGTCCACCGGTCGGGTACCCCGAACGTGATCATCGCGGCCAGTCAGCCCACCGCGGCCATGCGTGGCTCGGCGCACGATCCACACGTATTGGTGGAAATCCCGGTCACGGTGGGTTGCCCAATCGATTATCGACCGAGTGAATTCGACATTCCAGCCAGCGCGTGACCAGGTCACCATGCTTACCATCTGCTCGCAATTCTTTCCGATCGAATTTTCGAATCGTGAGGAGGATTTCATGTCCCGCAGGTGGCTCGTCTACCTACCACTGGCCATGACCCTGGCCGGCACCGTCGTTCTGCCGACGGCCGCGTACGCGGCCGGATTCGACAATCCGCCGGCACCAGCGTGTACCAGCGACACGCAGCAGGTGACGGATCTGGCGACAGCGGTGACGAACCTGGGCACGGCACTGTCGGCGACACCGCCCGACGCGACCGCGCTCAGCCAGGCGGCCGGCGACGTGTTCAACGCCGTCAGTGCAGCTCAGAGCGCCGGTTGCCTGCCGGCACTGCCGTCGTCCCCGCCAGCGGCAACGCCGCCTCCCGCCCCGCCGGCCGCAGCGCCGGCAAGGCCCCAGGACGCGACCAACTGCGCGGCCGACACGGTGGCACTGATGTCGGCGACGCTGGGCCAGATCTCCGCGGCCACCACGACACCGCCGGACGCGACCGCGATGGCGAAAGCGGCCACCGATCTCGCGACGGCGATCACCGCGATCAATACCGACACGTGCCTTCCGGTGAACCTGGATGTGCCTACCGTTCCCGCGCCGCCGGTCACACCGCCGGCCGCCTGACAGTATTCTCACCCGATCGGTGTGCCGTTTTCCGGCACACCGATCGGGTGTTTTCATGCCCGACAAAATGGCCTGCGAAGATATCTCACATGGACCTGGCGACCGCGCTCGTCTACGCACTGCCGATGCGGACCCGCTTCCGCGGCATCACGGTCCGCGAGGGCGTGCTGCTGCGCGGCCCGGCCGGCTGGGGCGAGTTCAGCCCGTTCCTCGACTACGACGACCGCGAATGCGTGCCGTGGCTGGCGTCGGCGGTCGAGTCGGCGACGGAGGGGTGGCCGGCGCCGCTCCGGGACCGGATACCGATCAACTGCACGGTGCCGGTCGTGTCGCCGGAACGGGCGTACGACCTGGTGGCGCGGTCGGGCTGCGGCACGGCGAAGGTGAAGGTGGCCGATCCGGGAATGCCGCTGGGCGATGACGCGGAGCGGGTCGCGGCCGTCCGGGACGCACTCGGCCCCGGCGGACGGATTCGGGTGGACGCCAACGGCGCGTGGGACGTGGCCGCGGCCGTGGCGGCGATCCGGGTGCTGGACCACGCCGCAGGCGGTCTGGAGTACGTCGAGCAGCCGTGCCCGAGCGTGGCGGAACTGGCCGAGGTGCGGCGGCGGGTGAACGTGCGGATCGCGGCGGACGAGTCGATCCGACGGGCCGACGACCCGATGCGGGTCGCGCTGGCGGGCGCGGCGGACATCGCGGTGATCAAGGTGGCGCCCCTGGGCGGGGTGCGGCGGGCACTGGCGATCGCGCAGGCGTGCGGGTTGCCGTGCGTGGTGTCGTCGGCGGTGGAGACGAGTGTCGGCCTGGCGGCCGGACTGGCGTTGGCGGGTGCGTTGCCGTCGTTGGACTTCGCGTGCGGCCTCGGCACCGTGTCGCTGCTGGACGCGGACGTGGTCGCGACGCCGTACCAGCCGGTCGACGGCTGGCTACCGGTCCCCCGCAGTGCGCCCGAGCCCGTCACGGCCACCGCCGACGCCGAGACCACCGACCGCTGGCGCGATCGGCTGCGGCGGGTGGCCGAACTGGGCTAGCCGCGGCGTAGGCGGCGGATCACCAGGAACAGCACGATCAGGCCGATCACCGCCGGGATCAGGCGTTTCGCGATGGACGGACCCGCGTAGTCGAGCAGGTCGATCGCCTCGGTCTCGGCCGGTGCCGGCACGTTGCGCGGTGCCGGTTCGGCCGGCGGCGGCTCGACCAACTGGAGCCGGGGTGCGGCCGGCTCCTCTTCCGTGGCGGACACGGCGCCGTTGACGGAGGCGGGTTCCGGTGCCAGTGCCAGTGCTGGTTCTGGTGCCGGTGCGGGTGCCGGTGCCGGTTCTGGTGCCGGTGCCGGTTCTGGTGCCGGTTCTGCTGCCGCGTCGTCGGTGGCCGCGACCGATGTGGTCTTGGAGCGCGTCGTGGCCTTCGAGGTCGTGGTGCGGCGGCGGGTGGCCGGTTTCGGCTGGACCGGCGGGGGCGGCTCGTCCGCGCCGTCGGCCGCCGCTTCGCTTTCGGTTGCCACGCCGTTGGTGGTGTCGGGGGGTGGCTCGGTGACCTTGGCGCGCGTGCGTCGTTTGGCCGGAGCGGCGACGACCTCAGCAGCGACGACCTCGGCAGCAGCGGCCTCGCTGGCAGCGGGCGCGGCTTCGCCGGTGGTGTTCAGCTTCTCGGCGAGGCAGGTGGCGAACGTGTCCAGGATCTTGCCGCCGACCTCGACGATCATGCCCCGGCCGAACTGGGCCGGCTTGCCGGTGATGGTCAGGTCGGTGACGACCGTCCCCAAGGTGGCGCCGTCCTCTTCGGCCAGCGTGACGGTGACCGTCGCCGACGCGGTGCCGTTGCCACGGGAATCCTTGCCGGCAGCCTTGATCACCACCCGCCTTGCCTGCTCGTCGGTTTCGAGGAACTGGCCGGAACCCTTGTACAACAAGGAAACCGGACCCACCTTGACCTTGACGCCACCGCTGAACTCGGCTCCGTCGACCTCGGTCAGCGTCGCGCCGGGCATGCACGGTGCCACGCGTTCCGGATCGATCACCGCCGCCCACACGGCCTCGGGCGGCGCCGGCACGGAGAACTGGTGTTCCAACCGCACGGCTGGCCTCCTCGCTCGTTGCGTGACACCAACATAGTCGTGCGGACGGGGCCGACGTACGTCTTCGGCCCCATCCGCACGGTCTCAGTTGGCGGCGGCGAGCACTGCGCGTGAGGTCAGCACGGTTGCCAGGTGCCGCCGGAAATCCGCGTCCGAGCTGTTGTCACTGGTCGGGTTGGTGCCGTCGGCGGCGTGCGTCGCTGCGAGCCGGATCGCGTCCGTCGTGGCCGGCTGGCCGACCAGTGCCTGTTCCACCGCGACGGCACGGATCGGTACGGCGCCCATGTTGGTCAACCCGACCCTCGCCTCGGCGAACACGCCGTCGACCACCCGGACCGCCGCCGCGACCGCGACGATGGACCATGCCTGGGCCACCCGGTTGAACTTCTCGTAGTGCGCGCCCCACCCGGTGTACTTGGGCACGTTGACCTCGACCAGGAGCTCGTCCGCCGCCAGTGCGGTCGTGAAGAAGTCCACGAAGAAGTCGACGGCCGTGACCGTGCGCCGCCCGTTCGGACCGGCGATCACCATCTCGGTGTCCAGTGCCAGAGCGGGTGCGAGCAGGTCACCGGCCGGGTCGGCGTGCGCGATCGCGCCGCCGAACGTGCCCCGATGCCGGATCTGCGGGTCGGCGACCGTGTCGGTGGCCATGGCCAGCAGCGCGGCGTGCTCGCGGACCAGCGGGTCACGCTGCACGTCGTAGTGCGTGGTCATGGCGCCGATCACCAGGTGGTCGCCGGCATCGCGGACGCCGCGCAGTTCGGCGATCCTGCCGATGTCGACCACGACGGTCGGCGCCGCGAGGCGTGCCCGCAGCACCGGGAGCAGGCTCTGTCCGCCGCCGAGCACCTTGGCGTCCTCACCGGCCGCAGCGAGCGCGCGGACCGCTTCGTCCACTGTGGACGGCGCGGTGTAGTCGAAACCGGCGGGAATCACTCGGCACCTCCGTTGCTGGCCGCTTGGATCGCCCGCCACACACGTTGCGGACTACAGGGCATCTCGATATCGGACACCCCGAGGTGCCGCACCGCGTCGACGATCGCGTTCACGACGGCGGGCGTGGACGCGATGGTGCCCGCCTCGCCGACTCCCTTGACGCCCAACGGATTCGTCGTTGCCGGTGTCTCGGTGCGGTCGGTCACGAACGTGGGCAGGTCGACCGCCGATGGCAGCAGGTAGTCCGCGAACGTGGCCGTGGTGAGCGTCCCGGCCTCGTCGTGCACGGCTTCTTCGAACAGGGCCTGCGCGATGCCCTGGGCGAGGCCGCCGTGCACCTGGCCGTCCGCGATCAGCGGGTTCACGACCTTGCCGATGTCGTCGACGCAGACGTACGAGCGAA
The DNA here is from genome assembly GCA_036269975.1 of Pseudonocardiaceae bacterium. GTDB lineage: Bacteria > Actinomycetota > Actinomycetes > Mycobacteriales > Pseudonocardiaceae > DATEPR01. The sequence goes on along the minus strand of DATBDL010000155.1, from coordinate 9,583 downwards.
TCCGCACCCGGCCGGTCTCGGTGTCCACCTCGGTCGCGCACAGGTGGGTGCCGTGCGGGAACGAGAAGTTCTCCGGGTCGTACGTGGCGTCCGAGTCCAGCGACGGCTCGAATCCGTCCGGCAGGTTGTGCGACATGAACACAGCCAGCGCGACGTCCTGGATCGTGGTGGACGTCTCGGTGCCGCGCACGGTGAACGACCCGTTGGCGAAGTCCAGGTCGCTCTCGGCGCACTCCAGCAGGTGCGCCGCGACCGTCTTGGCCTTGCCGATCACCTTCTCGGTCGCCTTGACCACCGCGATCGCGCCCACCGTCAGCGAACGCGACCCGTAGGTGTCCATGCCCTTCGGCGCGGACTGGGTGTCGCCGTGCAGTACCTCGACGTCCTCGAACGGCACGCCGAGCTGGTCGGCCACGATCTGGCTCCACGCGGTCTCGTGACCCTGGCCGTGCGCCGACGATCCGGTGACGACCTCGACCTTGCCCGACGGCAGCATCCGGATCGCCGCGTGTTCCCAGCCGCCGGAACCGAAGTTCAGCGCGCCGAGCACCCTGGACGGCGCGATGCCGCACATCTCGGTGAACGTGGAGATGCCGATGCCCAGTTGCACCGGATCGTTCTCGGCCCGCCGCCGTGCCTGCTCGGCCCGCAGCGCGTCGTAGCCGAACATCTCCATGGCCTTCGACGTGGCGGCCTCGTAGTTGCCGCTGTCGTAGACAAGGCCGCAGACCGTGCTGAACGGGAACTCCTCGTGCTTGATCCAGTTCCTCTCGCGCACCGCCATCGGGTCCATGTCCAGTTCGCAGGCCAGTTCGTCCATCAGCCGTTCGATGGCGAACGTGGCCTCCGGCCGGCCGGCGCCACGGTAGGCGTCCGTCGGGGTCTTGTTCGTGAACACGTTGGTACACACGAACTTGTAGGCCGGGAACTTGTAGATCGAGTTGTACATGAACGCGCCGAGCAGCGGCACGCCCGGCGTGATCAGCCGCAGGTAGGCACCCATGTCGGCGAGCAGTTCCACCTTCAGGCCGGTGACCGTGCCGTCACGGCGGGCCGCCAGCGTCAGCTTCTGGATCTGGTCACGGCCGTGGTGCGCGGACTGCACGCTCTCGGTGCGCGACTCGGTGTACTTGACCGGTTTGCCCAGCCGGCGCGCCGCCAGGAACGTGACGACCTCCTCCGGCGTGACCTGGAGCTTGCCACCGAAACCGCCGCCGACGTCCGGTGCGATCACCCGCACCTTGTGTTCCGGCACGCCCAGCGTCAGCGCCAGCATCAGCCGCAGGATGTGCGGGATCTGCGTGGCCGACCACATCGTGTACTGCTCGCCGGTCGGGTCGACGAGGACGGAGCGCGGCTCCATGAACGCCGGCACCAGCCGCTGCTGGCGGTAGGTCCGCTCGATCAGCACCTCGGCGCCCGCGATGGCCTCGTCGACGTCACCGCCGGTGCCGGCCTCGCCGGAGTCGAACGCCCACACTGCCGAGATGTTCGTGCCCAGATCGGGATGCACGAGATCGGCGCCGTCCGCCACGGCGGCCGGCATGTCCAGCACGACCGGCAGTTCGCTGTAGTCGACGTCGACTACAGCAGCGGCGTCGGCGGCCTCGTACGCGGTGCGCGCGATGACGACGGCGACGGCCTCACCCGCGAAGTGCACGGTGTCGGTGGCCAGCGACGGCGCGGGCGGGGCCTTCATGTCCGGCGTGACGACCCAGGCACACGGCAGGCTGCCCTGCTCGTCGGCCAGGTCTGCGCCGGTCCACACGGCCAGCACGCCGGACATCGACCTCGCGGCCGACGTGTCGATGTTGGTGATCGTGGCGTGCGCGACCGGGCTGCGGACCAGGGCCATGTGCAGCATGCCGTTGAGCGAGAGGTTGTCGGTGTAGCGCGTGCGGCCGGTGATCAGCCGCGCGTCCTCCTTGCGCAGCCGGGCGCGGCCGACCTCCTGGCCAGATTCGGCGGTCGCCGTCATCACTCACCACCGACGGGCTGTTGCGTGCGCGCGTCGATGCGTTCGGCGTCCGGACCGGCGCCGGGGCGCATCTGGTCGGCGGCCTGGCGAACCGCGCGGACGATGTTCTGGTAACCGGTGCAGCGGCACAGGTTGCCCTCGATGCCGTGCCGGATCTCCGATTCGTCCGGATCCGGATGGTCGGCCAGCAGATCGATCGACTGCATGATCATGCCGGGCGTGCAGAAACCGCACTGTAGCGCGTGATTGTCGTGGAACGCCTGCTGCACCGGATGCAGCTTGCCGTCCCGCGCGATGCCCTCGATCGTCGTGACCTCGGCGCCGTCGGCCTGCACGGCGAGTACCGAGCAGGACTTCACGCTGTGCCCGTTGAGGTGCACGGTGCACGCCCCGCAATTGCTGGTGTCGCAACCGATCACCGTGCCCACCTTGCCGAGCTTCTCGCGCAGGTAGTGCACCAGCAGCAGGCGTGGTTCGACATCGTCGGTGTAGGTCGTTCCGTCAACATGGACGGTGATGCGCATGGGCCCTCCAATGCCGGACCGGCTCGCTGGATCGCCCGGTGTTGATCACCGTGATCCGTCTCACGTGAATACCCTGCTCTCTCGCCCGGTGGCTCACAAGCCCGTCCGTCGACGAATCCGCAGGTGCGGTGTGATGGAGCTGAAATAATCCGGAAAGGCGGCGACTCAGGCTGGTTCGCGGTGAATGCGGCCGCTGAGCGCGGTCAGCCGGGTGCCCTGCCCACCCCACCGCAACGCGATCATCTCCGCCGCGATGGACACGGCCGTCTCCTGCGGGGTCCGCGCGCCGAGATCGAGGCCGATCGGCGATGCGAGACGGGCGATCTGCGACTCGGTCAGGCCGGTCTCGCGCAGTCGGCGCAGCCGGTCGGCATGCGTGCGGCGCGACCCCATCGCGCCGACGTAGCCCAGGTCCAGCCGTAGCGCGACGTCCAGCAGCGGCACGTCGAACTTCGGGTCGTGGGTCAGCACGGTGACGACGGTCCGACTGTCGATCCGGCCGGCCGCGGCCTCGGCGGCCAGATAGCGGTGCGGCCAGTCGACGATCACCTCGTTCGCCTGCGGGAACCGGGTCGCCGTAGCGAACACGGCACGGGCGTCGCACACGGTGACCTGGTAACCGAGGTAGGAACCGAGCCCCGCCATGGCCGAAGCGAAGTCGATCGCGCCGAACACGAGCATGCGCGGCGGCGGCTCGAAGGAGTTCACGAAGACGGACATGCCCTCGCCGCGCCGCTGGCCGTCCGGCCCGTAGTGCAGGGTGGCGCTGCGACCGGTGGCGAGCAGGCCGCGAGCGTCGTCGGTGATCGCGTCGTGCGCCCGAGGCGAGCCCAGGGCACCGACCACCTTGTCCGGCCAGACGATCAGCCGTCGCCCCAGCCAACTCGGATCGGGATGCGCGATCACCCGCGCCACCGCGACCGGCCGCTTGTCCCGCACGGATTCGACGATGTCGGACAGCTCGGGGAAGTTCTCGCGATCGATGGCCTCGACGTACACGTCCAGGATGCCGCCGCAGGTCAGGCCGACCGCGAAGGCGTCGTCGTCGCTCACGCCGTAGCGCTGGAGCACCGGTTGGCCGCTGTCGATCACCTCGGTCGCCAGTTCGTACACAGCGCCCTCGACGCAACCCCCCGAAACACTGCCGGTCACCTCACCGTCCGTGCCGACCAGCATCGCCGAGCCGGGTTCCCGTGGCGCGGACCGGAAGGTCGCGACCACGGTGCCCACTGCGACCCGCTCACCCGCGGACCACCGCCGGTACAACTCGTCGAGCACGTCATGCATCGTGGATCTCCCGAAGGACGGTTTCCAGGGCGGCCAGGCTGTGACCGGCTACCAACTTGTCAACGTGCGGCAGTGCCGCCGCGATTCCCGACTGCACCGGACGGTAATCGGCGTGGCCGGCATGCGGGTTCGCCCAGACAACGACATGCGCGAGGCGATGTAGCCGAGCGAGCGACTCGGCCAGGAGTGTGGGATCACCGCGCTCCCAGCCATCCGAGAACAGCACGACGGCGGCCCGCCGGGCAAGCCCACGCTGGCCCCACCGGTTGAGGAAGACGTGGAGTCCCTCGCCCAGCCGGGTGCCACCGGCGAAGTCCGGCACCGCTCGTGACGCGGCGGCCAGCGCCTCTTCCGGGTCGCGCAGCCGCAGTTGCCGGGACACCCGAGTCAGCCGGGTGCCCAGCGTGAACACCTCGGTGCTGCCAGGAGCGCGGCGGGTGACGACGTGCGCGAACCGGAGCAGGGCGTCGGCGTAGGGCGCCATCGACCCGGAGACGTCGACGAGCAGGACAACCCGACGCGGCCGGTCGGCACGATGGTGCCGACGCAGCCGAACCGGTTCACCACCATTGGCGAGCAGGGCCCGCAGCGTGCGCCGAGGATCGAGGTCACCACGCCGCGAAGCCCGATGGCGGAGTCCGACCCGGCGCGGCGGCGGAGCCTTGAGCAGGGAGAACAGTTCGGCAAGATGAGCCTGCTCAGCCGGCGTGAGCTTGCCGATGTCACGTTGACGGAGGATCTCGACCTCGCTGGGCGCGCGAATGACGATGGCAGGAGCGGAACCAAGCGCGGCGGTGGCCGTCCCGTTCCCGCTGGGCATGGCGGCCGACTGCCCGTTGGCCCGCCGCTGCTGAGCCCGCCCGCCAGACGGCGGACGCCAACGCGGCGAGAACCAGGCGGCGAACGCCTCGTCGTAGTTGGGCAGGTCATCGGCCTGGGCACAGAGTGTCAGACGGCCGGCCCAGTAGAGATTCGCAGGATCGGCAAGATCGAGACAAGAGACGGCGGCAAGGAACGCGGACGTCCGATGCTGGTCGGCGGGCAGGCCGGCACGCCGCAGGGCGTGCGTGAAGCCGACCAGCCCTGGCAGCGGTGAGATCGCGGACGCCGAGACTCCTGCCATGACCGCATTGTTACCCCGAACGTGCCACTTGGTCGAAAACCTGGGTCATTCCGTCAGGTTCGGACCGCATCCGACCCCAGGGCTCGTACACGGACACAGCGACGTTCACGAGCGCGCCGGCGATCAACTACGTACGCAGGGTCGACTGGCGAGCCTCACCGCCGTCTGCCACGCAACAAACGCAGGAGGGCCAGCTCAACCCAGCCAGCCAACGGACCGAACCCCGAACTTTCGTGGTTATCCCGATCCACCAGCACAACCCCGCTTGTCCAGTCCTTCGCTCTTCCCGATCGACGCTGCCCTGACATCAGGCCGGCATCTGCGTTTCGGGGTGGCCTCAAGGTTCTGGGTTCTGCTTCACTCCGATCTCCGCATCGTCGTAACGGTCGTGGTGAGGCGGAAGTGATCAAGCAAACCCAAGCTTGCCTGTCTGTTGTGGTTCTCTGCCGGCTTGGTGCGGCTGGCGCGGTGCGTTGGTGCCCGTTGCGTTGCTGGGCGGCGGTTGGGTGACGGGCCACCTCTGTGGTCCGTTGCCGTGCCCCGAGTCCCCGACTCAACCGGCCAGCAGCGCATCCAGCCCCGCCGCCACCACCCGCTCCGTGTCCTCTCGATACTTCAACACCGCACCCAAGGTCGCCGCCGCTGATTCCGCGTCCAGTTCTGCGCATCCCAGTGCCAGCAATGCTTCCGCCCAGTCCAGTGCCTCGGCCACCCCTGGCGGCTTCAGCAACTCCAACTCCCTCAGCTTGCGCACCGCGCCGGACACCTGCGTTGCCAGCCGCTCGTCGACGCCGGGTAGCTTCCGGCGCAGTATGGCGACCTCGCGTGCCAGATCGGGATGTGCCAGCCAGTGGTACAGGCACCGCCGCTTCAACGCGTCGTGGACTTCCCTGGTCCGGTTGGACGTCAGCACCACCAACGGCGGTTGCGCCGCCCGCACCTCGCCCAACTCCGGAATGGTCACCGCGTTCTCGCTCAACACCTCCAGCAGGAACGCCTCGAACTCGTCGTCGGCCCGGTCGACCTCGTCCACCAACAGCACGCACGGCGCCTCACGCAGCGCGCGCAACAACGGCCTTGCCAACAGGAACCGGGGTGAGTACAGCGAAGCCTCCACCGCGTCCGCGTCCAGGTCGCGATCGGGCAAAGCCTCCAACGTACGCAAATGCAGCAACTGCCGTGGAAAGTCCCAGTCGTACAGTGCCTGCGACGCGTCGATTCCCTCGTGGCACTGCAACCGGATCAACGGCAACTCGAGAGCCCGCGACAACGCCAGCGCCAGCGCCGTCTTGCCGGTCCCCGGCTCGCCTTCGCAGAACAACGGCCGGCCCATCCGCACCGCCAGGAAAGCGGCGATGGCAAGTCCGCCATCGGCAAGATAGCCGACCCGATCCAACTCGGCCGCCAGTTCGTTCGGACCGTCCATGACTGATGAGCTTAGGGCCACGCCAGGGTCGACATCCGGGTCCAGCCAGGGTCGTCCCCCGATGTCGCAGGGCGCCGCACGCCCGAACCTGGAGCCATGACTGAGAACACGATCCGCACCTTCCGCCGTAGCACCGACGACCGGATGGTCGCCGGCGTGTGTGGCGGCGCCGCGAAACTGCTGGGCATCGACGTGGTTCTGCTGCGCGTGCTGCTGGTCGCGGCCACCCTGTTCGGTTTCGGCGCCGGCGCCCTCTTCTACCTGGCCTGCTGGCTGGTCGTGCCGGAGCAACACCACCAGTGACGAGATCCCGGTCCGGGTGTCCTCCCCCTTGGCTGACACCCGGACCGGGCCGGCGGGCGGTGTGATCCCCGGACACCGCCAGGTCCGTTCACCGAGCCAGACGCTACGACCGGGCGCGACGGCTCGACGTAACAGCTAGGCACTCCTGCTGGGCGTGAGCAGCTCGTGCAGTTTCGGCGGCATCCGCTTCTCCAGGCCGAACGGCTCCAGATGCGCCTGCAACACGTCCTGGAACGCCCGCTCCACGCTCTCGGTGTCCCAGTGCTCACGAGCCAGGATCGGCTGCTTCAGGTACGGCTGACCGACCACGTGCAGGTCCCTGCCGTTGCACCGGATCAACTGACCGGTGATCCCGGCCGAGCGGTCCGACAGCAGGTACAGCACCACCGGCGCCACCTTGCTCGGCGTCCGCTCCGGCGGCGTCGCGCGCAGGCTGCGTTCGGATGTCCAGACCATCCTGGTGTGCGCGACCGGGCAGAGCGCGTTCACCCGGATTCCCTCGTCGTCCAGGTCCAGCGCCCACGAGTAGGTCAGCGACGCGACAGCGCCCTTGCTGGCCGCGTACGCCGCCAACTGGCGCTGGCCGAGCAGCGCACCGGACGCGATGTTCACGATCGAGCCGGCGGTCCCGGCCGAGCGCATGGCCCTGATCGCGGCCAGGCCGCACTGGAACGTGCCGAAGAAGTTGATCTCGAACAGTTCGCGCATCCGCTCCGGCGTGTCGTCCCATGCCGGCACGTCGTAGTTGACGCCGGCGTTGTTGACCAGGCCGTCGATCCGGCCGTACGTGTCCACGCAGTAGTCGATGATCGCCTGGGCGTCGTCCTGGTCGGCGACGTTGTGGGTGCTGGCCACCGCCTCGCCGCCGTAGTCGCGGATGTGTGCCGCGGTACGTTCGGCGAAGTCGCCGTCGACGTCGTTGACCACCAGCCGCGCCCCGGCCTGCGCCGCGTGCAGCGCGTACGCCTCGCCCAACCCCCGGCCGCCCCCGGTGACCACGACGGCCTTCCCATCCAGGATCCCCATTGCTCCGCGCTCCCTACCTGATGCCCTGCCATCAGAATCCGGGAGTGACCAACTCGCTGATACGTCATCTCGATGAAAGGTCACCGAACAGCGCCAAACGGGCGTGGGTGATCAGCCAAGCGTTACGTCGGGCCGATCACCGGTATACCCACAGCTTCATCCACAGCCGTGTACAACCTCGATGGTCCGATCGGACCACCACCTACGTATGAACGCGCCGAGGGCCCGGACACTCAGTGTGTCCGGGCCCTCGGATCCTGCAAACAGCGTCGGAACCGAATGGACTCAGAAGTCCATGTCACCGGCACCGGGGCCGGCCGGCGCGGCCGGGGTCTTCTCCGGCTTGTCGGCGACGACGGCTTCGGTGGTGAGGAACAGGGCCGCGATGGACGCCGCGTTCTGCAGCGCCGAGCGCGTCACCTTGGCCGGGTCGATGATGCCGGCCTTGATCAGGTCGACGTACTCACCGGTGGCGGCGTTCAGGCCGTGACCGGCGGGCAGGTTCTTGACCTTCTCCGCTACGACGCCACCTTCGAGGCCGGCGTTGATCGCGATCTGCTTGAGCGGCGACTCCAGCGCGACGCGAACGATGTTCGCACCGGTCGCCTCGTCGCCTTCCAGGCCGAGACCGTCGAACGCCTCCTTGCCGGCCTGCAGCAGGGCCACGCCACCACCGGCGACGATGCCCTCCTCGACGGCGGCCTTGGCGTTGCGCACCGCGTCCTCGATGCGGTGCTTGCGCTCCTTGAGCTCGACCTCGGTGGCGGCACCGGCCTTGATCACCGCGACACCGCCGGCCAGCTTGGCAAGGCGCTCCTGCAGCTTCTCGCGGTCGTAGTCGGAGTCGCTCTTGTCGATCTCGGCGCGGATCTGGTTGACGCGACCCTGGATCTGGTCGGCGTCACCGGCACCCTCGACGATGGTCGTCTCGTCCTTGGTCACCGTGACCTTGCGGGCGCGGCCCAGCAGCGACAGGTCGGCGCTGTCCAGCTTGAGGCCCACGTCCTCGCTGATCAGCGTGCCACCGGTGAGGATGGCCATGTCCTGCAGCATCGCCTTGCGACGGTCACCGAAGCCGGGCGCCTTGACGGCGACGGACTTGAAGGTGCCGCGGATCTTGTTGACGACCAGGGTCGCCAGTGCCTCGCCCTCGACGTCCTCCGAGATGATCAGCAGCGGCTTGCCGGCCTGCATGACCTTCTCCAGCAGCGGCAGCAGGTCCTTCACCGTGGAGACCTTGGAGCCGTAGAGCAGGATGTACGGGTCCTCCAGCACGGCTTCCTGGCGGTCCGGGTCGGTCACGAAGTAACCGGACAGGAACCCCTTGTCGAAGCGCATGCCTTCGGTGAGTTCGAGCTCGAGACCGAGGGTCTGGCTCTCCTCGACGGTGATGACGCCTTCCTTGCCGACCTTGTCCATCGCCTCGGCGATCAGCTCACCGATGGTGGAGTCCGCGGCCGAGATCGAGGCGGTGGCAGCGATCTGCTCCTTGGTCTCGACCTCCTTGGCGGTCTTGAGGAGCTGCTCGGCGACGGCCTCGACGGCCTTCTCGATGCCCAGCTTCAGGGCCATCGGGTTGGCACCGGCGGCGACGTTGCGCAGACCCTCGCGCACGAGCGCCTGGGCCAGCACGGTCGCGGTGGTGGTGCCGTCACCCGCGACGTCGTCGGTCTTCTTGGCTACTTCCTTGACGAGCTCGGCCCCGATCTTCTCCCACGGGTCCTCGAGCTCGATCTCCTTCGCGATGCTCACACCGTCGTTGGTGATCGTGGGGGCGCCCCACTTCTTCTCCAGAACGACGTTGCGGCCGCGAGGCCCGAGGGTGACCTTGACGGCATCGGCGAGCTGGTTCATGCCGCGCTCGAGGCCGCGCCGCGCCTCCTCGTCGAAGGCGATTGTCTTAGCCATGCGTTGTG
>DATBDL010000154.1:0-6412 GCA_036269975.1 Pseudonocardiaceae bacterium | reverse complement strand
GGATCTGGCAGGCGCTGTGGGCGGCCGCGATCTGGCCGGAGTACAAGCTGCCGGCACCCAGCGCGGTCGGCGCGGAACTGTTGCGGGACTTGACATCCGGTCAGCTCGGTGGCCAGATGTGGGTGTCGGTGCACCGTGCGGTGTTCGGTTTCCTCATCGGCATCGTGATCGCGACCCCGATCGGGCTGCTGCTGGCCAAGGTCCGCGTGCTGCGCACCGCGTTCGGCCCGCTGCTGTCCGGACTGCAGAGCCTGCCGTCGGTGGCGTGGGTGCCGGCGGCGATCCTGTGGTTCGGCATCACGCCGCAGTCGATCTACTTCGTGGTGCTGCTCGGCTCGGTGCCCTCGATCGCGAACGGGCTGATCTCGGGTATCGCCCAGATTCCGCCGATCCTGCCCAGGGTCGGCAAGGTGCTCGGCGCCGGTCGCCTGGCCGGCGCGCGGCACATCCTGCTGCCGGCCGCGCTGCCCGGTTACCTGGCCGGCCTGAAGCAGGGGTGGGCGTTCTCGTGGCGGTCGCTGATGGCGGCCGAACTGATCGCCAACTCGCCGCAGCTCGGCCAGGGGCTCGGGCAGTACCTCGAGGACGGCCGTTCCCTCAACGACATGCCGACCGTGATGGCGGCGATCGTGCTGATCCTGATCGTCGGCATCGGCATCGACCTCGCGGTGTTCCGGCCACTGGAACGGTACGTGTTGCATTCGCGCGGCCTGACCGGGATCAACTGATGGTGCCGCTGATCGCCGTCGCGCACGGCAGCCGCGATCCTCGGTCGGCCGCGACGATCCACGAGCTGTCCGACGTGTTGCGGGATCTCGCGCCCGGAATCGACGTGCGGGTGGCGTTCCTGGACCTGTCGGCACCCCGGCTGGCGGACGTGCTGGCCGCCGCGCACGCGGACGGGCACGACGAGGTCGTCGTCGTGCCGCTGCTGCTGGGCAGCGCTTATCACGCCAGGGTGGACATTCCCGGCGCGCTGGCCCTGGCGGGCACGCGCCATCCCCGGCTGTTGATCCGGCTGGCGGACGTGCTCGGGCCCGATCCTCGGCTGGAGTCGGTGGCACTGCGGCGATTGGCCGACGCCGGCGCCGACCCGTGCGACGAGCGGCTCGGCGTCGTACTGGCGGGTGCCGGCTCGTCGCACCAGCCGGCCAACACGGCGGTGCGCGGCGTGGCGGCCCGCTGGGCGAGGCGAACGAGGTGGGCCGGTGCGGTGGCCGCGTTCGCGGCCGCGACCCGACCCGACGTGCCATCGGCGATCGCGTCGCTGCGAACCGTTGGGGCGCGGCGGATCGCGGTCGGCTCGTGGTTCCTCGCGCCCGGCCTGCTACCGGACCGGGTCCGGGCCGCCGCGCCGGACGCGCTCGTTGCCGCACCGCTGGGCGCCGACCGCGAGGTGGCCCAGGTCGTACTGGACCGCTACGACGCGGTCGCCCGTTATCCGGTTGCCAGCGCACTGGCGGCCGGATAGGAAGACGCCATGTTGCGTGGCGAACGAGTGTTGTTGCGGGCCCGGCACGAAGCCGATGTCCCCGTCCTGGAGTCCGAACTGCACGACGACGTGGCCACCAAGTCACGCGCGGACTCCCGGCCGTGGCGGCCGATGTCGCCCGGCACGACCTCGTACGCGGTCGGCCAGTCGTCGGACTCCGAGGCGTTCTTCACCGTCGAGACGATCGACACCCACGACATCGCCGGTGAGGCGCTGCTGTGGGGTATCGACCGGCACAACCGGGTCGCGCACATCGGCATCTCGATGCTGCCCGCGCTGCGCGGCCGGGGACTGGCCACGGACGTGGTCCGGGTGTTGTGCCACTACGGTTTCACCGTGCTCGGCCTGCACCGGCTGCAGATCGACACGCTGGCCGAGAACGCGCCCATGATCGCCGTGGCCGAGCGGGTCGGTTTCACGCTGGAGGGCACGCTCCGGCAGGGCGCGTGGGTGACCGGGGAGTTCCTGGACGAAGTGGTGCTCGGCCTGCTGGCCACCGAGTGGCGTGCGTCCGGTTGACTCACGCTATGCTCGTGACCACGACGTACCTGGAGATGACCAGCCCGACCGACCTGCGGCCGGCCAAACCACCGGCCGAACCGGGCCGGGTCGTCCGGGTGGACGAGGTGTCGCCGGAGTTCTGCCGGTTCCTCTACGCCGCCGTCGGCGGTGACTGGTTCTGGCTACAGCGGCTGGCCTGGACGTACGACGAGTGGACGGCGTGGCTGTCGCGACCCGGCGCCGAGACGTGGGTGTCATGGCTGCACGGCACCCCGACCGGCTTCATCGAACTGGACGCGCAGCCCGGCGCGGCGTCGACCCAGGTGGAGATCGCCTATTTCGGTCTGCTCCCCCGGTTCATCGGCCGTGGTCTCGGCGGCCAGTTGCTCACGGCCGGGATCGCGAACGCGTGGTCGTTGCGCGCCCGCTGGCCGGAACTGCCGCCGGTGGACCGGGTGTGGGTGCACACCTGCACGCTGGACGGCGAGCACGCACTGGCCAACTACACCGCCCGTGGCCTGCGCGCCTACCGCACGACCCAGCAGGAGGAGCACCTGCCACCCCGCTCCCCCGGTCCGTGGCCCGGCGCCCGCCCCGACCAGTAGGTTACCGGCGAGGCAACTACTGGGAAGTGGAGACCAGATGGCGGACGAGCTGGTGCACTATCGGGTGGACGGTGGCGTCGGCACGATCACGCTGGACTCCCCGCACAACCGCAACGCGCTGTCCGCCCAACTGCGCCGTGAGCTGGCAGCGCACCTGGACGCGGGGCTCGCCGACGACGGCGTCCGGGTGATCGTGCTGGACCACACCGGCACCGTGTTCTGCGCAGGCATGGACCTCAAGGAGGCCGGCGGCGCCGACGCGGGCAACCAGGGCGTGAACGAGTTTCCCGCCATCCTGACCCAGATCCTGACCAGCTCGAAGCCGGTCGTCGCCAAGCTCGCCGGACCGGCGCGGGCCGGTGGCGTCGGCATCGTGGCCGCGTGCGACATCGCGGTCGCGGCGCGGAACGCCACGTTCGCGTTCACCGAGGTACGGATCGGCGTCGTCCCGGCCGTGATCTCGATCACGGTGCTGCCACGCCTGCTGCCGAGGGCGGCGCACGAACTGTTCCTGACCGGCGAGACGTTCGACGCCGACCGCGCGGTGGCGATCGGCCTGCTCAACGCCAGCGTGCCGGCCGACGGCCTGGATGCGGAGGTCGCCAGGTACACCGGGATGCTGGCGCTGGGCGGCCCGAACGCGCTGGCCGCGACCAAGCGCATGCTGCGGGCGCCGAGGCCCGCCGACCTGGACACGGCGTTCGCCGAGATGCTCGCGTTGTCAGCGGGATTCTTCGCCGGTGCCGAGGGGCAGGAGGGAATTCTCGCGTTCGCGCAGAAGCGCACGCCGTCGTGGGTTCCCAACAGTGCCCCTAGTGAGTGACGAACCAGCCGATCACGGCCAGCGCCAGCAATCCCACCAGCGCCAACGTGATCCGTGTGTTCGATCTCACGAGTGCACGGTCGGCTTGTCCTCGGCGAGCACCGAGGCGATGATTCGGGCCGGCGTCCCGGCCGGCACGTCGGCGCGCACAGGCATCACGACCGGCTTGGACGCCACGGACACCGCGACCACCCGAACGGGTTGCCGCTGGACCGACTTGGTCAGCCGGCCGTGCACCAGGTCGACGACGCGGTCGATCGCCCACGCCACCATCCAGCACAACGGCGCGAGTACCACGATGACAAGGGCGAACTGGAACGGGAAAGCCAGGTCGGACAGCCACAGGGCGACGGCGTCCCACCAGTTCGCCAACCAGGGGAGCACGGTTCGACGATACGCCAGCGGTCGGGACCGGGTGCGGCGACCACCGCAAGACATGGGTAGTTTCGGCGCATGTTCGCGGTGTATGCGGCGCAGCCGAATCGAGACGATCCACTGGCGGCCCTGGTGGTCGGCGAGCGCGACGAGCCCGCGGTGCCGGCGGGTTGGGTACGGGTCGGCGTGCGGGCGGCCAGCCTCAACATGCACGACCTGTGGACCCTGCGCGGTGTCGGCATCAAGCCGGAGCAGTTCCCGATGACCCTGGGCTGCGACGGCGCCGGCGTGTTGGAGAACGGCGGCGAGGTCGTGATCCACTCGGTGATCACGACTCCGGACTGGACCGGTGACGAGACACTGGACCCGAAGCGCACCCTGCTGACCGAGTTGCACCAGGGCACGTTCGCCGACGAGGTGGTCGTGCCCGCACGCAACGTGCTCCCCAAGCCGGCGGGCCTGTCCTTCGCCGAGGCGGCGTGCATGGGCACGGCGTGGCTGACGGCGTATCGGATGCTGTTCGTGAAGTCGGGCCTGCGCCCAGGGCACACGATGCTGGTGCAGGGCGCGTCCGGCGGCGTGTCGACGGCGTTGATCGCCCTGGGCAAGGCGGCGGGTTTGCGGGTGTGGGTGACCGGCCGGACCGAGGCCAAGCGAGCGCTGGCCATCGAACTGGGCGCGGACGACGCCTTCGAGTCCGGCGCCCGGCTACCGGAACGGGTCGACGGCGTGTTCGAGACGGTGGGCAAGGCAACCTGGTCACACACGATCAAGTCACTGAAGCCAGGCGGCACGGTAGTGATATCCGGCGCCACCAGCGGCGACGCCACAGCGGCCGAGTTGCAGCGGATCTTCTTCCTGCAACTGCGGGTGATCGGCTCGACGATGGGCACGAGGGAGGAGCTGGCCAACCTGCTGAGCTTCTGCCAGCAGGCGGACATCCACCCGAAAATCGGCGCCGAACTACCGTTCGAGGACGCCGAAACCGGCTTCCGAACCATGTTGGAGGGCGAAACGGCCGGCAAGATCGTCTTCACCGCCTGACCACTTCACCCCCGCGGTCAACCCCAGAAGATCGCGGTCGGGTCGCGGTCGACCTCCGCGAGCAGGTCTTCGATGCTCACGGTCGCCGGCACCCGGTCGTACTCGTGGAACCGCAGATTGCGGTCGCGCCAGTACAGCGACCACAATCCCGTCGACTTCGTGTAACGCAGCCGGGCGATCGGGAACCGGGTCCACTCCTCGTCCGGATCGGCCCGCCACGGCGGTCGGCACTCCACGATCGTCACATGACGCTCGGCGACGTCTGCTTCGAGGCGTACCTGGTCACGGACGTGCCCAGGGACTCGGGCTCGACACCATCGCTGCACCCGAGCAACATCCGTTTCCGGCGGGACCGACATCCCCACAGTCTGCCAGTCGACATCACCGTCCCGGTGTCGGAGCAGAGCAGCCGGGCGTTTCCTGCCTGTCGACGACTCAGGCCGATGCGCCGCCGCTGAACGCTCCGACTGCTGCCGCCAGCGCTGCTCCTGCTTCGGCGTGCAGGCGGTGCACCACGTCCGCGGCCGGTTCCTCGGTGGCCAGTGCGTACGTCTGACCCGCCCACAACGACATCGACTCCGGGTCGTTGGCGGCGGCGGCCGCCCCTCGGACCGGTCGGGTCATGTGGTGCAGTTGCGGGTAGGCCGCCGGTGCTTCCTTGTCGTGGGCGGCGATGAACTGGTTGGTCAGGCCGCGCGCCGGGCGGCCGCTGAATGCCCTCGTCACCGTGGTGGTGCGGGTGCCTTCGGCCAGTGCCGCCCGTTGCGTTGCCGGGGTGCCGGCTTCCGGGCAGCGCAGGAACGCCGTCCCGCACTGGACGGCTGCCGCGCCGCCGGCCAGTGCCGCTGCCACGTCTCGTCCGTGCACGATTCCGCCCGCCGCCACCAGTGGCAGGTCTACGGCGGCCGACACCAACCGCAGCAACGCCAGCAGTCCGTACGGCTCGCCGCCGGTGGGTGACAGCGGGTCGTCGACGAAGGTGCCTCGGTGGCCGCCGGCCTCGAAACCCTGTACGCACAACGAATCCGCGCCCGACTCGGCTGCCCGCCGTGCCTCGTCCGGCGTGGTGACCGTGACCACCACCTCGGCGCCTGCCTCGTGCAGCCGGTGGACGTCCGCCGATTCTGGCAGGCCGAAGGTGAACGAGACCACCGGTACGGCGGTCGCTACCAGCAGGTCGATCTTGGCCTGGTATCCGTCGTCGTCCCAGTGCGGGTCACCTGGTTCCACCCCGTATCTCCGCGCGTCCGATTGGACGCGAAGCCGATATCCGCTCACGTCCACAGTGGACTCTGGGCCCGGCACGAACACGTTGACACCGAATGATGCCGTCGTGAGCGCGCGAGTCGCGGTGATCTGGGCGGCCAGCGCGTCAACCGTCTTGTAACCGGCGGCCAGGAAGCCGAACCCGCCGGTTCCGCTGACCGCGGCGACCAGCTCTGGGGTGGAGGGGCCGCCGGCCATCGGGGCCGCGATCACGGGAATCCGGAGTGCGGACAACATCCGTCGAGCCTAGGAGATGCCGCGCGACCCCGCTCGAACAGAGCGCAAAGACAGGGGAGGGGCGGGTGG
>DATBDL010000153.1:0-23653 GCA_036269975.1 Pseudonocardiaceae bacterium | reverse complement strand
ATTGGTGCCGAGGCTCACGATCGTGAAGATCAACGTGACGACCAGCCACGCGATCAGGAAGATACCGAGGGCCTGCACCACGGTATGGCCCGCCAGCGCCGCGAGGGCCTGCTTGTCGAGCCCGGCGTTCGCCGGCGAGGAGAGAACCGTGGCGGCGATGTGCGGCGCGACGTAGACCTCGATGGCGGAATAGCCGATCCAGAACGCGCCGTAGGCGGTCAGGAACGCGGCGGCGAACGTGGCGCCGGACGCCAGGGCGAAGAACCCGGCCAAGAGCTGGACGATCCCGCCGTAGAAGAAGGTTCCCGGCAGGATGATCGACGCACCGGCGGAGCTGAGCGCACCGATGGTGGTCAGTCCCAGCGCGAGGGAGCACCAGGCGAAGCCGGCCGCTCCGATGGGCAGTGCGTGGCCGATGCCGGGGCGGTGTGCGATCGCCGGTCTGTTCACGTTGGCGGGCGCCGACAGCTCTGTCATGGCAGTAGTCCCTTCCGATGCGCGCAATCGGAATAGCTATTCCGGTCGCGTGCGACTGTAGCAGGGGAAGAGCGACAACGCTTGTGGTTACTTCCTGTGATCGAGCGACTCCAACCGTGGCGCCCGTCGAACCGGCGTCGACGGTGGCTCGACATCGGCCGGTTAGCTTCGGGCGCATGGTCAGTCATGGCAACGGCACGACTCCCGTGATCATCCTGGACGATCCCGGCGACTACGAACGCGCCGGGATTCCGCACGAGCAGTTCGCCTGGCTGCGCGCGAACGCCCCGGTGTACTGGCACGAACCCAACTTCGGCGACGGCTGGCCGGGATTCTGGGCCGTGACACGGCATGCCGACGTCCAGTACGTGTCCCGGCACCCCGAGCTGTTCTCGTCCCAGCGTCGGCTCGCCGTGTTCTACGAACTGCCGGACGAGCACATCGAGCGGCAGCGGCACATGATGCTGCACATGGACCCGCCCCGGCACAGCCGGTTGCGCGCGCTGGTCAACCGTGGCTTCACGGCGCGCGTGATCGAGCGGTTGGCCACGCACGTCAGGGAGGTCTGCGACAGTCTCCTCGACGAGGTCGTGGCGCGTGGTGACGCGGACTTCGTGCGGGACATCGCAGCGCCGCTGCCGTTGTACGTGACGTGCGAGCTGATCGGCGCGCCGCTCGCCGACCGCGAGTACCTGTTCCAGCTCACCTGCGCGATGCGGGGCGCCGACGACCCGGTCCTGACCAGGTCCTACACCGCGCAGGAAGCCACGACCATGGCGTACGAGTACATCACCGACCTTGCGGCGCAACGCAAAGCCGAGCCGAGGGACGACATTCTCACCATGGTGCTGCGGGCCGACGAACGCGGCGACGCGCTGAGCGCGGACGAGCTGAACATGTTCTTCCTGCTGCTCGTAGTCGCGGGCAGCGAGACGACACGCAACGCGGCGGCCGGTGGGATGCGGGCGTTCTTCGAGTACCCGGAGCAGTGGCGGCGGCTGCTCGCCGACCGCGCGCTGACCGGTACCGCGGCCGAGGAGATCGTGCGCTGGACCAGTCCGGTGAACATGTTCCGGCGCACCGCGACCCAGGACACCGAACTGGCCGGCCGGCGGATCGCCGAGGGCGACAAGGTCGTCGTGTACTACAGCTCGGCCAACCGCGACGAG
Organism: Pseudonocardiaceae bacterium; assembly: GCA_036269975.1. Classification (GTDB taxonomy): domain Bacteria; phylum Actinomycetota; class Actinomycetes; order Mycobacteriales; family Pseudonocardiaceae; genus DATEPR01. The sequence goes on along the minus strand of DATBDL010000153.1, from coordinate 22,007 downwards.
GACGTCTTCACCGATCCGTCCACATTCGACATCGGTCGCGATCCCAACCCACATCTCGGTTTCGGCGGCGGCGGACCACACTTCTGCCTCGGCCGGCAACTCGCCGCCCTGGAACTGCGGGTACTGCTCGACACGATCGCCGACCGGATGCCCGACATCCGGCCGGCCGGCGAGGCGCACCGGCTGCCGTCGATCTTCGCCAACGGGCTCACCCGGCTGCCGGTGCGCTTCACGCCGTCGGATTCCGTTACCGGCGACGGAATTCCAGGACATGCGCCGGCATGACCTCGCCGATCGGGACGTCGCGGACGAACTCGTAGCCCTCCGCCGCGAGCAGGGACTCGTGCTCGGCCAGCGTGCGTTCCCGCCCGCCCTCCATCATCACCATCATCTGTAGGTCCATCAGGTAGGCGAGGGACGGTTCCGGCTTCGGCGGCAACAGCAGCCCGATCACGATCAGTGAGCTGCCCGGCCGCGCCGCCTGGTGGCAGTTGGCCACGATCTCGCGTGCCTTGTCGTCGCTCCAGTTGTGCAGGACGCTGGCCAGCACGTGCACGTCACCATCCGGTGCCGACTCGAAGAAGTCGCCTTCGACGAACTCGACCCGGTCGGCCACGGCCGCCACCACGGCTGGTGCGCCGGCCAACGCCTCGGCCCGGTCGAACAGCACGCCGTGTGCCGACGGCGCGGCGTCGAGCAGGCAGGCCAGCACGGTGCCGATGCCGCCGCCCACGTCGACGATCCGCCGCGCGTCCGGCGGCGGCGCGTAGCCGGCGGCCCTGATCTGCGCCACCAGATCCGTGGTGAAGCGGCTGGTCGCGCGGCCGAACCACACCTCGTCGTCGGAGTGGCTGTCGAAGTACTCCCACAAGCCGCCGGGCACGGTGGCGGCGACGGACTGCCCGGTGCGGACGACGTCGCCCAGCGCGCCGAACGCCTGCCACAGCGGCGCGATGGTGAAGCCGACCGCCATCGGCCGCATCGAGCCGGGGACGTCGGTGCGGAGCAGGCCGCCCAGCGACGTCAACGCGAAGCGATCGTGATCGTCCGCGGTGACAAGGCCGTAGACCAGCGCGGCGGACAGCAGCCGGCGCAACGGGGCGGCCTTGGTGCCGGTGGCCGAAGCCAGGTCGTCCGCGCTCAGCGGGCCGTCCGCGAGGTGGTCGGGGATGGCCAGTTCCGCGATCACGCGGGTCACCTGCGTGCCGTTGTACCCGGTGATCAACGCACCGAGACGGCCGCCGTCGTGCGCGGCACCGCCTGGGTTGGTGGTCATGAAGTCCGCCCTTCGGTCGGTAATCGTGCGCCCGACTATCCGGCTGCGCTTTCAAGCCACCCTCAACCGCCGGCAGGCCGGTGGACTAGGCGGAGTTCTCGGCGCCAGCGAACTCGACCGTGGGAGCGTCCACGATCCACGCCGGCTCGACCAACGGACTGGCCACAAGAGACACCCAGTCCGGCCGATTGTCGAGATTGTCACCGGGAGTCACGTTCCGCAGGACCGCCACCTGGTCGGGTGCCGACCGCGTCCAGCCGAGCTCGTCGAGGCTGCACAGCATGCCGTGCGAGAGCTCGCCACGGTAACGCCGACGGCGCATCTTGCCCTTGGGTACGTGCGATCCGGGTGGGGCCACCGGCACCAAGTCGCCCTTGACGACCACGTCAGGTCCGCCGAACACGATCTGCACAGGCTGTCCGTCGCCGAGATCAACTTCGGCGAGCCGGATGGCGTCGGCGAATGGGTGGGCGCTGACCGTCAGCACGCGCCCCACCACCACTCCAGTCGTCACGAGATCGGCACGATACTCGAATGCGGATGGCCCTGGTCTCTCCAGGTGTGCCAAGTGAGTCCTGTCGAATCAGAGCCGCGCGCCGCCGGCCCACAACGCCTCGAATGCCCGCCTGGCCTGAGTAGTGTGCTGCCTGCTCATGAGCATGTCGCTGTTGGAGTCGCTGTTGGGGCGCACGACGTAGCCGATACAGTCGTCCTCGCTCAGATGATGGCTGACCTGTGCGAACAGCGCCGGTTGTTCCAGGCGGAGACTGTTCACGTCGAGTTGGTAGATCCCGGCACCGGTCATCGCGGGCTGACTCGTGTGCCGGAACAGGCAGTTCTGCCGCACGTGATCGCCGCCGACATAGGTCTCCAGCATCGATCGGAAGGTCGTCACGGCTTGGCGGTGATCGGTCTGGCCGCCGGCCATCAGGAACCGGTAGGCCCGGCCACGCGCCAGATTGGTCGCGACCACCTCCAGGAATGGTCCCGGCGCCGCGTCACCGCCAGGCATGCTGATCACGTCCAGTGCCAGGCTGACAGCGAGGATGTCCGCGCGCAGGCAGTACACCTCGAGGCGCTGTGCCTCGTCGTCCTGGATCAGGCCCTCGCGGATCGCTGTCGGCGCGTCGGCCAACTCCTTCGCCACGTTGTCGATCCGGTCGGCGAGCATCCGGCCGATGCGGCCGACGAGCGCGGTGTGCTGGCTGGCCCGCGCCTGCACATCGGCAAGTGCCTGGTTCACGTAGCGGGCGAGCGGGCCGTGGTCCACGACGGTGCCGATCGGTTCGCCGTAGACGAGGTAGTCGAGGCTGACGCCGAAGAACTCGGCCAGTGCCACCAGTTTCTGGAAGCTCGGCCGGGTCTGGTTCCGTGCGTATTGGGACAATGCGGCCGCACTGATCCCGACCGAGTCAAGAATCGCCTGTCGATTCCGGCTGTATCCACCGCGTTCGATCAGGCCGGTGATGGTTTCGCCGAGCTTGATGGCACGGTGCTGCACTTCATCCTCCGACGGTGGTGTCGTGCCGGGAGACTCCTTTGTGTCAACTATTCATCAAGCAGGACTTCACGACATCGGCCGACAGGCTATGCGGTCGGCTTGACGGCGGGGAAGATGGGCGGATACTGAAAGTAGCACGAGTCGATCGTAAAGTCCGTGGAAAGCTTCGTCGGCGTGGCCTAGCTCGGGGCGGTGGTCGCGATGGTCGTTCTGATCTTCTTACTCGGTGCGCTACTCGGTTTGGTCGTCGGTGTCATCTGCTGTGTCCGCTATGTACGGCAGGAGCTGACGGCACGTATCGGGCCAACCATGGACCTGATGCAGTTACAGTTGGACAACGTGCAATCGGCGGTCAACCTGGCGCTGGCCACCTGGCATGCACAATTGCACGATCACGCGACGGCGCACGTACAAGGCATCCGACAGGATCGCAATCCTGCCGCATGAGGAATGGTCGCGGCCGGGTCACGGCTGGAGGTTCGGCAACGCCTTGCCGCTGGCCATGTCGACCGGCACCGAGACCTGGTCGTGTGCGATCAGCCACGTGCCGCCGATCTTGCGCAGGCCGCCCGTCCACCGCACCCACTGGTCGATGCTGTCGCCATTGTTCAACGTGCCGCTGATCCGGTTGAGGCTGTACGCGAACGCCACGTCATCGCCAACGGCGATCGTGAGGTCGCGGACCTCGTAACCGAGCGGCCGTCGGAACACCGCGAATACGTCCGCCCAGTTCTGCCACTTCGCCGCCGCTCCCACATGCCGCAGCGGGGGCACGATGTCGAACGACACGATGTCCGGCGCGAAGAACGGCCGCACACCGTCGAGATCCATCGCGCGAACCGCTTCGACCAGTCCGTTGATCCGCTGTCGGATCGCGGCTTCCTCGGTCATGACCAGCCCTCCGTCGTTGTCGTGTCACCCATACGACGGAGTCGATCTTGCATTTGTGACAGCTTCGAGCTGTCAGTTCCGGCGGCGGCCGGAGCGGGTGCGTCGGCGTAGGCGCACGCGCACGAGGCCACCCGCGACCGGATCATCGCGGCCGCGCCACACGCTGGTCTAGACATTTACCCGAACTCAGACCATCAGCTCACCGACTCGGCGCGTACCGACCGTGACAGTTTCCTGGCCGCCCAACTGGGTCTGACCGGCTGAAACGGTGATCCGGGCGGGAGTCCGTACTCTCAAATGGCTTTGTCGCCTACTTGACACTCTTGACACCAACTAGGGGCGAAGCCACGCTAACGACGCGGCGGCGCTTGCCTGCCCGCTCCGGCGTGTTGGGACGGAATCGGCCCTACCACGCGACATTCAGCCGAACGCTCACCCAGGAGCGCAGATGCGTTTACCCCGAACAATCGTCGCCGGCATCGTGGCCGCGGCCGGCATCGCGGCAGCGGTAGTGACCCCGGCGGCCGCAGCGGCATCCCAGGGCGATGCGAACTCCCTGCCCTCGCACGTGTTCGCCCCCTACTTCGAGTCCTACACCACTGACAACCCGGCCACCTTCTCCCACCAGTCCGGCGCCAAGTTCCTGAGTATGGCGTTCATCCAGACCGCCGTCGCGGGTTCCTGCACCGTCGAGTGGAACGGCAACACGGCCACGCCGATCGCCCAGTCGACGTTCGGCGCGGCCATCAGGACCATCAAGGCCGGTGGCGGCGACGTCATCCCGTCGTTCGGCGGTTTCGCGGCCGACGACACCAGCACCGAGATCGCCGACAGTTGCACCAGTGTCCCGGCGATCGCGGCCGCCTACGAAAAGGTCATCAACACCTACCACGTGACCCGGTTGGACCTGGACACCGAGGACAAGTCCCTGACCAACCCGGCCGGCATCGACCGGCGCAACAAGGCGATCCGGCTGGTCGAGGACTGGGCCGCCGCGCACCACAGGACGGTGCAGTTCACCTACACGCTGCCGAGTGCCCCGACCGGGCTCGCCCCGACCGGCCTCGCGGTGTTGCAGAACGCGGTCGCCAACCACGCCCGCGTCGACTTCGTCAACATCATGACGTTCGACTACTTCGACGGCCTGACCCACGAAATGGCCACCGACACGCAGACGGCGGCGACCGGCCTGATCGGCCAGTTGCACGCGCTCTACCCGCACCGGACCACGGCGCAGTTGTGGTCCACGGTCGGCGTCACCGAAATGGTCGGTATCGACGATTTCGGTCCCAGTGAAACGTTCACCCTCGCCGATGCCACCGCCATCCAGCACTGGGCGTTGGCCAAGGGCATCAGCTTCCTGTCGTTCTGGGCGATCGAGCGCGACAACGGCACCTGCCCCGGCAGCAAGGGCCAGGGCGCCTGCTCCGGCGTCGCGCAGACGACGTGGCAGTTCAGCCACACCTTCGAACCGTTCACCCGAGGCGACCACCACGGGCACTGACGGCACCAACCGATCGACCACAGCGGGCCACCGGAAATCCGGTGGCCCGCTGTATGTTCCTGGTACGACGAACCTCGGCCTTGGAGGCAGTGTGCGGTATCGGACGCTCGGCGACAGTGGCCTGCTGGTCTCGGTGGTCGGGTTGGGGTGCAACAACTTCGGTGGCCGGCTGGACCTGGAGCGGACCCGCGCCGTCGTGGACGCCGCGATCGACGCCGGCGTCACGCTGCTGGACACCGCCGATGTCTACGGCGACCAGGGCGGTTCCGAGACGTTCCTCGGTCAGGCGCTGGCGGGCCGCAGGGACAGGGTCGTGCTGGCGACCAAATGGGGCGGCAGTGGCATGGACTACGGGCCGGCCGCCGGCTCGAAGGGCGGCCGGGCGTTCGTCCGTCGCGCGGTCGAGGAGTCGTTGCGGCGCCTGCGAACCGACCACATCGACCTGTACCAGTTGCACACGCCGGACCCCGCGACGCCGATCGCCGAGACGATCGCGGCGTTGAGCGAACTGGTGGCCGAGGGCAAGGTCCGGTATGCCGGACATTCGAACTTCAACGGCTGGCAGATCGCCGAGGCCGCGCACACGGCGCGGGAGATCGGTGGCGTGCCGTTCATCTCGGCGCAGAACCACTGGTCACTGTTGGAGCGGGGGGTGGAACAGGAGGTCGTACCCGCGGCGCGGCACTACGGCCTCGGCGTGTTGCCGTACTTCCCACTGGCCAGTGGCCTGCTGACCGGGAAGGTGCGGCGGGGGAGCGGTATTCCGGAGGGGACTCGGCTGGCCGCGCGCCCGCACTGGGTCACAGAAGACCGCCTGGCCAGGGTCGAGCGCCTGGCGGAGTGGGGTGACAAGCACGATCGCACCCTGTTGGAGATCGGCATCGGCGCGCTGGCCGCGCGACCGGGCTGCTCGTCGGTGATCGCGGGCGCCACATCACCGGCGCAGGTCGTCGCCAACGTGGCGGCCGGCGAATGGGTGCCGACCGACGACGAACTCGCGGAGATCGACGGGGTACTCGAAGCCTGAGCGGGTCGGCGACGCCCGACCGTAGAATTCGTACGCCACCCTGTGCGACCGGAGTGAGTAGGCTGTGACAGTGCGGAGCCGCGTCACACACCTACGGGGGGACACGTGGCACAGGAAGCACAGCAGCGCGAGCTGATCGGCGGCCGTTATCGGCTCGTCAAGGCGTTGCACACCGGCGGTTTCGGGCGGGTCTGGCAGGCCCGTGACCTACGCCTCGACGGCGACGTGGCCGTCAAGGAGGTGTGGCTGCCACCGTCGATATCGGCCGAGGAGCGGACCGAGCGGCTGGCTCGCGCCGAACGTGAGGCGCGTAACGCCGCCGCGCTGCGCAATCACCCCAACATCGTCACGGTCCGAGACGTCGTCATGGAGTCCGGCGTCCCCTGGATCGTCATGCAACTCGTGACCGGACACTCGCTGGCCGAGGACATCGCCGCGTCCGGGCCGCTGTCGTCGGCGCAGGCGAGCTATGTCGCCGACAGCCTGCTCAAGGCACTCGGGGCCGCGCACGCAGCCGGGATCGTGCACCGCGATGTCAAGCCGGCCAACGTGATGTTCGCGGACAACGGCGAAGTCCTGCTGACCGACTTCGGGATCGCCGTCCACGAGACCGACACAGCCCTGACCGCCACCGGGATGATCGTCGGCTCGATGGACTACATCGCGCCGGAACGGATTCGCGGCGAGGACGGCAAGGCCGCCGCCGACATGTTCTCGCTCGGCGTGACCCTGTACCAGGCCGTCACCGGTGTCTGCCCGTTCCACCGTGACTCCGTGGCCGCGTCGCTGGCCGCGATCCTGTTCGACCAGCCAACGCCGCCACCGTGCCCGACCGGCCTCTCGACCCTCATCATGCGGCTGCTGGCGAAGGACCCCGCGCAGCGACCGACGGTCCCGGCGGCGCGGGCCCTGCTGGCCACCCTGGCCACGACCGGCGCCGCACCGCAGGTCCGGCTCCCGGCGCCGCCGCCCCGTGTGCCGGCTCCGAAGCGGCTCGCGCCGACGCGGGTAGCACCGGTACAGCTCGAACTGCCCAAGCGGCCGCGCCTGCGAATCCAGCGAGTGCCGCCACGACACCCGATCCGGCGACCGATGCCCCCGCGACGGTCGATGCCGCGACCGGCGGCGCTGCGGACACGGCGACGGCATTCGGGGGTCCCGGTCCTGGTCGTGATCGGCCTGCTGGCCCTGGGCGCCTTCGCGACCTGGGACCGTGGTGCCGGTAGCGCCACCGCCGGCGACTGCGTCTACCACCGGCAGGTCTGGCACATCGAGCCGTGCTCGCTGCCGTGGCCGTGGCGGGACGGCGGCAACTACCAGGTGCTGGCACGCGTCGACGGCACATCCGCCGAATGCCCCGCCGTTCCGGGCTGGGTCACCGGCGACAGCGCCGTCGTGCTGCCCGGTCGGCTCCCGGTGACCCTGTGCCTCGCGCCCCTGCCTTGACGATCCGTTGCGGACGATCCGGCTATCCGAAGTTCGACCCCTGCACGCCCTGCTGGACGGTTCAGTTCCGGGCGGGTGGCGGATCGTCGAGGAAGTCCTGGCTGGGCACGAAGAACAGACAGCCGGTGACGGCGGTGGAGAACTCCAGGACGCGGTCGGTGTTACCCGGCGGGTCTCCGACGAACATGTTGGACAGCATTTGTTCGATGACGGACGGGCTGGCCGCGTAACCGATGAAATAGGTGCCGCGCTCGCCGTTGGCAAGGTGGCCGAACGGCATGTTGTCGCGGACGATCTGGCGCTCGGTGCCGTCGTCGTCGGTGATCGTGGTCAATGCGACGTGCGAGTTGGCCGGCTTGATGTCGTCGGGCAGTTCGATATCGGTCAGCTTGGTGCGCCCGATGACCCGTTCCTGTTCCTCGACGGCCAGCGCGTTCCACTTGGTCATGTCGTGCAGGTATTTCTGGACGATGACATAAGTGCTGCCGGCGAACGAGTCGTCGTCGACGAACACGGCCGCCGTCGCGGCCCGGCCGGTCGGGTTCTCGGTGCCGTCGACGAAGCCGAGCAGGTCCCGCTCGTCGAAGTACTTGAACCCGTGCACCTCGTCGACGATCGTGGCCACGCCGGAGAGCCGCTTCATGAGCTGGTCGGCCAGCTCGAAGCACAGGTCCATGGTCGCGGCGCGGATGTGGAACAGCAGATCGCCCGGCGTCGCCACGGCGGTGTGCACGGGGCCGCCGATCGGGCGGAACGGATGCAGCCCGGCCGGCCGAGGCCCGGCGAACAGCCGATCGAACAGCGCGGCGCCGATCCCGACCACACAGCCGAGTTCACCGTCACGAACCCGGAAACCGACCGATCGGGTCAGGCCACCGACATCGGCGAGCAGATCGCGCACCGTGTCCTCGCCGCCGTCGTCGACCGTGGTGATGAGGAAGATCGCGGCCGCGGTGAGCTGGTTGAGCACGGGCTGAGGTTCGGGGCCGGTCACGCGGACCGCCGGCCGGTGTCCGGGACATGCGGTCTCATGGGCACCTCTCGTCGGACCGGACCAGGCTGTTTCCCTGTCGGGCCACCGGGATCGCGGCCAGCTCGGGAACGCTGCCCCGACGGGTCGGGGCAGCGCGGTGTTCCGGTCGACAGCTTAGGCGAGTGCCGGTGCCCGGTCGTGCACGCGGTCATTCCCGTGGTCCTTCCAGGGCGACTCGGTAGCCGCTGGGGGAGTGCAGCAGCAGTCGGCGGTAGGTCCAGCCGGGGGCCGGATCGTTGCGCTCCATGGTGAACTCGATCCCGCAGGCACGGCACCTGGCGGCGGCCGCGTCGACATCGGCGACCCCGAGCTGCCAGGTGAGCACGCTGGGTGGGTCGTTCTCCTTGGTGGCGGCCTGGATTCCGAAGTCGATGGTCCCGGTGCCGAATGCGATGAAGTCGGGGTATTCGGCGCCTTCGTAGGTCACCGGCAGGCCGAGCTGTTCGTAGAACGCTCGTTCGGCGGCGAGGTCGCGCACGATGAGTATCGGGGCGAGCTTGGTGAAGTTACCGGTGTGCTGATCAGTCATGGCAGCCGATTGTCGCCGACGAAGATCGAGGCGTCCAGCGGCCCTCGGCCCCCGGATATCCAGCGTAATCGATCTTGGGATGGGTAGCCACGACTGGTGGGTCCGGGGCAGGTATCGGTGACCGGTGACGTGGTCTGCGACCGCGTGATCGACACAGCGGAACTGGACGCCCGCGTGTCCGCTCCGCAGCAGATCCGGTACTTCACCCGCCGCCTTCGGGAAATACATCACGTGCGGGGAGTTCCGCTTTACGAGGTCCTCGCGGAGGCGCGTCCCCGGCGGAGATCGACCCGGAATTCGGGGCGTGCGCCGCCCTGCTCGCCACCCGCTACAACGGCGAGATGCTGACCCGCCCGACGCTGGTCATGCCGTGTGACGGCCGGTCGAGCCGGTTCGTGCGCCGGTTGTGTCGTCTGCGCGTCGTCGGCGTCGGCCCGCCGGACCGTTGACGGCGGGTCAGACCCGTTCGGGTTGTTGCGGTTCGGTGACGCTGGCCGGTTGCGGACTCAGCGGCGGACCGGACGCGGCGCAGTGCACCCGGACGGGATCGGGTCGTGTCGCCACCGGAATGGATTGCGGAATGGCGATCAGTGCTGTCGCCGCACCGGCGACCAGGACGCCGGCCGCGATCAGCATCGCGGTGTGATAAGTCGGTGCCAGCACCACGGGATTGGTGAGGCTGCCAGAACCGAGGCCCGCCGCCAGCGGGAGTACCGCGACCGCGAGCAGGCCCGCCGCACGGGCGACGGCATTGTTGACACCGCTGGCAACACCGGCGTGCCTGTCGTCCACCGCACCGAGAGCGGTCGCTGTCAGCGGGGCGACGGTGAGCGAGAGGCCGAGACCGAGCAGCACCACGGCGGGCAGCACGGAGCCGAAGTACGTGGCGTGCGCGCCGATCCGGGTCAGCAGCAGCAGCGCGCATGCGGCGACGAGGGGGCCGACGGTCATCGGAATACGCGGGCCGATGCGTTGGGCGAGCGCGCCGGCCCGCGCGGAGAGCAGCAGTCCGAGCACGGTGATCGGCAGCAGGGCGCTACCGGCGGCCAACGGATCGAATCCGGCGACCACCTGCAGATTCAGCACGACGAGGAAGAACACGCCACCGAGCGCGGAATACATCGCGAAGGTGACCAGGTTCGCCGCGCTGAACGTACGGGACGCGAAGATCTCCAGCGGCAGCATGGGATGGCGCGAACGCCGCTCCGTCAGGACGAATCCGACCAGGCCGCCGACACCGACGATGAGTGAGGCCAGCACGACGGGACTGGTCCCGCCGAGTGCCGGCCACGCGGTGAACCCGTAGGTGAGGCCGGCGAGGCCGATGGCACCGGTCAGGACACCCGTGACGTCCAGCCGGCGAGGCGAGTCCGGGTTGCGGCTCTCCGGCACGTGCCGCAGCGCGACGATGGAGACGAGCACCGCGATCGGCGCGTTGATCAGGAAGACCAGCCGCCAGGTGGCGACCTGGACCAGCCAGCCGCCGAGGAACGGGCCGACTGCACCGGCGATGCCACCCAGCCCGGACCACGCGCCGATGGCCTTCGCACGATCGCGTGGCTCGAACGACGATTCGAGGATGGCAAGGGCACCCGGCGTGAGCAGGGCGCCGCCAACCCCCTGGAGCACCCGCGCGCCGACGAGTATCCCGATGTCGGGAGCCAACCCGCAGAGCAGCGAAGCGCAGGCGAACCAGGCGACGCCGACGAGGAACATCCGCTTGCGGCCGAACCGGTCCCCGAGCGATCCGCCGAGCAGGATGAGCGAAGCGAGGCTGAGGGTGTATCCATTGACAGTCCACTGTAGACCGGAAGCGCTCGCGTGCAGCCCGGTGCCGATTGTGGGCAGCGCGACGTTGACGACGGTCATGTCGATGAACGCCATGCCGGAACCGAGCACGGTGGCCAGCAGCACCCACCGGCCGGCCGGCTGGCCGTAACGCACCAAGGCCGGTGACTCGCTCATCGCATCTCCGTCCGTCGTGGGGCGCCGGTGCGGTGCTCCCGCCGACCATATCGGCGGCAATGCCGGTTCAACGGATGGCGGCGACACTCCGTTACGTAGCGGCACGGACACTGGCAACCCAAGCCCATTGTGAGCCCTCGGCCCGTTGTCCCTGGTGCGCGGCGGTTAGCGGAGGTACGAGGCGCCGTTGACGTCGATCACGGTGCCGGTGGCCCAGAGCGATTCCGGCGCCGCCAGCCACGCCACCGCCTCGGCCACCTCGTCCGGTTCGCCCACCCGGCCGAACGGGCTCTGCGCCCGGATGCCAGGGCCGGCCGGCCCTTCGAGTATCTCGGTGCTCAGGTCGGTACGGACGAAGCCGGGCGCGACGGCCGCGACCCCGATGCCGTGCGGCGCGAGGGCGACGGCCAGCGACTGGGCCAGCGCGTGCAGGCCGGCCTTGCTGGCGCCGTAGGCGGGCGCGTCCGGTTCGCCCCGGTAGGCACCGCGCGAGCCGACCATGACGATCCGGCCGCCGGCCGATCCCTCCTGCCGATGGATGAGATGGTCGACGACGCGGTGCGCCAGCGCGGCGCCGGCCAGCAGGTTCACGTCCAGGGTCTGGCGCCAGGTCGCGATCCAGTCCTCGAACGACGTGGTGGCGACGGGTTGGTGCAGGAAGATGCCCGCGTTGTGGACGAGCACGTCGACACCACCCAGCTCGGCGACGACCGTGTCGACGAGTGCGCTGATTCCGTTGGTGTCGGCCAGCTCCGCGGTCACGATGACGTGGCCGTCACCTGCCAGTCGGGCGTGCAGGCGGGTGGCGGCGGCGACGTCGGACCGGCAGTGGATCGCCAGCCGGTCGCCCCGGCGCGCGAGCCGAGCGCAGATCGCGGCACCGATCCCGCGCGAGCCACCGGTGACCAACACCCGTCGACGCGTCTTCGCAGCGGTCATCGGACGAACATAGCCGTCGTGGGGAAGGCGCGGCCGTGTTGCCCTTCTCGTGGAGTCACCACTGGGTGTATCTCGTCCCGCTCGCGATCTGGATCGGCCGCGAACTGTCGCGTGGCAACCGTTATTGGCTGGCGCCCGCCGTGGCGATGGTGCTGGCCCTGCCGTGGATCGCGGACCTGGCGAACCCGCCGGCCGGCGGGTTCCCTGTGGTCGGCGGCCCGCTCGGTATGGTGCTGGGCAACGGTTTCCTGCTGATCTACGTGCTGGCACCGGCCTGCTCGGCCTGGCACGTACAGCGCTCGCCACAGTGACAGTCCTCGACCACTGCCGCACGCAGCAGGCGATGGGCGAGCGACCGCACCTCCGCCCGTACTTCCGCCGAGCGCAGCACGACGAACGGCAGTTCCGTGGCCGCGAGTTGGGCCGCGTACCACTGTGGCTCGTCGGTGCTGCCCTTGAGCAGGCAACTGTGCTCGTCGACGGGCTGTAGGCGGCCCAGGGTTCGCGGGACGCACCGCCCCGCCGTGGCGAACGGGACCGAGATCCGGACCTCGACGTCGTACTTCCAGCCGTCCGCAAGGTGATCCTCGACCTCGCGTACCGGATCGAGGTCGGGCGGGACGGTGTAGGAGTCCGGCGTCGTCTCCGCCTGCGCTATCCGGTCCACGCGTAGCACCCGGCGGGCGTCCGCGGTGTGCGACCAGCACAACAGGTACCACCGGCCGTGGCGCACCACGACGGCCCACGGATCGACCACCATCTCGTGGCCGGAGCGCGTGCGGTACCGGATGCGCAGCCGGTGCCGGCTCTCGCACGCCTGCGCCACGGCCGCCGTGAGCTGCGGGTCCGGGCTGGCCGCCGCGTCGGCGGGGTTCTGGGCGTTCACGCGGCGCATTGCCTCGACCGGCGCCGCCGCCGACGTCGGCAGTGCCCCCACGAGCTTGCCCAGCGCCGTCGCCACCGGATGGTCACCGTCCGCCGCGCCGTGCCAGCCCTGCAACACGGCCATCGCGAGGCCGAGCGCCTCCGGTGGACTGAACATCAGCGGCGCGATCCGTAGGCCACGGCCGATCCGGTATCCGCCGTACGGTCCGCTGATCGACTCGATCGGGATGCCGGCCTCGCGCAGGATTCCGACATATCGCCGGGCCGCCCGGTCGGAGATCCCCAATCGGGTGGCCAGCGCGTCGCCGGTGATGCCCGGCGTGTTCTGGATCAACTCCAGCGTGCGCAGGGCGCGTGCGGTCGGGCTCAAGTCGGCGGGCATCGGATTCCGATCTAGGAAGTAAATCGTCCTGGACCGATCGTAGCCTGGCCCGCATGACTGAGGAACCGCTGACCGAACCACCCATGGCCGGTACCGAACTCGACACGCTGCTCGGCACCCTCGAACGCAATCGGCGCACGCTCGAGTGGAAGTGCGCCGACCTCGACGCCGCCGCGATGGCCACCACCGTGGGAAAGTCCGTGATCACCCTCGGCGGCCTGCTGCGCCACCTCACCCGGTGCGAGGCGTCCTCGTTCGCGTCGAAGCTGCACGACATCAAGGCAGAGCCGCCCTGGTCGCCGGCGGACTGGGACCGCGACTGGGTGTGGACGGCCGAGGACGACACCGAGGCGCTGTGGCGCGGCTGGCACGCCGCCGTCGAACGGTCGCGGGTGCTCGTCGCGCAAGCCTTGGCCGATGGTGGCCTGGAGCGGGCGAAGGGCCGGGAGTTCCCCGGCTACGGCGTGCCCAGCCTGCGTCGTATCCTCACCGACATGATCGAGGAGTACGCCCGCCACCTCGGCCACGCCGACCTGATCCGGGAAGCCGTCGATGGCCGCGTCGGCGAGGACGCGCCACGATGACGGCCATGAGCGGCGATCAGCGGTTCGACGGCGTCGACATGAAACACGCCGAGTTCCGCGACCTGGACATGGCAGGCGCCCGGTTCCACGGGGTCAACCTGACCGGGGCGGTGCTGCGCGGCGTGGAACTGGTCGACGTCGCCATCGACGGCGAGATCGTCAACGTCACGGTCAACGGCGTCGACATCGCCCCGCTGGTCAACGCGGAACTCGACCGGCGGTTCCCGGACCGGGCGAAGATGCGGCCGAGCGACCCGGCCGGCTTCGGTGCGGCGTGGACGATCGTCGAGCGGCTGTGGAGCGACACCGTCGCCAGGGCCCGCACCTTCGACCCCGCGCTGCTGCACGAGTCCGTCGACGGCGAGTGGTCGTTCATCGAGACGTTGCGGCACCTCGTCTTCGCCACCGACGCCTGGATCAGCAGGGCGATCCTGGGCGATCCGTCCCCATGGGACCCGTTGGGGCTGCCGTGGGACCAGATGCGGGGCCGGCCGAGCATCCCGCGGGACCGGGACGCGCGGCCGACGCTGGACGAGGTGATGCGCCTGCGCGCCGACCGCATGGTGACCGTCCGTTCGGTGATGGACGGCCTCACGGTCGAGCAACTGGCCAGCAGCACCGAACCGGTGCCGGGGGACAGTTGGCCGCCGTCGGTCGGCTTTCCGGTGCGGGAATGCCTGCTGATCGTCCTCAACGAGGAATGGGAGCACCGCCGATACGCCGAGCGCGACCTGGATGCCTTGGCATGTCAGGGAAGTTGACTAGCCGAAGTCGACGTCGGCGGTGTCGGCCGTGCCAGCGGTCCGGCCGGGCGCGTCCTGGTATTTCCAGTACAGGTTCGTGTGGGCGACGACCTTGTCCGGTGTCGGCGCGCCGTACGACGAGAGGTCCTCTGTCGTGTGGGCGTCACTCACCAGTGTCGTGTCGTAGCCTCGGGTGATCGCGCCGTGGAGCGTGGAGCGGATGCACGCGTCGGTCTGCGCGCCCGCGATCACGAGCCGCCCGATGCCGCGCTCCGCGAGCACCGACTCCAGGTCGGTCTCCTCGAAGGAGTCCCCGTACGTCTTGTGCACCAACGGTTCCGAGTCGACGCGCACGAGTTCCGGCACGTACTGCCAGTTGTCGCTGTCGCGGGGGAGTTCGTCGCTGCTGTGCTGGATCCAGACGACGTCGACGTCGGCGGCGCGCGCCTTGTCGACCAGGGCGCCGATGTTGGCGACGACGGTGTCCCGCTCGTACGCCTCGTTCACGACGCCGACCTGCACGTCGATGATCAACAGGGCGGTGTTCGGTCGGTTGTCCAGTGTGGTCACTGTGCCTCCCAGCGGTGCGGATCGGGTCGCGACCATGCTAGGACCACCCACCGACACCCGTCGCCCCCGTTAACCGTTTGCCTGCGGGGGTCGGGGTGGCTAGCTTGCGTCGGTGCGACCAGTCACCGAGAGCGACATCCGCGCGTCCTTCGTCAACTGCACCAAGGGCGAGGCGAAGCGCCTTGCCGTGCCGAGGGACCTGGCCACCCGGCCGTGGCCCGACCTGGACTTCCTCGGCTGGCGTGACCCGGCGGCGCCGGAACGTGCGTACCTGGTCGTCGAGTCGGGCGACGGGCTGACGGGCGTGGCACTGCGGCGGGCCACACCAGGTACGGGACTCGCGCGCCGCAGCATGTGCTCGCTGTGCCTCACCACTCACTCGGGTGACGGCGTCTCGCTGATGACCGCCCGTAAGGCCGGCCGGGCCGGGCAACACGGCAACTCGGTCGGCTCCTACATCTGCAGCGATCTGGCCTGCTCGCTCTACCTGCGCGGGAAGAAGGACGCCGGATTGGGCGCGCGCTTCCACGAGACGCTGACGGTAGCGGAGAAGATCGCACGGACTATGGCAAATGTGACCGCATTTCTGAGCCGGGTGGTCGAGTGATCAACGGTGAAGTTTCCGTACGATGGTGAATGGTCCGTCGTTCACCTGGAGTACGCACCGTGGCCATCGTGTTCGTGAACTATCGGGTCCATGAGCAGCCTGGCTACGCCGCGCTGCTGCACCGGGAACTGGCGGACCGCTTCGGCACGGACGCCGTGTTCCTGGCAGCGCAGTCGATTCGCCCCGGCGACGACTACGTCCGCGAGATCTTCGACAACCTGCGCGACTGCGAGATCGTGCTCGCCGTCATCGGCGACGAATGGACCACCGCACGGCCTTCGGAGACGTTCGACTGGGTCCGCCACGAGCTGGCAACCGCGTTCGCGCACGGTATCCGTGTCGTTCCGGTGCTGGTGGAGGACGCCGAACTGCCGGCGGAAACCGAGTTACCGGACGACATCGCGGCGCTCGCGCACTGCCAGTACGTGCGGCTGCGGCACTATTCGGTGGACGCGGACCTGGCACAGCTGGTCGATCGCCTGACCGACCTTACCCAGGCCCTCGCGGACCGCCGCACCGGCGACGCGATCGCCGACGGCCAGCCGATCGTGTTCGCGCCGACACACGCGCCGCAGCGCCGGCTCGCGGTGATCCCAGGCGACATCCGCCGCGTGCGGTCGGTCGACATGTGGGTCAACAGTGAGAACACCGACCTGCGGATGGCCCGTGTCACGGAATTCTCGACATCGGCGGTGATCCGGTACTGGGGCGCGGAACGCGACGAATCAGGTCGGGTACTGCACGACGTGATCGCGGCCGAACTGGCGGCGTGGAGCGGCCCGGTGGCCCCCGGCACGGTGGTCGTCACGGGAGCCGGGGCATTGGCGCAGACCAATAATGTCCGACACATCCTGCATGTCGCGGCGGTACAGGGCGAACCGGGCGCGGGTTTCCAGCCGGTGCGCGACATCGGTTGGTGCGTGACCAACACATTGGTCCAGGCCACCGCCCTGGCACGGGCCGATCCGGGGTCGCGCTCGCTGCTGTTCCCGTTACTGGGCACCGGCATGGCCGGCGCACCGCTGCGGCCGACGGCCCGCACGATGCTGCGCGCGATACTGGATTTTCTGGTCCAGGAGCCGGACACCCCGCTGCACCTGATCGCGATACTGGCCTACACCGAACGGGAGCGGTCCGTACTACGCCAAGTGCTCCGCGAACTCCCGGTGGCGGCGGTCACGGAGTAATCGGTGTCAATGAATAGTCCTGGAAATGGCAACCGGCCGTTCAAGATCGCGTCTGTGACAGTAGATCCCTACCGGTACCATTGGTTAGAGTGATTTTCGATCACAACAGTGACGACGAGGGCTCATCCCTGGGTTGGTACAAGCCGAAGGGAGCCAAGGTGGGACACAGCCAGGAGCAACCAGCACCGGCCACATCCACCAGCAAGGTGGTGTGGCGCAAGAGCGCCGCGAGTACGTCCGGCGGCGCCAGTTGCCTTGAGGTCGCTCTGATGCCGGACCTGGTGCTGGTGCGTGACTCGAAGGATACCGAGGGCCCCCGCCTGAAGTTCACCCCGACCGTCTGGGCCGGGTTCGTGGAGACGCTGCGGTGAGAGGCATGCCGTAGCCGGCTTCAGTTGGCCGCCTCGCCGATGCTGATCGGGCTCAGCGGCATGCACGTCGCCAGGAGCGATCGCGTATATGCGGCAGCCACGAGAGAGGCGTAGCCACGCCAGGTGTTGTTGCGCATGCTGTCGCCGTAGTCGCTGATACCACGTACCACGAACCACTCTCGGCCGTTCAGTGAGCTGCTGATGCCGATGGCTGTTCCCTCCATCTCGATGGCCAGGAGCCGATGCCGCATGGCAATCTGGTCGCGCGTGACCACATCACGCAGTGACCGATCGGCGCTGCCGATCAAACCGTAGTGCACTTTGGGGGCCCCTCGGCGGTGACCGCTGCGGTCCCGGCGCGGATGGCGGAGCTCGTATCCGGCGCTGTCGTACACGACGTCCTTCCGCTCGCTCGGCCGGCTGTAGCCGTTCAGTGCCGGTGTGAGCCACTGCTCCCATGGCCGTTCTTCGCGCAGTTCGTCGGTCCGCAGGATGTTGGCGCAGCGCATGAGCATGGGCGACGGGAGCGGAAATCCCTGCCGTAGCTCGGTGCCTTCCGGCCCGACGCTGACATGGTCGTAGTCGACCAAGCCTTCCGCGACCACGATGTCACCGAGCCGCACGTGTTGATCCGGCCGGTTCACCTGCGGGATTCCCGCCGCGATGCCGACCATCACCATGGCCCTGATCGACGGATAGCTGCGGATCATGTTGGCGCACCCGTCGGCCGCGGCATCGGTCCCGGTCGCGCCCAACAGCGTGAGCGCCACCGTGTGGTCCGGTTGGCCTTGCACGCTCGGCAGGCTGCCTACCGTGTACCGCGCCAGATCGGGGGCCACGTACATGTCGGCGGTGTCCGTGAGTAGCGTCCTGATCGCCGTGTACTCCACGGGGAGCGCGGTGACCAAACCAAAGGTCGGTTGATCGCGTCCTGGCGGTTCCGATTTGTCAGGTGCGCGACGGCGCGCCAGGGACGATGCGCCATGCTGACGGGTACTTTCGTCCCGTTTTCGCCCGAGCATTGGCACCGTTCTCCCCTTTCTACTCGAAACTCGAATCTTCAGGGTGTTGCGTTTAGGACGGCTCCCGCGGTGTGTGCCACGGGAGCCGCGCGTTTGTCTAGCCCGTCTGGCTCGACCGCATGGACTCGATCACCGAGCTGAGCATCTCGCTGGTCTCCGCCCTGGACAGGGCGATCGCCTCCAGGTCTGCGAATGCCTCGAAGTAATTACTCGTGGTTTCCGGGTTATCACGAATGAGTACGTCGCTGTTGGGCTCCTCCACGTTGACGATGAAATCCTCGTCCTCCGCCGAGTACTCGAAGATCGTGAACGAACCCTTCATTCCTGGGATCACGCCGGCGGTGTAGGGAACGACCCGAATGCTGATCAGTGGGTTTTCGCGGTCGTTCAGCTCCTTGATCCGCGTGAGCTGCTCGATCATCACGTCGGTGCCGCCCACGTTGCGGCGCAGGACGGCCTCGTCGAGCAGGAACTCGAACCGGGTGCCGTCGTCGCGCTCCAGCAGTTTCTGGCGGCGTGACCGGACCTCCCATGCGCGGTCGATCCGGCCAGGACCTTCGAGATAGGCATCGAACACGCCGAACGCATAATTCCTGGTCTGAAGCAGGCCGGGGATCGCAACCGCCTGGAACTGGCGCAGCACAGATGCGGTGTCCTCGTATGCCAGGAAGTTGATGAACCGCTGGGGGTAGTGCTCGCTGTACCCGTCCCACCATGCCTCTGGTTGAGTCCTGGTCACGGTGAGCAGATCGTTGACTCGTTCCTTGTCCTCGATTCCGTACAGATGGATCAGAACCATCGCATCGGACGTTGAAACGGCTGTCGCCCCTGTCTCCAGCCGGATCACCTTGCTGGGGGACCAGCCCGTCTGATCCGCGACCTGCTTCTGCGTGTAGCCAAGTTCCTCCCGCGCTTTACGCAGCTCGGCTCGCAAGCGGCGTTGCTGGACGACCGGGGTCGTGCCCTGGGCCATTCGGTACCCACATCCCTTCCTGGTTGTTGTCGCTAGATGCCTCCGACGCACTCAGCGTCCTGCCAGCTACAACAGAGCCAGATCCCCCCGAGGCAGATCTCACATCCACACCAGGTACAGTGACATCTGTCTCATCGCTACATCTGACAGAAGCGTAGCTGTATCCCTGCTATATGTCATGACGGCATCTAGGACTGAGGCCACCTAGCGGGGCTAGGCTAGGGGATCTTCGAATGAGGGGTGACAGCGGCCCCGACGTCGGTGTCCTCACCGGCAAGACTGGTCTGGCGCACGTCCTCACGGGTGATCCCGCGTATTCAGCCGACGCAAGAGTTAACAGAGATTTTACCTGGATGGTGACGAAGGTTGGCTAGTCCGGTGAGTGGCGGAAGAAGACGCGGACGAGCACACGTAGGCCGAGCACGAAACCCACGAACAACAGTGCATAGCCGAGGAACGAGTACAGCCGCAAAGTCGCCGTCAGCATCGGGCCGGTGTCGCTCGTCATCAGCATGATCGAGCCGATGGTGGCCGCCGCCGCGAGGACCGTCACCATCACCTGTTGTGCCAGTGCCGTGATGAACTCGCGGTCGCGGCGGTCGGCCAGTGGTCGCACGTTGATGGCGAACTTGCCCTGCTCCAGGTCCTGCGTGATCTTGTTGATGCGTTGCGGCAGTCGCTGGATGATCGGCAGCACGCTGGCCAACTGCCCCTCCAACGTCTGCCGGATCGCGGTTGGCCGCAGCGCCGCCGACATCAGGTCGCTCGCCTGCGCCTGTGCCGCTCCCACCAGGTCGAAGCCGGGGCTCAGCAGGGTCAGTGTTCCCTCCAGCGCACCCATCGCACGGAACGTCGCGGCGATCTGCGTCGGAACGGCGAACCGATGGCTCAGCACGAGCTTGAACAGCGTCGTGAACATGTCGACGCCGCCGGTGCCGGCACGGAATCGCACCATCAACTCGCCGACCGACCGCTCCAGGGCGCGCTGGTCGAGTTCGTCCGGCCGGTCGAGTAGTTCGATCAACGAATCCGTCGCGGCTATCGGATCGTCCCGGTTGATCGCGGCCAGCAACAAACCGAGCGCGGTTCGGGACGGTTGGTCCAACCTTCCCACCGAGCCGAAATCGAGCAGGCCGACCGTCCGATCTGGACGGACCAGCAGGTTGCCCGGATGCAGGTCCGCGTGGAACACGCCGGTTACGATGATCTGGCGCAGGATCGAGCCGAGAATGTCCGCCGCCAGTGTCCGCCGTTCCTCGGTGGTGAACGTCGCCAGCAGGTCCGCCGCGTTGCCGATCGGCACGCCGTCGAGTTTCGCCATCACCAACAATGTGGGACTGGACAGGTCCGCAAACGTTTCCGGTACGACGATCCGATCGCCCGGCTGGACGGCCGTCGCGATGGCGCGGGTGTTGTCCAACTCGACCGTGTAGTTCAGCTCCTCGTGCAATGACTCCGCGAAACCCTCGGCCAGCCGGCGGATTCCGATCGACCTGCCCCACGCGGTGACGCGGTCGAGCCGCCGGGCGATGCGCAGCATAATGTCCAGGTCGGCGGTGATCTGGCGGCGCGCGGCCGGTCGCTGGATCTTGACCACCACGTCGCGTCCGTCCAGCAGTCGGGCCTCGTGCACCTGGCCGACGGAGGCCGCCGCCAGCGGCACCTGCTCGATCGAACGGAACACCGTGTCGATCGGCCGGCCGAGCGCCGCGACGATGGCCGGTTCGATCTCCGACCACGGCGCCGGTTCGGCCTGCGTCTGCAGCTTCGTCAGCTCGGCCACCAGCGTTGGATGCAGCAGGTCACGCCGGGTGGACAACGTCTGGCCCAGCTTGACGAACGCCGCCCCGGCGTCCGACAGCGCCCGCCGCAGCGCCACCGCCGTCTGTGTCATGCCGCGCCCGGACAGCCTGTTCTGCCGGGCGCCGGCCCGGAACGCGCCGCCGAGACCGTGCCGGACCGCGATGGCGACGATCGTGGTGTACCGGCGGGTCCGCCTGCGCTGTTGCCGCCACCGGCTGATCAGCGCGGCCGGGCCGGGCACGGTACCGGTCGGCAGGACGGCCTCCAGGACGACGAGGCCGGCCAGCCCGAGCGCGAACATCCACGCCACCGCGAGCAGACCGACCAGCGAGACCACACCAGGATTCGCCGTGACGCGGTCGCCGACCATCAGCCCGGCCCTGGTGACCACCGTGACCAGCAGCGGCGCGCTGACCCCGATGACGATCAGTGCGAACAAGATCGACCTCGTCCACCCGACCGGGACCGCGAGTATCCGGCGGGCCAGCGCGGCGAGCAGCACGACGAACACGGCGAAGAACACGACGTCGACGATGCCCACCACGATCCGCATGCATGCTCCCGCTCGATCCGAAGTGATCCGAAACGTACGGTATGTCGACGAGAGGTGGCCGGTCGCGCCGCCGGTTTCGGACTCGGGCGGCACGGCCCGACCACAGATGGTCGACCGCGCGGTCAAGGCGTGGCTGATCGGGGCGGGATGCTGGTTCCTGTCGGCGGTACTCGGTCAGTTGCTGGGGAGTCCTGCGGCCACGTTCTTCTACTTCAG
>DATBDL010000152.1:0-11553 GCA_036269975.1 Pseudonocardiaceae bacterium | reverse complement strand
CGACGCGGAGTCACCGACGAGCAGCACCGGAATTCCGGCCTCGTCGAACAGTTCCGCGGCATACATGTCGTAGGCGGTGAGCATGGGCCACGGCTCACCGCGTTGCTTGAGCTCCTGCAGGTACGGAATGCGGACACGCTTGGGGGCGGCAGCAGCCGAACCAGCCGAGGCGCCGTTCCCGTACGGGGCCGCCAGCTCAGAGGTGGACATCGTCGTCGACCGTCCTTTCGTCGAGGCCCGGCTGACCAGGTCCCCGCGAGATGTGCGGATGGTGTACCCGTCGAGCGTGACACCGTGGACGGTCGGCTCGCACGGGCGTGCGACGAGGTTCACACCTCCGATGCCGCGGCCGGGGCCACGCGTGACCCGGAGTGGTGAGGGACAACGTCGGCCGGTGCACGCGCGTCCGGCAGTCGGCGCGACAATCATGATCCCAACCGGTCAGACCAGGCGAAAGGGCGACAACGTGCGGCACGAGCGGCCCATGGCGGTCGGATGGCGGTGGAGCGCGGCCGGCGGTGTCGCGACCGTGGTGCAGCTCTCCTCGCTGGCGTCGCTCGTGGTGCTGCTGGTCGAGTCGTCATCGCCGGACTTCGCCGACGACGTCGTCGGCCTGTTCGACTGGATCGGTCTGCCGGTGGACGGCAACCTGTTCATCGCGCTGGTGCTGGCCGTGCTCGGCGGGGCGCTGCGCCGTCGCAAGCGGACCGCGCTCTGGGTGCTGCTGCTCTGGCAGATGCTCGGCCTGCTGATCGGCCTCGCCTACCAGATCGTCGAGGCCGTCGCCCCGACCCTCGTCGGCATCGACACGGCCGGTTTCGACGGGCCGCTGTTCGTCAGCAACGTGATCTCCGTGCTCACCGTGGCCTTCCTGTGGACGCTACGACCCGCGTTCCCGGCGAAACTGGCCCCCGGCGCGTGGCGGCGCTCGCTCGCGGTGCTGTTCGGCGGGCTCGTGCTGCTGTCACTGGTCGGCTGGGGCCTCGCCGAACTGTTCCGCGGCACGCTGTCCGGCACGGGGGAGACCCTGGTCTGGGCCGCCAACCAGACCACTGGTGGCACGCTCGCGCTACGGCCACTCGGCGTGACGACGGAGGGCCCGGACTGGCTGGGCGTCCTACTCGGCCTGTTCGGCGCGCTGGTCGCGCTACTGGCGATGCTGTCGTTCTTCCGCAGCGAACGCGGCCGCAGGCTGCTCACCCAGGACGAGGAACTCCGAGTCCGTGAACTGCTCGCCGACTACGGCGAACTGGACTCGCTGGGCTACTTCGCCACCCGCCGCGACAAGAGCGTGGTGTTCGCCGCGAACGGCAGGGCGGCGCTGACCTACCGCGTGCTCGGCGGCACGACCCTGGCCAGCGGCGATCCGATCGGCGACCCGGAGTCCTGGCCGGACGCCGTCCGCGCGTGGCTCGCGGAGAGCCGCCGCTACGGCTGGCAGCCCGGCGTCCTGGGCGCCAGCCAGCGCGGCGCGAAGACCTACACCGACGCCGGCCTGCGTGCCCTCGAGATCGGTGACGAGGCCGTCCTGGACGTCCGCGAGTTCAGCCTCACCGGCCCGAGCCGCAAGTCGGTCCGCCAGGCCGTCAGCCGGGTGCACCGCGCCGGCTACACCACGGTCATCCGCCGCCACGCCGACCTGCCGCCGGCCGAGATGACGAAGATCCTCGACCTCGCCCAGCGCTGGCGCGGTGCCGAGACCGAGCGCGGTTTCTCGATGGCACTGGGCCGCCTCGGTGACCCGACCGACGGCCGCTGTGTGATGGTCGCCGCCTACGACGGCAGGGGCGACCTGCGCGGCCTGCTGTCGTTCGTGCCGTGGGGCCGTAACGGCCTCTCGCTGGACCTGATGCGCCGTGATCGGGCTGGCGAGAACGGCCTGAACGAGTACATGGTCGCCGAACTCGTCGCCGCGGCCGGCAAACTCGGCGTGCGCAGGGTTTCGCTGAACTTCGCGATGTTCCGCGCGGTGTTCGAGGAGGGCGAGAAGGTCGGCGCGGGGCCGGTGCTGCGGGCGTGGCGCGCGGTGCTCAGCCTGGCGTCGCGGTTCTTCCAGCTCGAATCGCTCTACCGGTCCAACGCGAAGTACGGGCCGGGCTGGGAGCCCCGGTTCATCTGCTACCACCGTGGCCGCAAGCTGCCTCGGGTCGGCATCGTGGCCGGTATCGCGGAGGGTTTCGTGCCCAGCGTCCGGTCGCTGGTGCGGCGGGGTGCCGACCGGGCGCTGGGCAGTGCCGGCGTCGCCGCCGACTTCGTGGACCGGGTCCGCGAGATCGACCGGCGCCCACCAGACCTCGGCGGCCACGCGGCCCGCCGACCGGAACAGGTCCGCGTGCGCATCGACAAGCTGGCGGCCCTGCGTGACGCCGGCATCGACCCCTATCCGGTCGGTTTCGGCCGGGACGAACTGCTGGGCGCGGTGGCGGACCGGTTTCCCGGCCTGGCGCCGGATGTCCACACCGGACAGTACGTCGCGGTGGCCGGCCGCGTGATCGCGCTGCGTGAGCTGGGTGGGCTGTGTTTCGCGCGACTGCGGGACTTCAGCGGTGAACTACAGGCGATGCTGTCCACCGACCAACTCGGCGACACCGGGCTGCGCCAGTGGCGGGCCGGCGTCGATCTGGGTGACCACGTCGGCATCCGGGGCGAGGTGATCACGTCGAGGCGTGGCGAGCTGTCCGTGCTGGCGAAGGAGTGGACGGTCACGGCGAAGTGCCTGCATCCGTTGCCGGACAAGCACAGGGGCCTCGCCGACGAGGAGACACGGGTCCGGGCGCGGTATCTGGACATCGCGGTGAACCCGCAGTCGGCGCTTATGGTGCGGCAGCGGGCCGACGTGCTGCGCGCCGTCCGCGACTTCCTGCACGGCCGCGACTACGTGGAGGTCGAGACGCCGATGTTGCAGTCGGTGCACGGCGGCGCCAACGCGCGGCCGTTCGTGACCCACAGCAACGCCTACGACGTCCGGATGTACCTGCGGATCGCGCCCGAGCTCTACCTGAAACGGCTGTGCGTCGCCGGCGTGGACCGGGTGTTCGAGCTGAACCGCAACTTCCGCAACGAAGGCGCCGACGCGACGCACAACCCCGAGTTCACGATGTTGGAGGCTTACCAGGCATACGCCGACTACACGACCATGCGCCACGTGATCCGCGACCTCGTGCTGGCAGCGGCGATCGCGGCGCACGGCCGCCCGGTCGCGAAACGCCAGGACGGCGACTACGACCTGTCCGGCGACTGGCCGGTGATCGGCGTCTACGACGCGGTGTCGGCGGCACTCGGCGCCACGATCACCCCGGACACGTCACCGCGGGACCTGCGCCACCTGCTCACGTCGACCGGCGTGGCGGGCCACGACGAACTCGGCCACGGCGACCTGGTGCAGGCCGCCTACGACCACCTGGTCGAGGCCCGCACGGTCGGCCCCACGTTCTACACCGACTTCCCGGCCGAGGTCTCCCCGCTGACCCGCGCCCACCGCGACGACCCGCGCAAGGCGGAACGATGGGACCTCGTCGCGTTCGGCACCGAGCTGGGCACCGCGTACTCGGAGCTGACCGACCCGCTGGAACAGCGCCGCAGGCTGGCCGGCCAGTCGCTGAGGGCGGCCAGCGGCGACGTCGAGGCGATGGAGCTGGACGAGGACTTCCTGCGCGCCCTGGAGCACGGCATGCCTCCCACCGGGGGCCTCGGCATGGGCGTCGACCGGCTGCTGATGATGCTGACCGGCACCACGATCCGGCAGACCGTGCTGTTCCCGTTCGTGCGGCCGGTCGGTTCGGGTCAGGACGCGAGCAGCAGGTAGGCCATGCCGCCGCCGGCCAGCGCGCGGCACCCGTGCACCAGCAGCGGCCGCGCCAGCACGCCGCCCGCCGTGACCCGTACGGGTTGGAGCGCGCGCAGGCCGGACCACCCGGCGTAGGCCACGAAGTAGATCCCGAACGACGCGGCAAGCGGGGACATCGTCGCGGCCATGCTGTTGATCGTGATCACCATGTAGAGCATGCCGATGCTGCCGACCATGTGGTGGATGTGCTCCCAGTTGCGCGGCGGGTCGGCCGGCTGGTCACGCATCAGGACCACCGCGAAGAACGCGGCCTGACCGCCGAACAGCAACACCCACACGGGTGTCGGCAGCAGGCCGGTCCACGACAGCACCATCGCGATCATGCCGGCGCTCATCACGGCGTGGCCGACGTCGTCGTGCCGGGCCGGATAGCTGTCCCGGTGGGAGCCGTCGAGCAGGCGCGCGACACAGGTCAGCGTGATCCCGGCGAACAACACCGTGAACACCACACGCAGCAGCTCCGGCTGACCCATCCCACCTCCACTCATCCGTGTACATGATGAGTGAACACGTTCCGTGTTCGAACGGCGAGAGAGCGATCGGGTTACGACGGAATCGTGGCCCGCTCGCGCCAGGCGTTCGTGATCGGCAGCCGACGGTCCCGCCCGAACGCCTTCAGGCTGATCTTGGTGCCCGGCGGGTACTGCCGCCGCTTGTACTCGGCGGCGTCGACCATCCGCAGGACCCGCTCGACGAGCGCCGGATCGAACCCGGCGGCCAGCAGGTCCGCATACCCACGGTCACCTTCGATGTAGTCGTCCAGTACGTCGTCCAGCAACAGGTAGTCCGGCAGCGAGTCGCTGTCGAGCTGGCCGGGCCGCAACTCGGCCGACGGCGGCTTGGTGATCGAGTTCTCCGGGATCGGCGGCACCTCGCCGCGCGCGGCGGCCGCCGCGTTGCGCCACCGCGCCAGCTCCCACACCAGCGTCTTCGGCACGTCCTTGATCGGCGCGAAACCGCCGACCGCGTCGCCGTAGATCGTCGAATAGCCGACGGCCAGCTCGGTCTTGTTGCCGGTGGCCAGCACCAGGTGGCCCGCTGAATTGGACAGCGCCATCAGTGTCATGCCACGGCAGCGGGCCTGGATGTTCTCCTCGGCCAGCCCGGTCAGCTTGAGCTGCCGCACGAACACCCGGACCATGTCCGAGATCGGCTCGACGCTGTAGTGCATGCCGGTGCGCTGTGCCATCATCGCCGCGTCCGACTTCGAGTGCTCGGACGAGTAGTCCGACGGCATGGACACGGCGTGCACCGCGGCCGCGCCCAGGGCGTCCACCGCCAGCGCGGCGACGACCGCCGAGTCGATCCCACCCGAGAGCGCCAGCACCGCCGACGCGAAGCCGTTCTTGCGCGTGTAGTCCCGCAGGCCGGTGACCAGCGCCGACCACACCTCGGCCGGGTCGCTCAACGGCTCGGCGGCCGGCGGAGCCGGCAGCGCCGGGTACGCCCGCAGCGCCGCCCCGGACAGCACCAGCCGGCGCACGTCGAACCCGAGCACCTGGCCGGTCCGGTGCCCGGTGCCGGCCGGGACGTCCACGTCCACGACCAGCAGGTGCTCCACGAACTGCGGGGCGCGCGCCAGCAGGGTGCCCTCCGCGTCCACCACCATCGAGTCGCCGTCGAACACCAGCTCGTCCTGGCCGCCGACCCAGTTCACGTAGGCCAGTGGCGCGCCTGCCTCCCGCGCCCGCCGGGCCACCAGCGCGAGCCTGGTGTCGTCCTTCTTCCGCTCGTAGGGCGACGCGTTGGGCACCAGCACCAGGTCGACGCCGGCCGCGCCGAGCGCCGCGATCGGGCCGCCGTCCTGCCAGATGTCCTCGCAGATCACCATGCCGATGTCCAGGCCGTGCAACCGGATCACGTCCAGCTCGTTGCCCGGCTTGAAGATCCGGTACTCGTCGAACACCCCGTAGTTGGGCAGGAAGTGCTTGAACTGCCGCGCCACGACGGCACCCCGGTACAGCACGGCGGCCGCGTTGCGCGGGCCGGCGTCGTCGCGGTCCAGGTAGCCGACGAACACGGCGACCTCTCCGCAGCCGGCGTCGGCGAGCTGCTCGGCGAGGGTGTCCAGCGTGCGGCGGGACGCGTCGCTGAACGACGGCCGTAGCGCGAGGTCCTCGACCGGGTATCCGGTCAGCGCCATCTCGGGGAACAACGCAACGTGCGCGCCGGCCTCGGCGGCCTTGCGCGTCCATGTCACCACTTCGGCGGCATTGCCGTCGAGATCACCAACACACGTGTTCACCTGGGCCAAGGCGATGCGGAGCTGCGGCATGGCCCACATTCTCGTCCCCGGTGGCCCGTCCGCACGGCAGATGTGGTGGACCATACGGGCCGCCTACGGTCCAGGATGGCACGATCACAGGGTGTCGAAGTCGCGTCGTGCCCAGGTGCCGCTCGTGTTGGCCCTGCTGGCCACGCTCACCACAGTCGTATCCGCATGCACATCGATCAGCCTCGGAACCGGAGTACCGGAAGCACAGGTCGAGCGGAACGGCCCGGCCGGGCCGGTGCCGGCGGGCCTCGCCAGTTTCTACGGCCAGCCGATGAGCTGGAGCGGCTGCGCGCCCTACGCGACCGACCAGGACGCCCAGTCCAGTTTCACCAACGGCTCCCTGCAGTGCGCCCGGCTGACCGTCCCCGTCGACTACGCCAAGCCGCAGGGCCGCACGCTCACCATCGGCGTGATGCGGCTGCGGTCCGCCGACAAGTCACAGCGGATCGGATCACTGCTGGTCAACCCAGGTGGTCCCGGTGGTTCCGGGATGGAGCTCGTGGCGAACCTGGTGAAGACCTGGAACGCCGGCGACCTCGCCAAGCGGTTCGACCTGGTCGGCTTCGACCCGAGGGGCATCGGCGCCAGCCAGCCATCGATCCGCTGCCTGACCGGCCCGCAGCAGGACGCGGTGCGGACGGAGGACCTCGACGACGACACGACGGCGGCCGGCGTCGCCAGGTACGAGCAGCAGCAGAAGCAGTACGCGCAGTCGTGTGCCCACAACACCGGTTTCGGCACCGAGATGCTGGCCAACGTCGGCACCGCGAGCGTCGCCAAGGACATGGACGTGCTGCGCTCCGCGCTCGGCGACAAGAAGCTGAGCTACCTCGGGTACTCCTACGGCACCCTGATCGGCACGACGTATGCCGAGCAGTTCCCGAAGAACGTGCGCGCGCTGGTACTGGACGGCGCCGTCGACCCGACCGAGAGCGTCGTCGACGAGACGGTCGGCCAGGCCACCGGTTTCCAGAACGCGTTCAGCCAGTTCGCGCAGTGGTGCGCCGGCCAGCACGAGTGCGCCCTCGGCTCGAATCCGGCGAACGCGACGCAGGCGTTCCGAGATCTGGTGAACCCGCTGCTGACCAACCCGGTATCGGTCGGCGACGGCCGCCGGCTGTCCTACGACGACGCGACCACCGGCGCGATCCAGTCGCTGTACTCGCAGCAGTACTGGACCTACCTGAACGCCGGCCTGAACGAGCTGAAGCAGGGCACCGGCAAGACCCTGATGGCGCTGGCCGACGTCTACGACGGACGTGACCCCAACGGCCAGTACTCCAACGAACAGGACGCGTTCAACGCGGTCCGTTGCGTCGACGACCCGCCGGTGACCGACCCGACCCTGCAGTTGACGGCGGCCCAGCGCTACAAGCAGGCGGCACCGTTCCTGGACGACGGCCGCCCCGCCGCCGCCCAGCCGGACGCGTGCGCCGTGTGGCCGGTGCCACCGACCGGCAAGCCGCACACGCCCAACGCGCCCGGCCTGGCACCGGTGCTGGTGGTGTCGACGACGAACGACCCGGCAACGCCCTACCAGGCCGGCGTGAACCTGGCGAAGGCGCTGGGCGGTGGCCTGCTCACGTTCGAGGGCACCCAGCACACCGCGTTCCTGCAGGGCATCACCTGCGTGGACAAGTGGGGCACCGGATACCTGATCAACCTGGCCCTGCCGCCGGCCGGGACCCGCTGCTCCCGATGAAAATGGCCAGCACGGCGCCGACACCGCAGATCACCGCCGTGACGAGGAAGATCTCGCGATACTCGGTCAGCAGCGCGCCCCGCAACGCCGACTCGTAGACCGCGACCTCCCGGTGGAACACGTCGGCCGTGACCCCGAACGGCAGCGGCGTGTCCAACGTGGCGGTCAACGTGTGGAACCGGTGCAGTCCCCACGCCGACAGCGCGGACACCCCGACCAGCATCCCGGTCATCCGAGCCACCACGACGGCGGCCGAAGCCACCCCGTGCTGCCCGGCCGGCACCACCCGCAACACGGCGGCCGACAACGGCGCGATCACCAGCCCCAGCCCCAACCCGGCGATCGCCAGGTCGGTGTCCAGAACCGGTAGCCCCAACGGGTAGTGCACCTGGAGCACGTTCCGCGGCCACCGGGAAATCAGCAGATAGCCACCAACGGCGATGAGCATCCCCAGGCAGCCGACCACCCGATCCCCGAGCCGGCTCACCGCCTGCCCACCGATCACCGCGCCGATCGGCAACGCGATCAGGAACCGCACCAGCAACACGGCCGACTGCCCGGACGAATACCCCAACAACGTCTGCGCGAACAGTTCGACGTCCACCAGCGTCACCATCAGGGCGGCCCCGGCCGCCAGGCTGGCCCCGAGCGTCGCCAGGAACGGCCGCATCAGCACGCCGGCCGGATCGAGCAGCCGGTGTCGCGCCCGCGACTCCCACACCAGGAAGCCAACCGCCAGCACGCCGGCCGCCACCAGCACCGGCACACCCCACGACGGCAGTACGGACTGATCCGGACTCGGGTTGTAGAGCCCGACGACCAACAGCCCGAGCGCCCCGGCCAGCAGCCCGCCACCCACGAAATCCGGCCGCCCAACGGAAACCGACCGTCCACTCGGGATCGCGACGCTCACCGCGACCATCGCCAGCGCGGCCAGCGGCACGTTCACCCAGAACAGCCCGCGCCACCCCACCAGGGCAGCCAGCCCGACTCCGTACAGCGGCCCGAGCACGCTGCCCAGTTCCTGTGCCGCGCCGACCAGTCCGAGCACGCCGGCCCGCCGTCGCGTCGGCCACAAGTCTCCGGCCAGGGCCAGGGTGACCGGCAGCAGGGCGCCCCCGGAAACCCCCTGCACCGCCCGCCCGACGACCAGCGCGGGCACACCGCCGGCCACCGCCGTCAGTACGGACCCGATGGCGAACACGGCGAGGCATGCCTGCAACAGCACCCGCCGCCCGAACAGATCGGAAAGCTGCCCCAACAACGGCATCGCGGCGACGTAGCCCAGCAGGTACCCGGTGACGATCGGCGTCGCCAGTTCCAGGTGGTTGACCGGAATCCGCATGTCCCGCACGACATCCAGCAGAACGCCGACGACGACGTAGGCGTCCAGCGCCGCGAGCAACACGGCAATCCCGCCCGCGCCGATGGCCAGCGAACGACGCGGCGCGGTCTGCACTGCCATTGGATTCAGTTGGCCGGCGCGGTCACGGTGACCGGAACGTTGATCGCGGAGAACACGACGTCGACGCTGGCGCCCTGGCTGCCACCGTTCCCCGGTACCGCGAACTCGGCCTTGACCGGCAGGTTCTTGCTGGCCGCCGCGACCCACAACGTGGCGTTCACGTCGGTGTTGATGCCGGGAATCAGCGCGGAAACGGCAGCTTTGCCGATCTTCCCGGTGATCCGGTAGCAATCGGTCCCGTTCACCGACTCCCGAGCCACGGTCTTGGGATTCTGCACACTGCCCAACACCTTGGCGATTCCCCGGTTCGGATCGAGAATCGCGGACGGGTCGAAGAGATTGCCCGCCAGGCTGGCCGGGACCTTCTGGTAACCGCCGGTCGGCCCCTTGATGTAGAAGATGCGATCGACGAGCACGAAGTCGACCTGGGTCAACTGCCCGAGCAGCGCGATCTTGGCGTTCCCCCTGGCCTGGCCGGCCGCGTTGAGATCACCGTCCGCGTTCGTCAACGGCACGGCGGGCAGCGTGCCGTTGACGACGATCGAGAAGTGCACGCTGGTCACCGAGCGCGCTGAGGTGCCGGCACTGGCCAGCAGCGTGGCCGGGGCCGGCAGGTTGGCGCTGCTGGACGACCCACCGGACGTACACCCGGCGACAGCCAGGCCCACCAGGCCGACGAACAGCCCGACAATCCAGGTTCGACGCATGCGCCGATGGTAGGGCGGTCGGAAACCGCCCTGACCATCGCCAGGCATTCGCTACGTCACCGCCGGTGCCTCGACCGGTGTCTGCGACGCCCCGAACTGGATGCTCTTGGCCTCCTTGCCGAAGACCGCCATCAGCGCCACCAGCGCCAGGATCGGCGCCACCGTGACCGTCAACGCGAACGGATACCCGTGCGAGGCCGCGAGGCTCTGCTGGATCGGCAGGTTGAACGCGGCGAAACAGTTGCCCAACTGGTATGTCACGCCTGGGTAGAACCCGCGGATCGAGTCCGGCGACATCTCGGTCAGGTGCGCCGGGATGACGCCCCACGCGCCCTGCACGGCCACCTGCATCAGGAACGAGCCGAGACACAGCAATCCGGCCGTGTGCGAGTACGCGAACAGCGGCACGATCGGCAGTCCGAGCACCGCGCAGAACGCGATCGTGTAACGGCGGCCGTAGCGCTCGGACAGCGAGCCGAAGACCAGGCCGCCGATGATCGCGCCCACGTTGTAGATGACCGCGATCCAGATCGCCGTCGTGGCGGACAACCCCGCCCCGCCGTCCTTCGTCGCCTTCAGGAACGTCGGGTACACGTCCTGCGTGCCGTGGCTCATCCAGTTGAACGCCGTCATCAACACGATCAGGTAGATGAACCGCCGGATCACGGTCGCGTTGAGCAGGACGTCCTTGAACGATGTCCGCGTGATCCGCATCCGGTCCCGCGCCCGCTCCCACACCTCGGACTCCTTGACCCGCGACCGCACGATCAGGCTGATCAGCGCCGGGATGATCGACAGCCCGAACAGCCACCGCCACGACAGCCCGAACTCGATGTGAATCACGAGGTAGGCCAGCGACGCGAGCAGGTAGCCACAGGAGTAGCCGATCTGCAGGAAGCCGGAGAAGAACCCGCGCCGAGCGGTAGGGATCTTCTCCATGGCCAGCGCGGCGCCCAGGCCCCACTCGCCGCCCATGCCGATGCCGTACAGCAGTCGCAGCACGAGGAGGACGGTGTAGTTCGGCGCGAACGCGCACAGGAACCCGACCAGCGAGTAGTAGCAGACGTCCGCGATCAGCGGAATCCGCCGGCCCACCCGGTCGGCCCACAGCCCGAACAGCAGCGCGCCGACCGGCCGCATGATCAGGGTCACCGTGGTCAGGAACGCCATCTTGGTGAGGGAGACGTTGAAGTCCTTCGCGATGTCGGCGTAGACCAACACCACGATGAAGTAGTCGAACGCGTCCATCGTCCAGCCGAGCTGGGCAGCGATGAACGAGTTCCGCTGGTCGGATGTGAGGCGTTGCCTCGGCACGGCCACATTGCTCACGCCGATCCCTCCGTTCCGTAGGCCCTCGTCGGGTTCGAGCTGTTCGTACACCCGATTTCGGGTGATGAGCAAGGTGGCTGTCAACCATGAGTGACCACTCGACCGCGCCCCCGGCCCCTGTCTTGTCCCCAGTGCGTTGAGCCCCGAAACGCGCCGTTAACAGGGGCTGCCTACTCTGCGGACATGGATCGTCAGCAGGAGTTCGTGCTACGCACGCTGGAGGAACGC
>DATBDL010000151.1:0-6012 GCA_036269975.1 Pseudonocardiaceae bacterium | reverse complement strand
TCGGCCGCCGCGTCCCACCGGTCCACCTGCCGCGCCCCCGCGATGCCGGCCAGCAGCCCGCGCACCACCCGCCGATGCGTCGGGAACAACCGTTCCAGGTAGCCGGCGAGTGCCTCGGGCAATGCCAGCAGCCGCAACGTCTCCGCGGTCGGACCGCAGTCGACTACCACGATCTCCCACGGCCCGACCGCCGCCAACCGGTACACCTCGGACAGCGCGAGCAGTTCCTCGACGCCGGGCAGGACGGTGAGCTCCTCGGCCGCCAGATCGTCGACACCGGCCCCGGCCAGCAGTGTGCGCAGGTGCGAGCGCAGCCCTTCCCAGCTTCCGTCGACCAACCGCCGGACGTCGAGCTGGCAGCCGAACAGGCCGTCGCCGAGTTCGGCCGGCTCGCCGTCGAGCGGGACGCCGAGTGCGTCACCTAGTGAGTGGGCCGGATCGGTTGACACGACGAGGGTCTTGCGGCCGGTCGCGGCGAGGTGCGCCGCGGTGGCGGCGGCCAGGGTGGTCTTGCCGACGCCACCCTTTCCGGTGAACAGCAGGACGCGCATGTCAGCCTCCGCCGTGTTCGACCCGCCGTTTCAGCTCCTTGAGCGCCGTGTCCATGACCACGCGCTCCGCCTTGCGCCGCAGCAGGCCCAACAGCGGGATGGCCAGCGTCACGGACAGCGTGTAGGTGACCTCGGTGCGGTCCGCGCCCTTGGGCTCCAGCACGTAGCTGCCCTTCTGGGCCCGCTGCATCTGCCCCTTGACCAGGTTCCAGCTCGTCCCACGGTCGTCCGGGAACCACTCGTAGGCCAGCGTGTAGACGTCCTTGATCGGGCCGGCGTCCAGCGTGAACTGGACCTGCTCGGCCCGGCCGTCGTCGCCGCTGGTGAGCACCTCGGTCTGCTTGACCGCGTTGGTCCACTCGGGATACGCGGCGAAATCCGCGATCACCGCCATGATCCGCGCAGGCGGAGCGTCGATGACGATGGACTGGGTGGACTCGTCGGCCATGCCGGGAGGCTACATGTTGCCCCGGCGACAACGGTCACCAGCGCAGCACGTACGGCTGGCCGGTCCGCTTGAAGTGCCCGACGTTCACGCACTCGGTGCGCCCGATCCTGGTTCGCGCGGCCAGCGGCTGGTGCACGTGCCCGAACAGCGACCAGCGCGGCCGGTAGGAGTGGATCGCGGCGAGCAGCGCCGTCGACGACTGCTCCGGCCGGCGCGCGACCACGTCGTAGCTCAACTCGGGCACGGCGGGCGGAATGTGGCTGCACAGCACGTCCACCGGCCCGAGCGCGGCGACGGCCGAGTCGAAGTCCGCCGTGGTGCGCAGGTAGGGCGCCCAGACACCGGTGCGGCGCAGCGTCGCGCCGGGTGCCAGCAGCGCGCCGCCGACGAAACCGAAGACCAGGTCGCCGACGCGGGCGGTCTGACCGTCCAGCACGTGGATGCCGTTACCGGCGTACTCCGGCCACAGCGCCGGCACGTCCACGTTGCCGGGCGTGGCGTAGGTGGGCGCCGTCATCGCACCGAACAGGCTCGCGTACTGGTCCCGGATCGCCGCCTCGATGACGTCGGCCGCGTTGTCGAGGCCGGTCCACAGCGTGCGGGCGTACGCGGCCAGCGACGCGTTGTGCCTGTCGCGCCGCAGTTCGGCGAACACCGCGACCTTCTCGGCGCCGAACACCTGGCCGAGGATGCCCTTGGAATGGTCGTGGTAGTCCACGAAGTCGAGCAGGTCACCGAGCACGACGAGGGCGTCCGCGCCGTCGCCCGCCCTGGCCAGCGCTTCGGCGTTGCCGTGAACGTCGGACACCACATGCACCCGCATACAGCGACACTACGTTCGGCGACCCGTTCGATCGACTTTCTGCGGTGCCGTCAGCCGGACGGCGGGCAGCCGGGTGCCCTGCCGTCCTCCAGCACCGCCTTGAGCTCCAGCGCGATCCGCTTCGCCGCCAACTGCCGACGCCTGCGTTCCTTGTCCGATTCGCGCTGCGACACCGGTGCCGGCAGGTCGGCCCGCAGGAAGTAGTGCAGGATCGTGCCGTCGAGCACCGGTTCCAGCCACACCTCCATGGTGCCGACGAGCGCGCCGCGCACGGTCCAGCGCAGGCCCTCGTCGCCGCGATCCGCGTACACCGACAACGTCAGGTCCGGCCAGAGCCGGCGCCACGAGGACGGGTCTGCGAACGCGGACGCCACGATTTTGGGTGGGACAACGAGAAACGTTTCGTCCACGATGTCGACCTGGCTCACGCCGTGCAGAATGCCACGAGGAGACCCGCTGGTGTCGACTGCGGTACACACGCTAGTTTCCCATCGGTAACATCCCACCCCACGGAGGTTGACGTGCGCGAATTCACCGTCCCCCCGGCGGGTCCGCTCGCCGACGAGGAGAACCTCACCGACATGGTGTGGGCCAACGCGGAACGCTTCGGCGACGCGGTGAGCTTCCAGCGCCGGGTGGACGGGACCTGGGTGGACCTGACCGCGCGGGACTTCGCGGCGCAGGTGCTCGCGGTGGCCAAGGGCCTGATCGCGGTGGGCCTGCGGACCGGCGAGCGGGTGTGCCTGATGTCCAAGACCCGCTACGAGTGGACGCTGCTGGACTTCGCCATCTGGGCGGCCGGCGGTGTCACCGTGCCGGTCTACGAGACGTCGTCGGCCGAACAGGTCGAGTGGATCGTGTCCGATTCCGGTGCCCGTGCCGTGATCGTCGAGACGGCCAAGCACCGCGATCTGGTGGACGGGCTGGTCGACCGGCTCGGCGAGGTGCGGCACGTGTGGCAGATCGACGGTCCGGCCGGCGGCGACAAGCCGGGCGTCGTGGACGAGTTGACCGCGCTGGGCGCCGACGTGACCGACCAGCAGGTGCACGAGCGCCGCCGCTCGGTGCAGGCGGACGCGGTCGCCACGATCGTGTACACCTCGGGCACCACCGGCCGACCCAAGGGCTGCGTGCTGACGCACCGCAATCTGCTGGCCGAGACGCAGTCCGCGGTGGTGGCGTTCCCGGAGATCCTCAAGCCGGGCAACTCGCTGCTGCTGTTCCTGCCGCTGGCGCACGTACTGGCCAGGGCACTCGCGCTGACCTGCGTGTACGCGCGGCTGACCGTCGGGCACACGGCCGACGTGAAGAACCTGGTCGCGGATCTGGGCACCTTCCGGCCGACGTTCGTGGTGGCGGTGCCGAGGGTGTTCGAGAAGGTCTACAACGGCGCGAAGCAGAAGGCGCACGGCGACGGCAAGGGCAAGATCTTCGACGCCGCCGAGGCGACGGCCGTCGCGTACAGCGAGGTGATGGACACCGGTGGGCCGGGAGTCGGCCTGCGGCTGCGGCACGCGCTGTTCGACCGGCTGGTCTACAGCCGGCTGCGCGCGGCGCTGGGCGGCCGCTGCATCGCGGCGGTGTCCGGTGGCGCGCCGCTCGGCGAGCGGATGGCGCACTTCTTCCGTGGCATCGGCATTCCGGTGCTGGAGGGCTACGGCCTGACCGAGACGAGTGCCGCGGCCTGCGTGAACACCCAGGCCGCGCTGCGGGTGGGCACGGTCGGCAAGCCGGTGGCCGGCACGTCGATCCGGATCGCGGACGACGGCGAGATCCTGATCAAGGGTGCCGTCGTGTTCGACGCCTACTGGAACAACGAGCAGGCGACCTCGGAGTCGCTGGTCGACGGCTGGTTCCACAGCGGTGACCTCGGCTCGCTGGACAGCGACGGCTTCCTGCGGATCACCGGCCGCAAGAAGGAGATCATCGTCACGGCCGGCGGCAAGAACGTCTCACCCGCCGTGCTGGAGGACCGGCTGCGGGTGAATCCGCTGATCAGCCAGTGCATGGTGGTGGGCGACGCGAAGCCGTTCATCGCGGTGCTGGTCACCATCGACGAGGAGTACTTCCCGGCGTGGAAGGCGCAGCACGGCAAGCTGGCCGCGGCGACCGTTGCGGAACTGTCCGACGATCCGGACCTGGTGGCCGAGATCCAGTCCGCGGTCGACGACGCCAACGGCGCGGTGTCCAAGGCCGAGTCGATCCGGAAGTTCCGGGTGCTGCCGGTGGACTTCACGGAGGAGGGCGGCGAGATGACGCCCAGCCTGAAGCTGCGCCGTTCCGTGATCGCCAAGTCCTACGCGACCGACATCGCCGCGATCTACACGTAGATCGGCCAGACGTCAGCGGAAACGGCGCCGCCGTCCGCCGCTGGCGAAGGCGAAGAACAGGATCAGCAGCAGCCCCCACGGGAACAGCACGTGGACCGCGACGTTGGCGACCAGCCCGACGGCCAGCATCATCATCACGGCGGCCATCGCGATCCGCATCGGGTGCACCCGCCGCATCGGCGAGCGGCCGAGCCCCCTGCGGTTCGGGTAGGGGCCACCGGGACCACCGGTGTAGGAGCGCTGCGTCTGCGCCCACGGTGGATCGACCGGCATCGGCCACGGCTGCTGCCACGACGCGAGCGGCGGCTTGGGCGGTGCCAGCGGGTCGACCGGCAGGTCCTTGGTGAGCGCGCGCAGGTCACCGAGGGTCTTCGCGGTCGCGTAGGCATCGGTGCTGCGCTGCTCGAACTCGGCCAGCGTGAGTCTGCCCTCGCCGACCTGTTCCTGTAGCGCCTGCACGACCTTCTCGCGGTCGCTGTCCGAGGCACGCATCGCGTCCGCACCTGTCATGGCGTACCCCTCCGTATTGGCGACACTCCCCCATGGTGCCTGTTCCCGCGTTGTGCGCGCATCAACCCTGGGACTGGCACGCGTGTACGACACCGGATGTAGCACTTACACCGGCAACGTACGACGCGGGGTCCGTGTTCCCTCAGCCGTCCAGGAGGGTGCGCAGGCGGTTGGCGAGGGACTGCCAGTCCCACGTGTCCAGGGCCCACTCACGGCCGGCGGCGCCGAGCTTGGCGGCGCGCTCGTGGTCGGTCAGCAGGCCGATCAGCACGTCGGCCAGTTCACCGACCTGGCGGCCGTCCACGACGTGTCCCGTCACGCCGTCGCGCACGGTTTCCGGGGCGCCACCGGACCGGCCTGCGACGACGGGCAGGCCGGTCGCGGACGCTTCGAGATAGACGAGGCCGAACGCCTCGACGTCCAGGCCACCGCCCCTGGTCCGGCTCGGCATGGCGAACACGTCACCGGCCGCGTAGTGGCCGGGCAGTTCCGCCCACGACACCGAGCCGGTGAACACGACGTGCTCGGCCACCCCGGTCGCGGCGGCCAGTTCGGCCAGCCGGGTCCGGTAGGGGCCGCCGCCGGCCAGCAGCAGCGTCGCGTCCGGCACCTGGCGCCGGATCGACGGCAACGCCCTGATCAGCGAGTCCTGGCCCTTGCGCGGCACCAGCCGGGACACGCACACCACGGTCGGCCGGTCACCGAGGCCGTAGCGGGCCCGCAGCGTGGCCCGCATGGCCGGGTCGGGTCGGAACAGGTCGGCGTCCACACCCGGCGGCAGGTATTCCAGGGCGGCCATCGGCCCGAACGCGGCCGCGAACCGGGACCTGGTGTAGCGGCTGACGAAGGTCAGCACGTCCACCATCGAGCCGATCCCGCGCAGCGCCTGCCGGCCGCCCGGCACCATCGACCAGCCGACCTCGTGGCCGTGCGTGCTGGCCAGCACGCGGATCGCACCGGCCCGGCGCAGGTGCGGGGTGAGCAGCGCGAGCGGCGCCGACGCCCCGAACCACACGGCCTCGCAGCGTTCGGCCCGCAGGATCTCGGCCGCGCGCCGAGCCACGTCGGCGGTGGGCAGCATGAGCGACGTCGGATGCCGGTAGACCGGGAACGGCTGGCGCGCGTCGAACGCGGGGTGCGGTTCGGCCCCGCGCTGCCAGGCCGGCGCGTAGACGACCAGGTCGTCGGTGGGCAGGTGGCTGGCCAGTGTGTGCAGGTAGTTCTGGATGCCACCGGGCCGTGGCGGGAAATCGTTGGTCACCAGCAGGGTCCGACGCACCCGTCCACGTTAGCCCGGTCGTGGTACGAAAGACCGGCGGGCCGGCCCCCGGTGATCCGGAGCCGGCCCGC
>DATBDL010000150.1:0-12200 GCA_036269975.1 Pseudonocardiaceae bacterium | reverse complement strand
GTGATTGTGAACCCGCGAAACGAAGAATGGAACGGCGGCGGCTGGCAGCCGTCAGTCGGTGCTAACTTCTACTCACCGATGTGACGGCGTAACTCGAACAGGACCAGGAGCCAGCGATGACCGAGATCCGCACGATCCTGGCCGACGACGCCGTCGAGGTCCGCGCCACCATCGCGTCGACACGGGGACGGCTGTAGGCCGACGGCCTCGTCGCCATGCTGTGTGTTCTTGGGAAGTGAGGGCAGATGGGCGTTGTGGGCACGACATCGTCGGGTGGCGGTCCCGCCGGGCCAGGCCGGCGCTGGTTTCGCCGCCGGATCGGGGTGGGCCCGGAGGGTGCCGGCCATCTCGTCGGCATTCTCGCGCTGATCTGCACGGCCGCGTACGGCGTGCTGATCGTGAGTCAGTCGATCGAGGCCGTGCACCTGTATCCGAACGCGGCACAGCGCGCATTCGGGTTCGTCGGCTGGGTGTTGTGGGGCGGCAGTTACCTCTGGGCGATCGTCAGCGTCCTGCGCGGCCGCCGGCACGTCCGCAGCACGCAGGTCGTCGCCGTCGCCGGCATGGTGTGGTCGATCGTGCTGATGATCGTGATGGGCGGGCCGTTCGCGGCGCTGCCGGACCTGAGCTTCGCGGTCATGGCACTGTCCCTGTCCGGCCGGGTACGCGGATTCGCCACCGCCGTTACGGTCGCGGTGTACCTGGGCCTGACGACGCAGGAGTTCTCGACGGTGTCGGACGTGCGCAAGGTCATGGTGGAATCCGCGGTGACGGCGCTGATCTTCTATGCCATTCCACGGCTGGTGATCTTCGCGGGTGAACTGGAGGACACCCGATCCGAACTGGCCCAGTTGGCGGTCAGTGAACAGCGGCTGCGCTGGGCCCGCGACCTGCACGACACGCTCGGTCACGGCCTTTCCGTCGTGGTGTTGAAACTCGAACTGGTGGAACGATTGTCCGTGAAGAATCCGGAACGCGCTATCGGGGAACTGCGCGACGCCCGCGAACTGTTACGCGAGTCGATCGGCGAGATGCAG
The DNA here is from genome assembly GCA_036269975.1 of Pseudonocardiaceae bacterium. Lineage (GTDB taxonomy): Bacteria > Actinomycetota > Actinomycetes > Mycobacteriales > Pseudonocardiaceae > DATEPR01. The sequence continues at coordinate 11,163 of DATBDL010000150.1, read as the reverse complement.
ACGGTCGTGGCCGGAATGCGGGACGTGTCGCTGCGCGGCGAGATCGCCAACGCGTGCACCATCCTGAACTCGGCCGGCGTCAGCACCACAGTGGACATCACGCCGGTCGTGCTGGACAACGCGGTAGCGGAGGCGCTGGCGTGGATCGTCCGGGAGGGATCGACGAACGTGTTGCGGCACAGCGATTCCACCCAGTGCTCGATCACGCTGCGGGTGGATCGGGGGCGTGCCGTGCTGACGCTGACCAATGACGGTCCCGCGATCCAGGTAACGCGCGCACCGTCTGGGGGCCATGGAATTCGCGGCATGCGGGAGCGCCTGAACACCCTGGGTGGCCGCCTGACCGCGAAGTCCGAACGGGACGGTGGGTTCGTGCTGGAGGCCAGCGTGCCGTTGCCGGCCGACCCGGCCGACGCGGCGCTGGTGCAGCCGGTGGTCGCGCCGGGCGCCGAACTGCCGGCGCCGGTGTCGGCGCCCGTGTCGGCGGAGGCGGAACAGTGATGACCGACCGCGAGACACCCGCCACCAGCCGTACCACGGTGATCCGGGTGTTCCTGGCCGAGGACCAGGTGATGATCCGGTCGGCGCTGGTGTCCCTGCTGGAGCTGGAGACCGACCTCCAGGTGATCGGCGTGGCGGGGCGCGGCGACCAGGCCGTCGAGCGGATCGTCGAGCTGAAGCCGGACGTGGCCGTGCTGGACATCGACATGCCGGGCATCGACGGGCTGGCGGCGGCGGCGCAGCTAGCCGAACGGGTGCCGAGGTGCGCCGCGCTGATCCTGACCGCGCTGAACAAGCCGGGGATGCTGCAACGCGCGTTACAGGCCAACGCACGCGGTTTCGTGGTCAAGCACGCGCCGGCAGAGCAGTTGCTGGCCGCGATCCGGGGTGTCGCGGCCGGCCAGCGCGTGTTCGATCCGACGCTGGCCGTCGCCGCGATGGAGGCCGACATCCCCGTGACAGCGCGGGAACTGGACGTGGTCCGGTTGGTGGCCGAGGGCGCGTCCGCACGCGAGATCGCCGGCCGGCTCTACCTGTCCGAGGGCACCGTGCGCAACTACACGTCCAGCCTGATCAACAAGGTCGGCGCCCGCAATCGGGTGGACCTGGTCCGCATCGCGTTCGACCGGGGATGGCTGTAGGTCGCCGCAGGCCATCTCGACCGCGCGGTCGTACTACTCGTGCAGCGGGCAGTTCGTCTCACAGGGCGGACTCGGGTGTCTGGCGAACGGATCGATCGCTACCGTCGATTGGACCGGTCAGTCACTCAGGAGCAGGCAGGCGTCGTTCGTCTTTCCGCGACACCAGCACGCCGCCGAGGCAGCGCGATGAGAGGAACTGCGTGAGGGGTTCTTGGCAGGAGGGTGATCCGAACGGCCGGCGGCGGTGGTTTCGTGCCGACCGGCCGTTGGTCCTGGAATCCGGCGCGGTCCTGCCGTACCACATTGCCTACGAGACATGGGGCACGCCGGCCGGCGACCGGTCCAACGCCGTCCTGATCGAGCACGCCCTCACCGGCGACAGCCACGCCGCCGGGCCCGCCGAACCCGGCCATCCGACGCCCGGCTGGTGGGACGGCCTGATCGGGCCCGGCCGCGTGCTGGACACCGACCGGTATTTCGTCGTGGCGCCGAACGTCCTGGGTGGCTGCCAGGGCAGCACCGGGCCGTCGTCACCGGCGCCGGACGGCCGGCCGTGGGGCAGCCGGTTCCCGTATCTGACCGTGCGGGACCAGGTCGCGGCGGAGGCGGCGCTGGCGGAGAGCCTCGGCATAGATCGGTGGGCGGCCGTGCTCGGCGGGTCGATGGGCGGTATGCGGTCGCTGGAATGGGCGATCGAATGCCCCGACCGGGTGGCCGCCTTGCTCGTGCTGGCCGCGCCGGCCCGCTCGTCGGCCGACCAGATCGCCTGGAGTTGGCCGCAGTTGGTGGCCATCGAGTCCGATCCCGGCTGGCACGGCGGCGACTACCACCATCTGCCGCCCGAGGACGGCCCACACGTCGGCCTCGGCATCGCAAGGCGGATCGCCCACGTCACGTACCGGGGCGAAGCCGAACTGCGCGTCAGGTTCGACCGTGACCCGCAGCCGGGCGAGGACCCGGCCGGCGGCGGCCGGTATGCCGTGGAGTCCTATTTGGACCATCATGCCGCCAAACTGCTGCCCCGGTTCGACGCCGGCAGCTACGTGACCCTCGTCCGCGCCATGAACAGCCACGACGTCAGCAGGGGCCGGGGAAGCGTCGAGGCGGCACTGGCCAGGATCGAGGCCCGCTCGGCCGTGGCCGGCGTGACGAGCGACCGGCTCTACCCGCTGGTGCAACAGATCGAGATCGCCGACGGCATCCCCGGCGCCGGTCCGGTCCGCGTGATCGAATCGTCATATGGACACGACTCGTTCCTGATCGAGGCGGACCAGATCGCCAAGCTGCTCGGCGAGTTGCTCTGGCGGACTTGAACCGACTTGGAACCTTTCGCGGTCACCGGACGTTGCGCCGTTGCACGGTCGTGTTCGACACGAGTCTGGGGACCGGTTCAATGGGCACGCGGCAGAAGGATCGCGACGTACCACCGCCGACGGCGCCGTGGCACGAGATCACGACGGGGCTGTGGATGGGCGGCCACAACTGGGTCGACGGTGCCGGGCAGCCCCGGCCTGCGGTGGTGACCGACCAGTTCGAGGTCGTGGTGAGCCTGCACGTGGAGCCGGGCCACGGGCCGTCCGTCGACGTCGAGCACCACGTCCTGGAAATTCCGGACGCGCCACTGACATCCGAGCAGATCGACGGTGTGGGCCGGTTGGCGGACCTGGTCACGACCGCCATGCGCGACCGTCGGTCGGTGCTGGTCCGCTGCCAGGCCGGCTACAACAGGTCGGGCCTCGTCGTGGCGCAGGCCCTGATCAACCAGGGCCACGAGCCGGCGGCCGCGATCGAGCTGATCCGGCGCCGTCGTTCGCAGTGGGCGCTGCACAATCTGACGTTCGAGGACTATCTGCTGGCCGGGTTGGACGTGGCATACCTGCTGGTCGGCCTGGGTTCGTGTGCCTAGGTGGTCGTTTTCACAGCCAACCTTTCTTGCGGAAGACGGTGTACAGGATTCCGGACAGCACCACGATCAGCGCGCAGGACGTGATGAATCCGTGCTCGGCGGCAAAGCCGGGAAACGGGACGTTCTGGCCGTAGAACCCGGTGATGGCGGTCGGGACGGCGATGATCGCGGCCCAGCTCGTGACCTGCTTGGTGATGACGTTCAGCCGGTTGCCCTGGATGGTGAGGTTCGTCTCCAGGATCGTGGTCACCATGTCCCGCAACGACTCCGTCCACTCCGTGGCGCGGAGCACGTGGTCGTAGACGTCCTGGAAGTAGGGCACCATCTCCGGCGCGATCGCCCGGACGTCGCGGCGCATCAGGGTGTTCACGACTTCCCGCATCGGCAGCACGAGTTTGCGCATCCTGACCAGGCTCTTGCGTAGCTCGAAACTGCGCCGCTGCACCTCGGTGTCGCGGGAGCGCTCGTCGAACAGCATGTCCTCGAGGATCTCGATCTCCTCGTCCAGTTCCTGAACGGCCTCGAAGTGCCCGTCGACGACGAAGTCGACGAGCCCGTAGACGAGGAAACCACAGTGGTGGTGCGAGAGATCGGTGGTCGCGTCCCACCGCTCGACGACGCGCTGGATGTCGAAGCGCTCGTCCTTGCGCACGGTGACCAGCGCATTCGGCGTGAGGAACGCGGCGAGCTCGCTGGCCTCCAGCTCACCGGTGTCCCGGTTGAGCTTGACCGCGTACATGCTGAGGAAGTCGTGCGTGCGGTAGTGGTCGAGTTTGGGACGCTGAAGGTGCTCGACCGCGTCCTCGACGGCCAGCTCGTGCAGCCCGAGCTCGGCGGCGACGACCTTGAGATCCACGGTGTCCGGCGCGCAGAGATCGACCCAGACGACAGTGTCCTTCTCCGACAGATAATTGGACACGTCCGACACGGGGAAGTTCTCCGCCGCCAGCTCACCACCCCGATACGCCCTGGTACGGGCGATCTGGTCGATCGGCGCGCCATCCTGGTCCGTGCGGCCCTGCTCCATGGGCCGAGGATAATCCGTGGTGGTCAGCGGCCTCCGCCGACGTCCAGCAGCGCCCCGGTCACGTAGGACGCCGCCGGCGACAGCAGCCAGACGATCGCCTCGGCCACCTCACCCGGCTGCCCGGCCCGCCGCAACGGAATGGACGGCGCTCGGCTGGCGAGCCGGCCCGGTGCGTGGATCTCGGTGTCGATCAGGCCCGGCCGCACCGCGTTGACCCGTATTCCGTCGGCGGCCACCTCCTGCGCCAGCCCCACGGTCAGCGTGTCGACGGCCGCTTTGGCCGCGGCGTAGTCCACGTACTCGCCGGCCGAGCCGAGCACCGCGGCGCGGGAGGACACGTTGACGATCACGCCGCCCTCGGTCATCCGCCGCACCGCCGCCCTTGCGCAGAGGAAGGCGCCCAGCACGTTCACGTCGAACACGCGCCGAATCCGGTCGGCGTCGAAGTCCTTGAGTCTGGCCAGCGGACCGACGATCCCGACGTTGTTGACCAGACCCGTGACCGGCCCGAGTCGCTCGGTGGCCCGGTCGAACAACTCCTCGACATCCCGCTCACTCGACACGTCCGCCCGCCACGCCATCGCCCGCCGGCCGAGCGCCTCACAGTCCGCGACGACCCGCGCGGCCGTCTCGGCGTTCTCCCGGTAGCCGACGCAGACGTCCCAGCCGTGTTCGGCGGCCAGTCGTGCGGTGGCCGCGCCGATGCCTCGGCCACCGCCGGTCACGATCAAACTCATACCACCAGTATTCAGTTCGGTGTCAGGCCGATCCCGTCCGGCACGGTGCCGACCGTCACCGCCGGGCCCGGTGCGCCGGTGGCCACCGTGATCGGGACGATGTCGTTCGCGTTCGAGTCGACCACCCACGCCGTGCTGCCGTCCGCGGTGATCGAGACCGCGTAGGTGCCGGCGCCGGTGGGAATCAGACTGCCTACCGCGTCGGTCGCCGTCGTCACCGGCAGGATTCCGCCGCCGGCCGCCGTCACGTACAGCGTCGCGCCGTCCGGTGTGATCGCCAGCCCGGACGGTGACGTGCCCAGCGCGATCGTCCCGGTGACCGCCGCGCTCGCCGCGTTGATCACCGTGACCGAGTTGCCGCCGGTGTTGCCCACATAGACCGCACCGTTGCCGCCGACCGCGATGCCGAACGGCGCCGCCCCGACCGGAACCGTGTGGATCACGGTTCGGCTGGCCAGGTCGATCTCGCTGACCGTGCCGTCGCCCTGGTTCGGGACCCACAGATCCTTGCCGTCCGGTGAGATCCGCATCCGTTGCGGGTTCGTGCCGACCTTCACCGGCGAGCCCGCCGTGTGTGTTGCCACGTCGATCGGCTGGACAGTGCCGTCGCCGAAGTTGCTGACCCACACCGTCTTCCCGTCCGGTGTCACGGCGAGATCCGCTGCCACCGAACCCACCGGCACCGTCGTGATCACGTGGTTGTCGGACGTGTCGATCACGGTCACGTTGTTGCTGTTGTTGTTCGCCACGAACACCTGCGAGCCGTCCGGCGTCACGACCACACCGTCCGGGCCGCTGCCGACTCCGATCGTGGGGCCGGCCGTGCCGGTGCGGCGGTCGACCGGGGTGACCGTGTTGTCCGAGAAGTTCGACACGTACGCGGTCGGGATCAGTTCGCCCGGCCTGGCCACCGTGACCAACACCTGCGTCGACGCGATCACCGCGCCGTTGCCGGCCTTGCCGGCGATCGCGACCTCGTAGAACCCGGACTGCGCACCGGCACTCGCCGTCACGGTCAACGGGACGGCGACCGTCGCGCCGGCCGCCCCCGTGACGGTCGACGTCCCCGGCGTGAAGCCGATGCCGGGTGTTGGGGCGGTCGCCGTCCACGTCACTGTCGCCGGCTGGCTGCCGAGCGAGTTGTCCACCAGCACGTTCACGCTCGCCTGGCCGCCCGCGGTCAGGCGCAACTGCGCCGGATCGGTACGCAGTTGCGCCCGCGTCGTCGGCGGGAACACCACCGGACCCGCGCCGAACGACGGTGGCGCGTCACCGGCACCGGTGCCCCACGTCTTGTTCGGCTGCGTGCCGAGGCGGAAGTCCAGGCTGGTCACGCCGCGATCGGGCAGCAGCAGCCACGTGTGCGTCGTGGTGTGTCCGTCGACCCGCAGGCTCTGCACGTACTGACCGGTGCCGGACGAGGTGATCGAGATCTGCCGTCCGTTGCCGGCGTCGATGCTGATCCGGTCGAACAGCGGGCTGCCGACGACCAGCATCGGCACGCCGGGTGTCTGCGGGTAGATGCCCATCGCCGACCACACGTACCACGACGACATCGCGCCGAGGTCGTCGTTGCCCGGTTCGCCGCCCGGAATCGGCTGGTAGAGCTGGTTCATGATCTCGCGGACCGTCGCCTGCGTCTCCCACGGCGCGCCCGCGCTGTCGTACACCCATGGCACGTCGAAGTTCGGCTCGTTGCCCTGCCAGTCGAACGGCTGGTTCGGGCCGGCGTTGAGTTGCGTGAAGAACTGGTCCAACCGAGCCCGCGCCGCCGCGTTCCCGCCCATGCCCTTGATCAGCGCGGCCAGGTTCTGCGGCACCTCCCACGTGTACTGGGCCGCATTGCCCTCCTGGAAACCGGTCTGGCCGAATCCGCCACCCATCGCCAGCGGATCGCCCGGCGGGAAAGCGCCGTTGCCGTCACGTGGCCGGATGTAGCCGGTCGCGGTGTCGAACAGGTTCGACCAGTTCTGCGACCGACCGGTAAATCGCGTCGCCACGGTGTGATTCCCGACTGCCGATGCCAACTGCGAAATCGCGAAGTCGGCGATCGAGTACTCCAGCGTTTCCGACGCGCCGTTGGGCACCGGTGAAATCGAGTCGGCCTGCGTGTTCGGCACGTAACCGTTCGCGATGTACGGCTGTCCCTCCGGCCGTTCCAGATACCAGCCCTGACCGGGCGCGCCAGTGCCCTCGGCGCCGTGCACCATCTCGGTCACCGCGTGCTGGACGTCGAATCCCTTGGCGCCGAAAGCGTACAGCCCGGCCAGCATGGGATCGGCCGCGTCGCCGTTCATCACGCCGGCTTCGCCGTTGTCGACCGGCCATTTCGGCAGCCAGCCCATCTGGTCGCCGTCGCGCAACAGTGACGACGCCATGTCGCTGGCGATGTTCGGATCGAGCACGGCGAGCAGCGGAATCTGCGACCGGTAGATGTCCCAGCCGGAGAAATTCGCGTACTGCGCGTGACCACGGGGCAATTGGCGGACCTTGTCGTCGAATCCGACATAACTGCCGTCGGCATCGCTGAACAGGCTCGGGTGCAGCAGCGAATGGTAGAGCGCGGTGTAGAACGTCTGCTGCTGCGCCGTTGTCCCGCCGTGCACGCGGATCTTGCCCAACTGCTGGTCCCATGCCGCGCGGGTGGCGGACGCCTGCCGGTTCACGTCGAAGTGCGCGTTCTCGGCTTTGAGATTGGCCTGCGCGCCGGCTTCGCTGACGTAGGACACCGCGACCTGCATGCCGACCGTAGCGTCGTGCGTCGCGTCGAACGTCAGATACCCGCCGGCCACCACACCGGAGCCGCCGGAGCCGCTGGTGTCGTTGGTGTCCTTGGTGGACAACGGTTTCCGTGCCGGCACCTGGCCACCGCGCGCCGTCATCGCCGTGCTGCCCGCCTGCACCGCCGCCGTGGCACCACTCGCCGTGGCGCCGCCCCACGTGCCGGTCGCGCTGAACGGCCGGTCGAACGTGGCCGCGAAGTAGATCGTGTACGAGTCGGGCTGGCCGCAGAAGTGGCCGCTGGTCACCGAACCGGCGACCGAACGGTCGCCGACGGTGTGGAACGTCGCCCCGGACGAGCCGTTCTGGCTGCCGGCCACCTTGAACAGCAACTGCGCCTGGCTGGTCTTCGGATACGTGAACCGGGCGACGCCGGTACGCGTGGACGCGGTGAGGTCGACGCCCACCGGCCCTGCGGCCACCGAGTACCGGCCCGGACTGGCCTGCTCGCCGGTGTGCGAGAACGGCTGGCTGGCGCTACTCGGATCGGCCGGCACCGCGCCGACCACCGGCAGGATCGGGAAGTCACCCGTGATCGGGCAGCCGACGCCGGACAGGTGCGTCAGGCTGAACCCGGTGATCGCGTCGTCCGGGAAGAAGTAGCCACCACCGGACGGCCGGCTCGGCGTGTCCGGACTGAACTGGACCATGCCGAACGGGGCGGACGCACCGGGGAAGGTGTCCACGTCACCAACGACGTCGCCACCGCTGCCGGTGCCGACGAACGGATCGACCAGCGAGGCCGGATCGCCGGTGGAAGCGGGCACGGCCGCCGCCGAACCGGTCGCGGCCGACAGGCCCGTGACCAGGGCAGCGGCCACCGATACGACGAGAAACCGCGCTGACAACGTTGTCATGTCGACCCTTCGGCAGCCCGCATACAGCTCGGGAGTGGCGAAAGGTTTTGTAGCACCTTCCGCCACTCCCGAGATAGCCCCTATCAGCGCCTGTTACTTCGACCTGCTGCTCGCGACTCAGCCGGCCGGTGGTGGCGTCGGCGTGGTGGCGACGTTGTCGAGCTGTTCGGCGGCCGGCCGGATCGGGAACAGGTCCCCGCCCGGTTCGACCGGAATCTTCGACAACGCGGCCTTCGCGTTCTTGTCACCCGCGTTCGCGGCCGCGTGGACGGCGTCCAGCGCGGCGAACTGGAAGAACGTCAGGTCCTGATAAGGCCAGACCGATGGCAGGTTGCCCTGGGTAGCCGCCGGTAGCACGAAGTCGATGGCCTTGAAGATGCTGCCGCCGTCCGGTGCCGTGTAGTGCCACACGTCGACACCGACATGCTGGCCGAGCTGCGCCAGCCGGGTCAGTGCGACCAGGTTGAAGGTGGAGTAGTGGTAGCTCAGCGTGCGCGCGGTTTCCAGCGGCTGCTGGCCGGTGGCCAGGATCTGCGTCGGAATCCGGGTCGTCTCGGAGGTCTGCACGATCGACTTGGCGAGGCTGCGCTGCCCGGTGTAGAGGGCGAGCGCCCCGGACATCATGTCGAAGAAGGTGCCGTGGTTGTTGGTCTGCGCGTCTTCCTGGGCACCGTTGGCGCTGGTGCGCAGCCAGGTCAGGAACGACTTGTCCCACGTCTGGATGGCGTTGTGGTCGGCCGTGCTCCAGCCGGGGGCGCCGTCGTCCAGAATCGCCGTCGAGTCGACGACCTCGGTCAGGGCGTAGGAGAACTCGATGATGCCGATACCCCGGCCCAGGAACTGACACGGGATGCCCTGCGCGAAGTTCATGTTCGGGTTCTGCGCGGTGGCCGGGTTGGTGAACCAGGTCCGGATGTCGAGTTCCGCGCGGTCGGCGTACTTCCGGTCACCCGTGTAGTACCAGGCGAGCGTGAGGTTGTAGATGTCGGCGAACGCGGCGATCTGGCTCTGGTGGTCGGGCACCGAGTCCACCAGCGGGTCGCGGTCGCCGTCGATTTGCGTCATCGGGCAGCCGAAGGGGTTGCTGGCGGTGAGCGGCTGGGTCGGCCACCAGTAGGGGGCGTAGCTCAGGTAGTCGTGCTTGTCGCCGCTGGGTGGGACCTGCGTCTTGTTGACGACCGACCACGGGCCGGCGGTGAGTTCGGAATTGGCCTGGGTGATCAGGTCGGCCAGTGACGTCCGCAGCGTCTTGTTGCCGACGATCAGGCCGAGCTGGTTCTTGACGAGTTGACTGCCGTCCAGGACCACGGTGTTAGGTGCCCGCAGGTCCAGCCGGAAGTGTGGGGCGGACTGGTGGGCGTTGGCGGTTCCGGTCATGCTGACGGCCGTTGTCAGCGCCAAGCCGGCCGCGACGAGCGCGGTCCTGACTCTGGTTTGCGATAACACGCTAACTCCATTCATATATATGAACAAGAGACAGCTATCTGAACAGATGCTATATATGGGAACCTATTCGGGCAACGCTCCGTTTGGCCTACCACGTGCAGGGTGAGTGTGAGTCGTACCATTCTGGCTGTTGAGACTGGTGGAAGGCGGTACGGAATGCGGTTGGGGTGGCTGGCCGGCGCGGCCGTGCTCGGAGCGGCGGCCTGGGCATTGCGGGACATACCGGTCGCGGTAGGCGGCAGGCCGTCGACCGAACGGTTGCGCGAGTCACCGCAGTACCAAGACGGAACTTTCCACAATGCGGCCAAAACAACCACGATGTCCAGAGACGGCATGCGCGACACCATCCGCGAGCTGATCTTCGGCCGGCAGCAACGCGGTCCTGTAGGTGTCGTGCCAATGATCGACCGGGTCGAGTCGGCCACCGACGGCATGCACGTCACCTGGTACGGCCACTCGTCCGCGTTGGTGGAACTGGACGGCGCCAGGGTGCTGTTCGATCCGGTGTGGGGTGAGCGGGTGTCGCCGTCGGCGCACGTGGGCCCGCGTCGCCTGCACCCGGTGCCGGTGCCGCTGGACAAGCTGCCAAACGTGGACGCGATAGTCATTTCGCACGACCACTATGACCACCTGGACCTGCCCAGCGTCCGCACGCTGCTACGCACGCAGTCGGCGCCGTTCGTGGTGCCGCTAGGTGTAGGAGCCCACCTGCGCCGCTGGCAAGTGCCGCCGGACCGGATAGTCGAGTTGGACTGGTGGCAGAGTTTCGAGGTAGCCGGCCTCGAACTGGTGGCGACGCCCGCCCAACACTTCTCGGGAAGGCTGTTCAAGCGCGACGGCACGCTGTGGACGTCGTGGGCGGTGCTGGGCCGGACCCGCCGAGCTTTCTACACGGGCGATTCAGGCTATTTCGATGGTTACAGGGAGATCGGCGCCCGTTATGGTCCGTTCGACGTGTCGTTGGTACAGATCGGCGCGTACGGCCCAGGCTGGCCGGCGATCCACATGACACCGGAGGAGGGGGTTGCGGCGCATCTGGACGTGCAGGCGGATGTGCTGGTCCCGGTGCACTGGGCCACGTTCAACCTGGCGCTGCACGCGTGGTCAGAACCAGCCGACCGAGTGTGGCGAGAAAGCAAGGCCCGAGACGTCCGGCTGGCAGTACCAAGACCAGGCGAACGAATCGACGTAGACCACCCACCAGCCGTGGACGGCTGGTGGCAGACGCTCGGCTAGTCGCGGCCTACGCGTTACGCTGGTTGCGTTG
>DATBDL010000149.1:0-5702 GCA_036269975.1 Pseudonocardiaceae bacterium | reverse complement strand
GTCCATCGTGGCAGAAAGTGATCGCGTCCGCGTAGCCGCATGGCGGGTACGGGGTGTCTCGTCGGGCACATCCGCACCCGCCATGCCGACATTTGCCATCGAATTCACGCCGCGCGCAGTGCCTGGCTGAGTTTCACGCGCGCCCCGGTTCGCAGTACGGCGTTGCGGTAGATGCGGGCGGCGAACCAGATCAGCAGCGGTATCAGCGCGGCGACCAGCAGCACGGACAGGACGGCCTCCCAGGCGGGCACGCCACCCATGGCCAGTCGCATCGGCATCACGGTCGGCGCGAACATCGGGATGACCGACAGCACCTCCATGAGGTGGCTGCTGGGGTCGCTGGGCAGGATCGAGATTCCCAGGACGTAGCCGGCGATCAGGAACATCAGCGCGGGCGCCGTGGCGCCGCCGATGTCCTCCTGCCGGGACACGAGCGCGCCGAGCCCGGCGAACACGACCGCGTACATGAAGAACCCGAGCAGATACCACACGACCAGCCAGATCACGGTGCCGGCGGCCGCGGCCGCGGAGATCGTGAGCACGTTCGTGGCCAGGCCGGCGGCGATGCCGGCGACCGCGATGATGAGTACCTGCAACAGCCCGACGAGTCCGATGCCGGCGACCTTGCCGGCCATGAGTTGCCATGGCCGGATCGTGGCGAGTAGGAGTTCCACGACGCGGCTGGACTTCTCCTCCACGACGCCCTGTGCGACGGTCTGTCCGTTGAGCATCAGCGAGATGTAGATGAGGATGCCCGCGATGATGCCGAGGACCAGTTGCTGGGTCTGGTACGGGTAGGGCGCCTGTAGTGGCGTGACGTTCGCCTTGGCGCCGGCGGTGGCGGCGTGGACCTTCACCGGGTCGCCACCCAGCGCGGTGATCTGTTGGTCGAGCGCGACCTGGCCGGCAAGGATGTTCAGGGCCGTGTGCAGGCCGCTGTCGATGTCCTTCTTCACCATTAGGTTGATCTTGGAGCCGTCGCCGACGAGCAGCGCGTCGAGGTCGCCGTTGGTGACCCGCTGTTGGCCGGTGTTCTGGTCGGCGACGGGGACGACGGTGATCGGCTGGCCGACCGCGTCGCCGACGGCCGGCAGTGCTCGGGCGATCGCGGCGTCGGCGGGCAGGTAGCCGACGGTGTCGCCGCTGGGGCCGGAACCGCCGAACAGTTTCAGCGCGACGCACAGGCCGACGACGACGATGACGAGGATGAGGGTGAGGACGCGGAATGCCTTGGAGTGCAGGCGGACGGAGATCTCGCGGCCGGCGATCAGGCGGACGGCGGCCGCGTTGCCCAGGGTCAGGTCGGTGGGGTTGCTCATGCCGCGACCACCCTTCCGTTCTCGGTGTGCTCGGATACGACGTTGCGGAACAGTTCGGTCAGTGAGGGGCGGCGGCGCGCGAACTCGTGCACGGGCCCGGTCGCCAGGGCCGCGCGTAGCACTGTCTGGTCGTCGGTGCCCGGTTGCAGTTCCAGCACGATGCGGTGGCCTTCCCTGGCGTGCACGATGACGCCGGGTACCCCGTGGGCCCAGTCGGCCGGCGCGGCGGGCGCGTCGATGACGAGTCGTTCGGTGCCGCCGGCGCGGAGTTCGTCGATGTCACCGCACGCCACCATCGACCCGGCGGACACGATGCCGACCCGGTCGCACAGCCGTTCCACCAGGTCGAGTTGGTGGCTGGAGAACACGGCCGGTACGCCCTGCGCGCACTTCTCGATCAGGACCTGGCTCATCACGTCCACCGCGACCGGGTCCAGGCCGGAGAACGGTTCGTCCAGCACGAGGATCTTCGGGTCGGACACGAGCGCGGCGGCCAGTTGCACGCGTTGCTGGTTGCCGAGGCTGAGTTTCTGCACGTCGTCGTCGCGGCGGGCGGCCACGCCGAGCCGGTCGAGCCACGTGTCGACCGATCTGGCGGCGGCGGTGGCGGTCAGGCCGTGCAGGCGGGCCAGGTAGACGAGTTGCTCGGCGACTTTCATGCGCGGGTAGAGGCCGCGTTCCTCTGGCATGTAGCCGATGTGGCGGCGGGTTTCCAGCGTCACCGGTTTCCCGGCCCAGCGGACCTCGCCCGCGTCGGCGGCGAGCACCCCCAGCGCGATGCGCATGGTGGTGGTCTTGCCGGCGCCGTTGCTGCCGACGAACCCGAACAGCTCCCCCGGCCGCACTTCGAATGTCATGTCCCGCAGGGCGATGACGTCCCCGTAGCGCTTGGAGACCCGGTCGATCTCCAGACCTGTGGTGGTCACGTGGTCTCTCCCCTCTCGTTCCGTTCAGCCACCAGCATGGCATAAAGTGATATCACTATGCTAGTGTCCGCTGTAGTGGAACCCTCGACCCGGACAGGATGGTGGCCACGATGACCACGCGCGACACGACCAACCCCGCGCCGGTCGAGAAGCCGGTCGAAATGCCGGCCCCCCGCGTGGGTGAACACACCGTCACCGGCGCGTCCGGCGTGGTCATGGCCCTCGTCGGCATTGTCGTACTACTGGGCGGAATCGCGCTGCTGGTCACCGGAATCGCGCTGGCCGCCAGTGGCCACCACGGCGTCGGTGTGCCGTTGATCCCGATCGGCGCGGTCGTGGTGTGGGCCGGGCTGTTCCTGCCCACCGGCCTCACCGCCGTCGTCCCCGGCCAGGCCCGCGTCGTGCAGCTCTTCGGCCGCTACGTCGGCACCGTGCGCCAACCCGGCCTGCGCTGGTTCAACCCGTTCACCCGGCGGCGTCGCGTGTCCACCCGCATCCGCAACCACGAGACGGCGATCACCAAGGTCAACGACGCCGACGGCAACCCGATCGAGATCGCGGCGGTTCTGGTGTGGCAGGTCGAGGACACCGCCCGCGCCGTGTACGAAGTGGACGACTTCATCGAGTTCGTCAACATCCAGGCCGAAACCGCCGTGCGGCACATCGCCACCAGCTACCCGTACGACTCGCACGGCGAAGGCACCCTGTCGTTGCGCGACAACGCGGGCGAGATCACCGAGAAGCTCTCCGCCGAGATCGCCGAGCGCGTCGAGTCCGCTGGCGTGCACATCGTGGAGTCCCGCCTGACGCGGCTGGCCTACGCGCCGGAGATCGCGCAGGCCATGCTGCGCCGCCAACAGGCCAGCGCCGTCGTCGCGGCACGCAAGACCATCGTGGAAGGCGCGGTGGGCATGGTGCAGCTCGCGCTGGATCGTCTCGACGAGAACGACGTCGTGGAACTGGACGAGGAACGCAAGGCGGCGATGGTGTCCAACCTGCTGGTCGTGCTCTGCGGTGATCGAGACACCCAGCCGATCGTGAACACCGGCTCGCTCTACCACTGAGCTCATGGCCGGCTCTGCCGACCGCAAGGGTTTCCTGCTTCGGCTGGACCCCGCGGTACACGACGCACTGGCCCGCTGGGCCGGTGACGAACTACGCAGCACCAACGCCCAGATCGAGTTCCTGCTGCGCGCCGCCCTGACGAAAGCCGGCCGCATGCCCGGCGACGCCGGCGGTATCCGCCGCCGTGGCCGCCCGAAGAAGGAACCGGCCGGCGAACCGGACTGAAACGGTCAGCGGGACTCGGGCACCTCGGTCACGAAGTCGATCAGGCGTTCCACCGCGCCCACCAGCGGCGTCTCCAGATCCCGGTACGTCCGCACGCCGCCCAGCACGCGCCGCCAGCCCTCCACCGGTTCGCCCCAGCCCAGCGCCGCGCAGATGCCTTCCTTCCACGGCGTGCCCTTCGGAATCACCGGCCACGCCCGAATCCCCACCGCCGCCGGCTTCACCGCCTGCCAGATGTCCACGTACGGGTGGCCGGTGACCAGCACGTGCCGGTCGGAAACGCCGGCCACGATCCTGGCTTCCTTGCTGCCCACGACCAGGTGGTCCACCAGCACCCCGAGCCGCCGGTGCCGGGCCGTGCCGAAGTCCCTGACCCGTGCCGCCAACTCGTCCACACCGTCCAACGGCTGCACGACAACACCCTCGACCCGCAGGTCGTGGCCCCACACGCGTTCCACCAGGGTCGCGTCGTGCAGTCCTTCGACCCAGATCCGGCTGTCACGCGCCGTCCGCGCCCGCTGACCCTCGACGGCCACCGAACCGGACGCCGTGCGGGCCTTCGGTTTCGGCGCCACCGCGGGGCGGGTCAGCGTGACCGGTTGGCCGTCGACGAGGAAACCGGCCGGCCGCAACGGAAACAGCCGCTCCTTGCCGTGCCGGTCGGCCAGCACCACCTTGTCCAGGTCGAACCGCACCACCGCGCCGCAGAACCCGGACTCCGGGTCCTCCACCACCAGACCAGGTTGCGCCGGCAACTCCGGGATCGGTTTGCGCCGCCGGTTGGTCAGGATGTCCGGGCCGTAGTCGTGGGAACGCACGGTTGGCGACCGTATCCGGCGCTCACCCGATGGTGGCGCCGCCACGCCGGACACCGATCCCGTCGACCACCGCCCGCGTGACCGAACTGGACCCCAACACCCACCCGGCCCGGAACATGAACCGCGCGCCGCGCCGGACATCCGCGATGCACGTGTCGCGTTCGCCGGCGAAGTGGCCCGTCGCCGGATCGACGAACACCTCGGTCCGCCGGGGCGAGTGATCCAGCAGCAGCGCGATCGCCGGCGCCCCATCCGGATTCGTCACGTCCGGCACCACTCTCAACCCCGGTACCGACCGCAACGCCCGATACAGCGCTGCCCGCAGATCCGCCGGCACCAGTCCGCCGCGCAACGCGTCCACCGCGTACACGAACGGCCCGACGTAACCGGCGCGACCGCTCGGGCTGTCCGCGCACAACTGCCGATACAGCGCGCCGGGGTCACGCGGCAGCGACGCCAGGAACTCAAGCGTCGGTGTCTGCCAGGAACCCTCGATCGGCCCGTGGTACTCGCCGTGAGCGGCGCGGCGCAGTTCACCGGGACGTGGCGCGACGAAGTCGGCGAAACCGGCCGCGATCGCCTGTTTCTCGCTGCCCGCCAGCCATTGCCTGGCGCCGGTCGGCTCGTGCTCGCTGAGCCAGTCGCGGCTACGGTCGCCGGGAATCCACTCCCGCCGCCAACTCTCGGTCCTGAACAGGAACTCGCGCCACCGGGTACCGACGTGGCCGGCCGACCAGCCATGGGTCTGCAGCAGTAGGTACTCATCGTCGGCCACGTGCTCGTCGAGCACGGCATCGGACGGATCGGTCATACCCCGAGAGTCGCACAGCATGGTGTCAACTTCCTACCGGGCGTAGGTTGGCGATCATGGCTGCGGACTTGGAACTGGTGCGCCGACTGGTCGGCGCCGAGCACGGACTGGCGATCATCGCGACCACCCGCACCGACGGGTCGGTGCACGCCTCCCTGGTCAACTCGGGGGTGTTGCAGCACCCGGTGGTCGGCGGGCCGGTGGTCGGCGCCGTGATCCAGGGTGGCGCGCTGAAACTGCGGCACCTGCGCCGCACCGGCCGCGCCACGGTCACGTTCCGAGCCGGCTGGGAATGGGCCTCCGTCGACGGGCAGGTCACCCTCATCGGGCCGGACGACCCGCAGCCCGACTTCCCGGCCGACCGGCTGCCCGGCCTGCTGCGCGACGTCTTCTCCGCTGCTGGGGGCACCCACGACGACTGGCCGGAGTACGACCGCGTGATGGCGGCGGAACGACGTGTCGTCGTGCTGATCACGCCGAGCCGGGTGCTGGGCAACAGGTGACCGCGAGGTCGTCCTCACGTCGACGAGAACCCCAC
>DATBDL010000148.1:0-10674 GCA_036269975.1 Pseudonocardiaceae bacterium | reverse complement strand
CGGGGCGGCCTTCGTGGCTGCCGCTGCCTTCGGCGCGGCCGCTGCCCTGGTCGTCCTGGTGGCGGCCGGCTTCGCGGCCGTCGCGCGGGCGGCCGTCGGGCGTGCGGTCGCGGCTGCGGCACGCGTACGCGTCGCGGTCGTGGTGGCAGCGGCGGCCTTCGCCGCCGTGGCGGCCTTCGCCGCGGTCACCCTGGGGAGCTTCTTGGCCCCGCTGATGACCTCCTTGAAGTTCGTACCGGCGCGGAACGCCGGCACGTTGGTCTTCTTGACCTTCACGGTCTCACCGGTACGCGGGTTCCGCGCCGTACGGGCGGCCCTGGCGCGCTTCTCGAACACGCCGAAACCGGTGATGTTGACCTTCTCGCCACCGTTGACGGTGCGAACGATCACGTCAACGAGACCGTCGACCGCGGCACCCGCGGTCTTCCTGTCGCCAAGGCGTTCCGAAAGCGCCTCAATGAGCTGGGCCTTGTTCACTGTTAGTCCCTCCAGAGACCACACTGACAACTACGACCCCCTTCGGGCCGACTGCACGCCAAGATAAGCCCATAGCAAGCGGAATGCCATGCGCCACGCCCAATTTTTTGTTGTCGGGGGCAGAATCCCCTCCACCGAGGGACGATTCCGGCGGTTTCGCCTCCCGTAACGGGCTCGCCGAGCGGAGGCGGGATTACCCGCGCCAGGCACGGGAATCCCGCCCGTGTCACCCGGTAGTGGCGAGCGCGACGACCGGCTTCCACACCGGCCGCCGTGCCTCGAAGGCATCGATGTCGGCAACGTTTCGCAAGGTCAGGCCGATGTCGTCCGCTCCTTCGAGCAGCCGCCAACGTGTGTAATCGTCGATCGTGAAGGGACAGACGAAGTCCTTGGCGCGTACCGTCTTGTCGGTCAGGTCGACGGTTACCTCGGTCCCCGGCTCGTTCTCCAGCAGCTTCCACAGCAACTCGATGTCGGACTGGTCACACTGGGCCGCCAGCAGGCCGCCTTTGCCCGAGTTGCCACGGAAGATGTCGCCGAACCGAGCCGAGATGACGACACGAAACCCGTAGTCCATCAGCGCCCAGACGGCGTGCTCACGGGACGAACCAGTGCCGAAGTCCGGTCCGGCCACCAGGACGCTGCCACCGGCGAAGGGGGCCTGGTTCAGGATGAAGTGCTCGTCACCGCGCCATGCCGCGAACAGGCCGTCCTCGAAACCGGTGCGGGTCACCCGCTTCAGGTAGACGGCCGGGATGATCTGGTCGGTGTCCACGTTGGACCTGCGCAGCGGGACGCCGACGCCGGTGTGCGAGGTAAAGGCTTCCATGATCTGTGCTCTCTCTCCCGATGTCCGCTCGGTCCGCTATCGGTCCAGGTCTTCCGGTGACGACAGGGTGCCGCGCACCGCCGTCGCCGCCGCGACCAGCGGCGACACCAGGTGGGTACGGCCGCCTTTACCCTGCCGGCCCTCGAAGTTGCGGTTCGACGTCGACGCGCTGCGCTCGCCAGGCGCGAGTTGGTCAGGGTTCATGCCAAGACACATCGAGCAGCCCGCGGACCGCCATTCCGCCCCGGCTGCCCGGAACACCGCGTCCAGGCCCTCGGTCTCGGCCTGTGCCTTGACCCGCATCGACCCAGGTACCACCAGCATCCGGACACCCTTGGCCACCTGGTGCCCACGCAGCACGGACGCGGCGGCCCGCAGGTCCTCGATCCGGCCGTTGGTGCACGATCCGAGGAAGACGGTGTCCACGGCGATCTGGCGCAGCGGCATGCCCGGCTTCAGGTCCATGTAGGCCAGCGCCTTGGACGCGGCGACGCGGTCGTTCTCGTCGGCCATCTGCTCGGGATCGGGCACGGTGGCGGACAACGGCAGGCCCTGCCCAGGATTGGTACCCCACGTGACGTACGGGGTCAGCGTGTCCGCGTCGAGCTCCACTTCGTGGTCGAAGACGGCGTCGTCGTCGGTGCGCAACGAGTGCCACGCGGTGACGGCGTCGTCCCACGCGGCCCCCGCCGGCGCGTACGGCCGGCCCTTCAGGTAATCGAATGTCGTCTCGTCCGGCGCGATCATGCCGGCCCGCGCGCCGGCCTCGATCGTCATGTTGCACACCGTCATCCGCGCTTCCATGGAAAGCGCCCGGATGGCAGCGCCTCGGTACTCGATGACATACCCCTGGCCGCCGCCGGTACCGATTTTCGCGATCAGCGCCAGAATGATGTCCTTGGCGGTGACCCCTGGCCGCAACTGGCCGGACACGTCGACAGCCATGGTCTTGAACGGCCGCAGGGACAGTGTCTGGGTGGCCAGCACGTGTTCCACCTCGGAGGTGCCGATCCCGAACGCCATCGCGCCGAGCGCGCCGTGGGTGGACGTGTGGCTGTCACCGCACACGATCGTCATGCCCGGCTGTGTGAGTCCGAGCTGTGGACCGATGACGTGCACGATGCCCTGGTCGCTGTCGCCCATGGGAAAGAGACGGACACCGAACTCGGCACAGTTGCGGCGCAGCGTGTCCACCTGGGTACGCGACACCGGATCGGCGATCGGCAGGTCGATGCCGGTCGTGGGCACGTTGTGGTCCTCGGTGGCGACGGTCAGGTCGGGCCGGCGCACCGGCCGGCCTGCCTGCCGCAGACCGTCGAACGCCTGCGGGCTGGTCACTTCGTGCACCAGATGCAGGTCGATGTAGAGCAGATCGGGCTCGGTGCCGTTGCCGGACCGCACCACGTGTTCGTTCCACACCTTCTCGGCGAGCGTGTGGCCCATCAGTCACCCCAATCGGTCATGATCCCGATCTCGCCATCTGGACATCCCATCATCCGGGACGTTAGTATCGAGACGTGGGACAGCATAGCGGGATCGGGGTCCTGGACAAGGCTGTGGCCGTGTTGCAGGCAATAGCGAAAGAGCCGTGTGGCCTGGCCGAGTTGTGCAACCGAACCGGCCTCCCCCGTGCCACCGCGCACAGGCTTGCGGTAGGTCTGGAGGTCCATCGCCTGCTGCGCAGAGGTTCCGACGGCCGCTGGCGCCCAGGTGCCGCACTGGCGGAGTTGGCAGGCGGCGCAACAGATCCCCTGCTCGACGCGGCGGGGGCGGTGTTGCCGCGCTTGCGTGACATCACCGGTGAGAGCGTGCAGTTGTATCGGCGGGACGGGATGCAGCGCGTGTGCATCCTGGCGGCCGAGCCGCCCAGCGGATTGCGGGACACGGTCCCGGTAGGCAGTCGCCTACCCATGACGGCCGGATCGGGCGCGAAGGTGTTGGCGGCGTGGTCGGACGCGGCGACGCAGCGAGCTGTGCTGACGGACGCGGTGTTTGGGGAGCGGACGCTGCTGGAGGTCAGGCGTCGGGGATGGGCGCAGAGTGTCGCGGAGCGCGAGCCGGGGGTGGCGAGCGTGTCGGCACCGGTAAGGGACAGCTCGGGTCAGGTCGTGGCGGCGGTGTCGGTGTCGGGGCCCGTGGATCGGATGGGGCGCCGGCCGGGGGTGCGGTGGGCGGCGGACCTATTGGCGGCGGCGGAGGCACTCCAGGCCCGGTTGTAGGCGTCAGCGGGCGGCCTTTGCCTGCGTCGGGCGGCCTTGCCTGTGCCGGCGGGTTTGGGGTCGGCTGGTTCGGGCGAACTTGGTTCGGGTCGGTGGTGGCTGGTCGGTTGTCCCGTCGTTGGGTTGCCTTGTCTGCGTCTGCGGGTTGTTTCTGTCTGCCTCGGCGGTGTCGACATCGCGTGGCCTCGGGCTTGTCCACAGCCTCGGCCTAATTCGCTCGATGCTCGGGCCAAGATCGAATAGACTGGATATCGGGGGGATCCCCGAGGTTCCTCTGTCTGATACGGCTGCCGCGTCGTTTGGGTTGACCGACCTGCACGTCCCGATCTTCGATCGTCGTAACGGTCGGGATCGGGAGGAGCAGGAAGGACTGAACAGCAGGGTTGTGCTGTCTGATCGGGATAACCACGGGGTTTGGGTCCGAGTGGTTGGTGCGGGGCTGGGCTACTCTGGCCCTGTCGCGTCGTCACAATCGTGCCGGCCGATTAGACAGCCCCGGTCATGGTGGCGAACTCGTGTAGCCCGTTTGGGGTGCGGCCGGGTAGGTCGAGCAGTTCTCGGGTCAGGCGTTGGGTTTGTGGACGGCGTAGTTCTTCGGGGGCGTGGCTGTCGGCCATCCTGAGCGCCAGCGGGCAACGGTGTGCGTTGCCGTGGGCGAACCACGCTCGTGCGACGTCCAGGCACACCCGTGCGCGGCGTTCCTCGGTTGGCAAGGCACCGAGGGAGATTCCGCGTGCGATGGTCAGCGCGCGGGCTGGGTCGCCGAGGGCGTTGTGGATGCCTATGCGATAGATGGGGACCTGAGCGGCGGTGAACACGCTGTTGCCCGGCCATCGGGCGGGTAGACGGCCGGCGACGTCGGCTGCCTCGTCCGCCAGCGAACGGGCGGTGGTGCTGTGGCCGCGTTGCGCGTGGGTGTAGGCGGCGGTCAGCAGCAGGCTGCCGCGTCCGGCCAGTTCCCACCCGTTGGCGCTGTCCAGTTCGGTGGCGACGGTGGTCAGCAGACCCGTGGCCTGGTCGTGGTGACCGGCCCGACGCATGGCGACGGCGGTCTCGCGTGTTGCCGTCGCGATGCTGACAGGGTTGCCGCTGGCGGCGGCGTGCGTGCGGGCACGGTCGGCCAGCACCCACGCCCGAACTCGCCCGTCTTGTCGGCGGTGAACGCGGCCAGGCTGTAGACGTCCGCAAGGGCGGACTCGGCCTGCTCGCGGGCCTGACCGGACGCGGCGACGGCGAGCAACTGGTGGCCGCTGGCGACCAGGGCCGGCAGGCGGCGGCCGACCAGGGCGTAGCGGCAGGCGTCGAATTCGGCGCGCGTGCGGGCCAGTCCCGCCCGGAGCGCGGCGGCGGTCCCGGAGCGCGCGGGCTCGGTCTCCAGGCGGGATACCTCGCTGTGGGACAGCCCGACCCGCTGGCCGAGCCCGGTTTGGGTCAGGCCGAGTCGGCGTCGGGCCACCACGATCACGCCGGCATGGTCGCCGAACCGGGCGGCGCGACAGATCGCGCACATACCTGTTCATCTCCCCTACCGCCCGCATAGTCGAGATGCAGACATGCGACTTACTCGACCAGAAGGAGGTGGAACAGTGTCAGGCGGCCGGGCGGGTGAATTCCCACAGCAATTTGCCCTTGGACAGGTCCAGTTTGTTGTCGAGCACGAATCCGAGTTTCGGGTAATGCTCGGCCAGGCGGTCCACTGTGGTTGGTAGGCGCACGTCGTTCAGACCCAGGCTGCCCGCGTGCCGGGCCGACCAGTCCGCCAGCACACGGGCAGCGCCCGGCGAGTCGGGGTCGGTACACAGGCCCATCACGCTCCCGCAGCCAGACAACCCAGCGGCGAGCCTCAATAATGCGGTCAGTCATCGCGATGACCATGCTCCGGCACCGACCCCAACACCAGCGAGAAGTGCGACAACTGCGAAGGCAAGGGCCGCACAGACCAGCCCCCACACAACCGCTCAACCGAAGCCCCGACGGACCCAACAGAGCCGAAAACGCCAAAGCAACGGCGGAAGGCGAAATGCTTGAGAGCAACGACGGCGACAGCGACGGCGGAACGCCGAGCGGGGGGTCCGGGGGCGGAGCCCCGCCGGCCGGGGTCTGGGGGCTGGGCCCCCAGAAGGGCGAGGAGACACAGTCCCGTCTGCCTTACCTCGGCAGACAGGACTGCCCCCACTGTGTAGCCCCGACGGGATTTGAACCCGCGCTACCGCCTTGAGAGGGCGGCGTCCTAGGCCGCTAGACGACGGGGCCAGGAACTTTCAACTTGGCTGGGGTACCAGGACTCGAACCTAGACTAACTGAACCAGAATCAGTCGTGCTGCCAATTACACCATACCCCAACAGGATCTTCTGGCAGCGAGGACCACGCCCCGGCCTGCCTGACGTAGGGTAGACCATCAGTGGGTTGGGCACGAAATCGGGTTACCGCACCATCAGGTCCAGGTCACAAACCAGCAGCTCAGGCAGCAGATCCAGGCCCGTGATCATGGATACGCCCCTCGGCAGCCTGCCGCCCACCGGGCCCGTCCTGTTGAGCCACACCCCGGCCAGGCCGGCATCCCTTGCCCCGATGGCGTCCACGTCCAGCCTGTCACCTACGTGTGCCACCTCTGCCGGTTCGAATCCCAGGCGGGCGCACGCCGTGTGGAAAATCACCGGGTTGGGTTTGGCCGCACCGAGTTCGCCGGCGATCACCACCTCGGCGATGTATCCGGCTACGCCTAGTTCCGCCAGTTTCGCGCGCTGAGAGGTTCCGGACGCATTGGTCACCACCGCGACCTTCACTCCCACGGCCGCCAGCCATTCCAGGCACGGCATCGCGTCGTCGTACAACGCCCATCCGGCTCTCATCGCTCTTACCCGGACGTCCTCCCGCCGCTTCGCCTCGTCGTCGGCCAGTGACTCGCCCAGGTAGCTGTAGAACTCCTTCGTGCGCTGCCACCGCATGGTGTCCGAGTCCACCTCGCCCGCCACCACCCTGCACACGTGGTGATCCGTCACCTGCTCCCACAGCGGCCACGCGTTGTCCTGGCCCAGCAGCATCGTCAGCGCTGCCCTACTGGCGGCACTGTGCGCTACCAACGTGTCGTCGACATCAAGGCAGACGGCGCGAACGCCGTTTCCCATTCCCGCCGGTGCGCGTTGCCTGGACACGTGACGGGCAGACACGTAAGCCACCGAGCGAGGTTATGCCCGCATCACTTGGCTTCGATTCGCCCAACGCGGTGAAATTTCCTTACGCTGGCTCGGTCCAGACGGTGGTTGTGCAACCTGCGTGTGGGTTACGTCGTTCGTAGGGCCTCGCGCAGTCGGCCTATGGTGCGCTCTCGTCCCAGCAGCTCCATGGATTCGTACAGCGGGGGCGACACGGTCCGACCGGTCACGGCGACCCGAACCGGCGCGAACGCCTTGCGTGGCTTGAGGCCCAGCCCGTCTACGAGTGCTACTCGCAGTGCGTCCTCGATCGCGCCGACCGTCCACTCCGGTAGTGCGTCGAGTGCTTCGACGGCCGCTTCGAGCACGGGAGCGGCGTCCGCGCCCAGTGCCTTGCTTGCGGATTCCGCTTCCGGCGTGAAGTTTTCCTCGTCGGTGAACAGGAACGCCAGCATGCCGGCGGCCTCCGACAACACGGTGATCCGTTCCTGCACCATCGGTGCGATAGCGATCAGTGTGCTGATCGATTCCGGGCTCGGTGGCGACGACAGCAAGCCCGACTTGACGAGGTACGGGGTGACTCTGGTGACGAAGTCGTCGGTCGGCAGTGCGCGCAGGTGCACGGCATTGATCGCTTCTGCCTTTTTGATGTCGAAACGCGCCATATTGGCGTTGACCTTGGTGATGTCGAACGCGGCCACCATCTCGTCGACGCTGAACACGTCCCTGTCATCGGCGATCGACCAGCCGAGCAGCGCCAGGTAGTTGAGCAGGCCCTCCGGCAGGAAGCCACGGTCCCGGTACAGGAACAGGTTCGTCTCTGGGTCCCGCTTGGACAGTTTCTTGTTGCCGTCACCGCGCACCAGCGGCAGGTGCCCGAACAACGGCGTGAACTCGGCGATCCCGATCCGCCGCAGCGCCGCGTACAGCGCGATCTGACGCGGCGTCGAGGGCAGCAGGTCCTCGGCGCGCAGCACGTGGGTGATCCGCATCAACGCGTCGTCCACCGGGTTGGTGAGCGTGTAGAGCGGATCTCCGTTGGCGCGGACCAGGACCGGGTCGGGCACGCTGCCGACCTTGAACGTGATCTCGCCCCGCACCAGGTCCGCGAACGTGATGTCCTCGTCCGGCATCCGCAGCCGCAGCACGGGTGCGCGGCCGGCGGCACGGAAGTCGGCGCGCTGCTCGTCGGTCAGGTCACGGTCGTGGTTGTCGTAGCCCAGCTTGGGGTCACGGCCGGCGGCACGGTGGCGCCCGTCGATCTCCTCGTTGGTGGAGTACGACTCGTAGAGCTCGCCCGCGGCCAGCAGCTTCCGCGCGACGTCGGCGTGGATGTCGCGGCGCTCGCTCTGCCGGTACGGGCCGTACGGGCCGCCGACCTCGGGTCCCTCGTCCCAGTCCAGGCCCAGCCAGCGCAACGCGTCCAGCAGCGCCTCGTAGCTCTCCTGGGAGTCGCGGGCGGCGTCGGTGTCCTCGATCCGGAAGACGAACTGGCCCCCGTTGTGCCGGGCGAACGCCCAGTTGAACAGCGCGGTCCTGATGATGCCGACGTGTGGGGTACCGGTGGGCGACGGGCAGAACCGGGCCCGAACTGCGTGAAGTTCGCTACTCATGACCCGATCAGCGTATCGGCCTTGACACCCGGTTTGGGCAGGGCCACCCTGTATTTATTCAACTACCGTTGAAATAGGGAGCTGGGGACGATGACCGAACGCACAGAACACACAACCTGTGTCGTGGCCGGCGGCGGGCCGGCCGGCATGGTGCTCGGACTGCTGCTGGCCAGGGCCGGCGTCGACGTGACGGTGCTGGAGAAGCACGGCGACTTCCTACGTGACTTCCGCGGCGACACCGTGCACCCGAGCACGATGCGCCTGCTGGACGACCTCGGCCTCGGCGAGCGCTTCGCGCGCCTGCCGGCGAGCCACGTCGACCGCATCGAGTTCCCCGCGCCGGACGGCGGCAACGTCGTGATGGGCGATTTCCGCAGGCTGCCCGGCCGGCACAAGTACATCGCGATGGTCCCGCAGTGGGACCTGCTCGACATGCTGGCCGCCGCCGGCAAGGAAGAACCGCCGTTCCACCTGCGGATGAACACGGCGGCCGTCGACACGATCGTCGAGCGGGGCCGGGTCGTCGGCGTCCGCTACCAGGGGCCGGACGGCGCCGGCGAACTGCGGGCCGACCTGGTGGTCGCGGCGGACGGTCGCTGGTCGGTGCTGCGCAGGGCCGCCGGCCTGCACCCGCACGAGTACCCCGTCCCGATCGACACGTGGTGGTTCCGGCTACCCCGCGATCAGGGCGTCGAGGTCCCCGGACTGACCGCGCGGATGGCCGACCGGCAGCTCGCCATCGCGATCAACCGCACCGAGTACTTCCAGATCGCCCTGTTGGCGCGCAAGGGGATCGACGCGCAACTGCGGGCCGACGGCGTCGAACCGTTCCAGGCCCGGATCGCCGAGCTGTTCCCGGAGCTGGCCGACGTCGTGGACACCGTCAAGGACATGGACGACGTGAAGTTCCTCGACGTCCGGCTCAACAAGCTGCCCCGCTGGTACGTGGACGGCCTGCTGTGCATCGGCGACGCGGCGCACGCGATGTCGCCGGCCGGAGGTGTCGGCATCAACCTGGCCATCCAGGACGCGGTCGCGGCGGCCCGACTGCTGGCCGGTCCGCTGATCCGCCACCACGTCCTGGTGGCCGATCTGGCACGGGTGCAGCGTCGGCGCCGGTTCCCGACCGCGATGGTCCAGGCGCTGCAACGCCGTCTGCACGACGGGCTGTTCACGCCCGTCATCGACGGCAGGCGCAGCACGATGCCGACCGCGCTGGTCACGCTGCTGCGCAGGTTGCCGGCGATCCGGTTCGTGCCGGCCTACCTGATCGGCATCGGCCTACGGCCGGAACACGCGCCGGAGTTCGCCAAGCGCGTCAGCGGTTGACCACGGGGTTCGTGAGCGTGCCGATGCCGTCGATGGTCACCGAGACGGTCTGACCGGCCGTCATGGGCCCGACACCGGCCGGGGTGCCGGTGAGGATGACGTCCCCCGGCCGGAGGGTCATGACATGCGTGATCCACTCGATCAGCTTGCCGATGTCGTGCAGGAGCAGGGACGTGCGGGAATCCTGCTTGGTCTCGCCGTCGAGTTCGGTGCGCAGCCGGACGTCGGACGCGTCGATGGCGGTCTCGATCCACGGGCCGAGCGGGCAGAACGTGTCGTAGCCCTTGGCACGTGTCCACTGCACGTCGGCCGCCTGCTGGTCGCGGGCGGTCACGTCGTTGGCGACGGTGTAGCCGAGGATCACGCTGATGGCCCGCTCCGCCGGCACGTCCTTGCAGGGCACGCCGACCACGACGGCGAGCTCGCCCTCGTAGTCGACCCGCTTCGAGCTGGCCGGCAGCTCGATCGGCACGTTCGGCCCGATGATCGCGGTGGACGGCTTGAGGAAGATCACCGGATCGGCGGGCGCCTCGCCGCCCATCTCCTTGGCGTGATCGGCATAGTTCTTGCCGACGCAGACCACCTTGGACGGCAGGATCGGGGCCAGCAGCCGGACATCGGCCAACGGCCAGGTCTTCCCGGTGAACTCGGGTTCGGCCACCTGGTTGCCGGCGATCTCGACGGCGGTCAGGCCGGCCGGATCGGTACCGTCACCGGTGATCGCGACGAAGGCGTACCCGTCCGGCTGAGCGATTCGAGCGATGCGCACGCCCCCACCTTATTGGGTCCACCCGAGTCGGCTGCGCAGCCAGCCCAGCGCCGCGTCACTTTGCGCGCGTTGGAACGCCCGCAGGCGCGGCAGACCCGGTGGCGACGGCAGTAGCGAGTGCGACGTGAAGTAGCCAGCCAACGCCGCCAGCACCGCGTTCACCCGGCCGGCATCGACCGGGCGGGCAGTCGGACTGCGCTGCCAGCACCGATCCGCGTCGCCGCCCTGCATGACCACGCTCGGGAGCATGATCAGCAGGTCCAACCACGCGGCGCCGACGCA
>DATBDL010000147.1:0-2448 GCA_036269975.1 Pseudonocardiaceae bacterium | reverse complement strand
AGTTCGAGGGTCACGGCGCGGTCCTCCGGTCCAGATCCGTCTCCCGCAGTTCAGCCGTCACGGCGCGTGCCCTTCGGGTCGTAGAAGATCGGTTCGGTCACCGTCGCGGCGATGGTCCGGTCGACCAGCGGCGCCAGCACGGTCCGGCCGATCAGCTGCCGGCCGCCCTTGACCAGCGCCAGCGCGAAGGTCCGCTCCAGCGCGGCGCTGTGGTAGCTGGAGGTCACGTGGCCGAGCATCGGGACCGGGGGAGTCAGCGGCGTGTCCGGGGCGATCAGCTGCGCGCCCTCGGGCAGCAGGTCGTCGGGGTCGACCGGCAGCAGGCCGACCAGCTGCTTGCGGTCCGGGCGCGAGCCGTCGGGCCGCTGGTACGAGCGCTTGCCGACGAAGTCCTTGCGCGGCGAGACGATCCACTCCATGCCGAGGTCGTGCGGCGTGACCGTGCCGTCGGTGTCTTGGCCGACGATCACGTACCCCTTCTCGGCCCGCAGCACGTGCATGGTCTCGGTGCCGTACGGGGTGGGCAGGCCGGTCGCCATCACCGCGTCCCAGACCCGCGCGCCGTGCCGACCGTCCACATTGATCTCGAACGCCAGCTCGCCTGAGAAGGACACCCGGGCGATCCTCGCCGGCGTGCCGTCGGCGAGGGACACATCCTTGAAGGTCATGAACTCGAACGCCGCCGAGCAGTCCACGTCCGGCGCGACCTGGGCCAGCACCACGCGAGCCTGCGGGCCGACCACCGCGATCGTGGCCCACTGCTCGGTGACGGAGGTGAACCACACCCTGAGGTCCGGCCACTCGGTCTGGGCCCACTCCTCGAACCAGTCCAGCACCGCGGCCGCGTTGCCGGTGGTGGTCGTGGCCAGGAAACGGTTCTCGGCGACGCGCATGACCACGCCGTCGTCGAACACCATGCCGTCGGCCTTGCACAGCAGGCCGTACCGGCAGTGGCCGACCTTGAGCTTGGCGAACGCGTTGGTGTACAGGCGGTTCAGGAACTCGCCGGCGTCCGGGCCCTGGATGTCGATCTTGCCCAGGGTGGAGGCGTCCATCACCGCCACCGCCGTCCGGGCGGCCCGGCATTCCCGCAGCACGGCGGACTTCATGTCCTCGCCGGGGTGCGGGTAGTACCAGGGGCGTTTCCACTGGCCGACGTTCTCGAACACCGCCCGGTGGCGGACGTGCCAGTCGTGCATCGGCGTCGTGCGCACCGGGTCGTGCAGCTCGCCGCGGTCCCGGCCGGCCAGCAGGGCGAACGACACCGGCGTGTAGGGCGGCCGGTACGTCGTCGTGCCCTGTGGCGTCGACGCCCCGAGCAGTTGCGCGATCACACCGATGGCCGCGAAGCCGCCGGTCTTGCCCTGGTCGTGCGCGGTGCCGATGGTTGTGTACCGCTTCACGTGCTCCACCGACCGCATGCCGGCCCCGGTCGCCCGCCGCACGTCCGCAACGGTCGCATCCCGTTGCAGGTCAACGAACTGTCGGTCCTCGGGGCCGTCCACGAACCACACGGGTGTCGGCGGTGTCGGGACTTCCATTGTCGCGTAAGGGGTCTCCGGTTCTGTGCCGTCGAACCCGGTCAGCTTCGCCGCGGCCATCCCGGCCTTGAAGCCCTCGTTCAGGCAGCCGGCGAGGTCGTAGACGGCGTTGGCGGCGCCCACGATGTGTTGCGCCTGCACGGACTTGTCCGGCACAAACGCGGCGACCTGCTCGTCGTACCGGGTCCGGCCCTGGGACTGGGAGAACAGGTGCACGGCCGGGTTCCAGCCGCCGGACACCGCGAGCAGGTCGCAGGCGATCTCACGGTCGCCGACGAGCACGCCGCCGACCCGTTGCGTGCCCAGTGCGTGCCGGACCACCGAGCCGGCGAGCACCTCGATGCCTCGCGCGCCCGCTTGGCGCACGAGCTCCCCGGGTGGCTGCGGTCGACTGTCTACAATCGTCGATATGTGGTCGGCGAGGTCGAACGCGGCCCCGTACGCGCTGTCGTTTGTCGTCGCCACCACGATGTTCTGACCTGGCAGCGCGGCGTACCGGTTGACGTACTGTCGGACCGCTGCGGCCAGCATGATGCCGGGCAAATCGTTGTCCACGAACACCAGCGGCCGCTCGTGCGCGCCGGTGGCCAGCACCACCCGCCGCGCGCGGACGTGCCAGACTCGAGTTTTCGACGCCAGGGCAACGAAGTTCTGGTCGTAGTAACCGAACGCGGTGGTGCCGGTGAGCACCATGGCCTCCGGCATAGCGGATAGCTCATCCGTTACGTCGGCCAGCCAGTCCAGCAGTCGGTTCTCGGCCAACAGTGAGCCGCCGAGCTCGCGCTGCTCGTCGACCAGGATCGTGCGCGCCCCGGTGCGGCCAGCCGCCAGCGCCGCCGCCAGGCCGGCCGGACCGCCGCCGACCACCAGCACGTCGCAGTGCACGTTCCGCTTGTCGTAGCGGGTG
>DATBDL010000146.1:0-2627 GCA_036269975.1 Pseudonocardiaceae bacterium | reverse complement strand
GACTCGATGCCGTTCCTGCTGGATCACTGCTTTGCGCCGCAACGGGAAGGCTGGCCCGACATCGCCGACCGGCGGCCTGTCGTGCCCGGCACCACGTTGATCCAGATCATGATGGACGCGGCCGAGCAGGCCGCGCCGGGCCTGCGCGCAGTGCGGGTGCACGACGTGAAGTTGTTGCGGTGGCTCATCGGCGCGCCGACCGCAGAGGTGACCGTCACCGTCGAACCGATCGGCTCGGACCGGGTGCGGGTCGCGGTCGGTGATCACTCGCAGGCCGTCGTGGAGCTGGCGCCCGGCTGGGCGCCAAGGCCGCACCGGAATTGGTCCATCCCCGCCGGTGAGCGGGCAGTGCCGGACATGACCGCTCGTGAGTTCTACGAGCGGCGGGTGATGTTCCACGGCCCGGCACTACAGGGAATCACCGCGCTGACCAGCGTCGGAGCCAACCACGTCAGCGGCGTGATCACGACACCGGACGTGCCCGGCGGTCTGCTCGACAATGTCGGCCAGCTGCTGGGGTACTGGATCTGGGTCACACAGATCACCAAGCGAATCGCCTTCCCGGTGCAGATGGGGCGCATCGAGTTCTTCGGCGAGCACCCGCCGGCCGGCACGCCGGTCGACTGCCTGATCAGAGTCGTCGACGTGAGCGAACGGCTCTACCAGGTGGACGCCCAGCTGACCGTGAACGGTGTGGTGTGGGCAGAGATCGGCGACTGGCGGGACCGCAGGTTCGACAGCCACATGGATCTGGACGAGGCGTGGCGGTTCCCGGAGCGGAACTCGTTGTCGCAGCGGCAACCCGGCGGCTGGGTGGCAGTCGCCGAGCGCTGGCCCGACCTCGCCTCGCGTGAGCTGTATTTGAGCAAGTACCTCAGCGGTCGCGAGCGCGCCTGTTACGACCAGCTGCCGCCGCGCAACCGCCGGCACTGGCTGCTCGGCCGGATCGCCGTCAAGGACGCGGTGCGGAGCCTGTTGTGGGACAACGGCTCCGGGCCGATCTTCCCGGCGGAGATCATGGTCGACGATGCGCCCGACGGCCGGGTGACGGTGTCCGGGAACAACGGCTTCCCGCTGCCCGAGGTCTCCGTTTCCCTGGCGCACAAGGACGAACTCGGGGTGTCGATCGCACGCTTCGGCCGCC
Source organism: Pseudonocardiaceae bacterium (assembly GCA_036269975.1). Classification (GTDB taxonomy): domain Bacteria; phylum Actinomycetota; class Actinomycetes; order Mycobacteriales; family Pseudonocardiaceae; genus DATEPR01. Next base: position 1,483 of record DATBDL010000146.1, on the reverse strand, counting down.
GGCCGGTCGGGATCGCCATCGAGGACGCAATGGCCGGCATCGACGCCGGTGACGGTCGACAGCGGGTCGCCGTCAGCAATCCAGCAGACCTGCCGGCCCGGCAGTACGTCGTCGCGTGGACCGCCGGTCCCGCCGAACAGGAGGACCAATGACCACCACCGAGGCGTCGCGTGACGTCGTGTTCGACGAGATCGCCGGCATGCTGCGCAAGGTGCTCGCCGAACTGGGCGTGGACGACGTGGAGATCACCGAGCAGACCGCGTTCAACGAGGACCTCGAACTGGAGAGCATCGACCTGGTCACGTTGACCGGGCTGATCTCGGAGCGCTGGGGCGAGCCGGTGAACCTGGCGGAGTTCCTGGCCGACAAGGACCTTGACGAGGTCATCGCGCTCAAGGTCGGCGACCTGGTCGACTTCGTCGCCGTGGCGCTGGCCCGCGCGGGAGGCTGACGTGGGCAAGATTCTGGCCAACGGCATCAACGTCCACTACCAGCTGATGCCCGCCAAGGGCGTCGACCCCGCGTCGGCGCCGACCGTGGTGTTCATCCACGGTCTCGGCACGGACAGCCTGGCCAGCTTCTACCTGACGCTGGCCGCGCCGGTCGCCTCCGCCGGGATCAACGTGATCGCCTACGACCTGCGCGGGCACGGCCGTAGCGACTGCCCGGACACCGGCTACACGTTCCAGCACTTCGTCGACGATCTGGGCGCGCTGCTGGACGCCCTGGCGGTCGACGGCCCGGTTCACCTGGTGGGCAACAGCTTCGGTGGCACTGTCGCGTTCGGACACTCCTTCGCCCGGCCGGGCCGGGTGGCGAGCATCGTGTCGATCGAGTCGGAGCCGCCGACGCAGCCGTGGTCGGACCGCATGGTGCAGGCCATGGAGTACATGGCCGTGCAGCTGTCCACCGAGCAGACCTTCCTCGACCTGGAGGCGCAGAACGGCGCGCACCACGCCAAGCTGGCCCGCAAGGCCGCGGCCAAGCTGTACGCGACGACGATGATCACCGACGTGCCGTTGGGGCGGCTGATGTCGGCCGAGGATCTCCGGGCGCTGCCGACGCCGGTGCTGCACATCCTCGGCGGCGACGGCTTGCAGGGCGAGGATCCGCACGCGCTGGAGCGGGCGCTGTCGCACTGCCGCACGGTGGTGATTCCGGGACAGGACCACTCGGTGCTGGTGGACGCCCACCGGAAGGTGCGGGAGCTGTTGATCCCGTGGGTGCGCGGAATCCACACCGATGTGCCGTGGATCAACGCCGCCGCCGAGGCGCGAGAGCTGATCGCGTGAGCCGGTTCCTCTTTGTCGTCCCTCCGCTCGTCGGGCACGTCAACCCGACGGTCGGGGTGGCGGCGCGGCTGGCCGCCGCCGGGCACGAGATCGGCTGGGTCGGACCGACCGCCGCGTTGGCTCCGCTGGTCGGCTCGGGTGCGGCGTTCTATCCGTCGGACCGGCCGCTGCCGGACTTCGCCGTGGCGGGA
>DATBDL010000145.1:0-24756 GCA_036269975.1 Pseudonocardiaceae bacterium | reverse complement strand
GAGCCGCACATCAGGGGCAACGTGCGCACGCTGCTCCAGATGGCGGTCGTGCTCACGTACGGGTCGAGCCTGCCGGTGGTGAAGGTCGCTCGGATCGCCGGCCAGTACGCCAAGCCGCGCTCGGCCGAGCTGGACGCGCTGGGCCTGGCGTCCTACCGGGGCGACATCATCAACTCGATCACCGCGACGCCAGAGGCCCGCATTCCGGACCCGTCCCGGATGATCCGCGCCTACGCCAACTCCGGCGCCACCATGAACCTGTTGCGCGCGCTGACCAGCGGCGGCATGGCCGACCTGCACATGGTGCACGACTGGAACAAGGACTTCGTGCTCCAGTCGCCGGCCGGTGAGCGCTACGACACGCTGGCCACCGAGATCGACAGGGGCCTGCGGTTCATGTCGGCGTGCGGTGTCTCCGACAGCAGCCTCAACTCCACCGAGATCTTCGCCAGCCACGAGGCGCTGCTGCTGGACTACGAGCGGGCCATGCTGCGGATGGACACCCGTGAGGAGACCGCGCGGCTCTACGACCTGTCCGCGCACTTCCTGTGGATCGGCGAGCGGACCCGTCAGCTCGACGGCGCGCACGTCGCGCTGGCCGAGCTGCTGGCCAACCCGATCGGCGTGAAGATCGGCCCGACCACCAGCCCCGAGCTGGCGGTGGAGTACGTCGAGCGGCTCAACCCGCACAACATCCCCGGCCGGCTCACCCTGGTCAGCCGGATGGGCAACGGCAAGATCAGGGACGCTCTGCCGCCGATCGTGGAGAAGGTCACCGCGTCGGGTCACCAGGTGATCTGGCAGTGCGACCCGATGCACGGCAACACGCACGAGTCGTCCACCGGCTACAAGACCCGCCACTTCGACCGGATCGTGGACGAGGTGCAGGGCTTCTTCGAGGTGCACCGCAAGCTCGGTACGCACCCCGGCGGCATCCACATCGAGCTGACCGGCGAGGACGTCACCGAGTGCCTGGGCGGCGCCCAGGAGATCTCCGACATCGACCTGGCCGGCCGCTACGAGACCGCGTGCGACCCGCGCCTGAACACCCAGCAGTCGCTGGAACTGGCGTTCCTGGTCGCGGAGATGCTCCGCTCGTGATCCCTACGGCCGACCTCGCCGGTACGTGAGGTCGGCCGGTCTCGGCGTGGGCTCCTGGGGGTCCGTCGCCGGTTGTGGCCTCGGCCATGGCAGGCACGTGCAGTTCGCGCCGCCGTCGCACTGCCCGGACAACCACCACGCACAGCGGCCGCGTCGCCGCCGGCCCTCTGCCTCGTCGCCCATCGATACCAGACCCCGTTCCGGTAGTCGAAGCGTTACGTTACGTCATGGAGACGCGGAGGTGTGACGTCCATGACGGCGGCGGACCCAATCAGTGGAAGCGGGGACGTTTGTCCGCTATAACTTAGTTAGCAAGGCTAACTGTGGAGGTGGCCCCGTGGCGAGGACGGTCGAGGCCCCGACCGCTCCCCGACTCGATCGCCAGGTACTGATCGTCTTCCCCGGCCTCATGCTCGGCATGCTGCTGGCCGCGCTGGACCAGACCATCGTCGCCACGTCGCTGCCCACCATCGTCACCGACCTCGGCGGGCTGACGCATCTGTCGTGGGTCGCCACGTCGTACCTGCTCACGTCGTGTGTCTCCACGCCGATCTACGGCAAGCTCGGCGACATCTACGGCCGCAAGCGGCTGTTCCAGGGCGCGATCGTGCTGTTCCTGATCGGTTCCGCGCTGTGCGGCACCGCCCAGTCGATGACCGCCCTGATCGCCTACCGGGCACTACAGGGGATCGGCGCCGGTGGCCTGATGGTCAACTCGCAGGCCATCATCGGCGACCTCGTCGCACCGGCGGACCGCGGCCGCTACCAGGGCTTCATGCAGTCGGTGTTCGCGTTCGCCACGGTGGCCGGTCCGCTGCTCGGCGGTGTGCTCACCCAGGAGGCGAGCTGGCGCTGGGTGTTCTACGTCAACCTGCCGATCGGCATCGTCGCGCTGATCGTCGTGGCCACCGTGCTGAAGCTGCCGGCGAAGCCACGCACGCGGGCCCGGATCGACTGGGCGGGTGCGGCCCTGCTGTCGGCAGGTGTCACGGCGGTGATCCTGGTGACGAGTTGGGGCGGCGGCACGTATCCGTGGGTCTCCGCGCCGATCCTGGGGTTGTCATCGGCCGCCGTGGTGCTGTTGGCCGCGTTCGTGCTGGTCGAGCGGCGGGCGGCGAATCCGGTGCTGCCCTTGCGAATGCTGCGCAATCCGGTGCTGCGGGTGAGCGTGCCGCTGATCTTCGTGGTGGGCTTCGGCATGGTCGGCGTCGCCACGTTCAACCCCCTGTACCAACAGGTGGTCGACGGTGTCTCGCCGACCCTGTCCGGCCTGCGGCTGGCGCCGCTGATGCTGGCGATGATGTGCACGTCGGTGGCGGTCGGCCAGACCATCGCGCGGATCGGGCGGTACCGCTGGTTCCCGAGAGCGGGCGGGTTGCTGCTGATCGTCGGCATGTTCCTGTTGTCGCGGTTGGCCGTCGGCACGTCCTACGGGTTCCAGTTCGTGGCGCTGGTCGTGGTCGGCGTGAGCCTCGGCCTGATCAACCCGGTGCTGGTACTGGCGGCGCAGAATGCCGTGCCGGCAAGCGATATCGGAGTAGCGACGTCCACGAACACGTTCGGTCGCACGGTAGGTAGCTCGTTCGGCGTGGCGGTGTTCGGCTCGATCTTCTCGGCCAGGTTGACATCGGCACTGGCCCACGGTTCGACGGCGGCGGTAGCCGGCGGTTTCGTCCATAGTGGACTGAACATCAGTCACGCCCAGATCGTCGCCCTGCCGCCGGCGTTGCGAACGGCATTCCTGAGCGGTTTCGCACAAGCACTGCACGGTGTGTTCATCGGCGGGGTAGTGGTCGCCGTGATCGGGTGCGCATTGGCGTTGTTGCTACGAGAGGTACCCCTACGCAAACGCGAACGGCAGGATGCCGCGCGGGCACCGAAGGACTAGACGCCAGGCGCGGCCACAGGCAGCCCGACCTCCGCAGCGAACTTGGCGAGCTGCTGGTCGTAGGTGATGAAATGCGTCAGTGCCTTCCCCATTGACGTCGCGGTGGCAAGGTGCAACGCGTCCTGGCTTTTCAGATGCTGGTGAGGGAACTGGCTCGCGGCTGGGAGCGCGGGCGCGAGCGGTAGCCTGGCGTAGGTTTTGAGCACCGTCGCGGCGTGTGCGTGGCGATTCGGTCCTTCCTCGCGTCGGATCAACGCCCGATGAACCTGCACTTGGGACAGTTCGCTGGAGAAGCCGATCACCCCCGCCTTCGAGTACTCGACAAGGTGTGCAACTCCTGCTGTTGCTTGAGCAGGTCGGGCGGAATGATCCCGGCTCGGACGAGTTCCCGGAACTTGACGTCTTCCGGATCTGGTGCGCGCAGGAGCGCTACCGGCCGACCGTTCTTGGTGATCTCGATCTCCTCGCCGGCCGCGACTCGTTCCAATACCTCGGCAGTATTGCGTGCCAGCTCACGGATGGTGACCTGACGCATGTCTGTCATGTGCTCAGTGTGGCTCGGCGCATTGGCTGCTGTCATGTCGCCAACGACAGCAGCCCGACAGTAGTCTGGCAGGCGTCAGACACTGTCGTGTGACAATGCAGGTTATGTCTGACGGACGCTCACCTGTCAGGGGAAGACGCCGACCGTGACCGTGCTACCGGGGCCTACGAGGGTGCCTGGGCCTGGCGACTGCGTGAACACCTGTCCGTTCGGGTCGTTCGCCAGCGCCTGCACCTGCACCTGAAGGCCGAGTTGCTGCAACGTCTGCGACGCCTGCTGCTCCGACTGACCCGTCAGGGTCGGCACCGTCACCCCGTTCGACGTCTGTACGCCGACCTTCAGGCTGCCGCCCGGTTGGACGACCACGCCGCCGGCCGGTGTCGTCGCGACGACCGTGCCGCCCGGTGTCTGGCCGTCGAATGTGCCTGGCTCGTCGAACGGCTGGAAACCGGCCTGGGTCAGTGCCGCGAACGCCTGGTCGCGTGGCTGGCCGACCACGTTCGGCACCGGCTTGGGCGCTGGTCCCTTGCTCAGCACGACCACGACGATGGCGCCAATGTTCAACTGCGAACCGGGCGCCGGATTCAGCCCGACCACGGCTCCTGTGGGCACGGTGTCGTTGAAGGCGTCCTGGGCCGGATCCAGCTTCGGCGTGAGCTGGGCCGCGCGCACCGCCTGCTGCACCGCGGTCGGCGACGCGCCCGGCGTGATGTCGGGGACGATCGGCTTGCCCTCCGAGATCACCACCGTGATGGTCGATCCCCGTAACGCGCGGTTGCCGAAGGCCGGACTCGTACTCACGACCCGGCCGGCCGGCACCGTGTCGTCGTGCGCCTGCGTCAGCGCCGCGCTCAGGTCGGCGTTCTGCAGCGTCTGCTCGGCCGTCGTCGGGTCGAGGCCGCCGATCCTGGGCACCGCCGTCCATCTGCCGCTGCCGAACCACCACGCGGCGACGCCGAGGATGGCCGCCAACACCAGCACCACCGAGATCCAGACGATCATGGTGCGCCGGCTGCGCCGCTGCTGCGCCTCGTACGCGTTCGCGATCGACGTGCGCCGCCGCTGTCTCGGCGGTGGTGGCGGGGGTGGGGCGTACGGGTCGCCGTAGCGGTCGATCGAACGGGTGCCCTGCGGCCCGATCGGGCCGCTGCCGACGGTCGCGGTGCGGACGGTGCCCTCGGGGTCGAACATCGGCTGGATGTGCTGCGTCGTCAGCGCGCTCGCGACGACCGTTCGGTCGTCGACGGCCGTGACGACGGAGTCCTGGGCCCGATGCCGCCCGGCCGCCGCCAGCGGGAGCGGGCTCGGCGCTGCCGCCGGCACCTCGACCGGAGCCGGGGCGGGCGTCGGCACCGGCACCCGGTGGATGCCCAGCGACGTCCTCGTGCGGACCAGTTCTTCCAGGAACGCCGCCGCGTCGGCCGGGCGCAGCGCGGGGTCGCGCCGGGTCGCGCGCAGCACCAGATCGTCCAGGGCGGCGGGAATGCCCGGCGTCGCCTCGCTCGGCGGCGGCACGTCGTCGTTCACGTGCCGGTACGCCACCGAGATCGGGGTGTCGCCGGTGAAGGGCGGCACACCGGTAAGCATTTCGTAACAGACGATGCCGGCCGCGTAGACGTCGCTGCGCTGGTCCGCGTCACCGGTGCTCACCTGCTCCGGGGAGAGGTACGCGACGGTGCCCAGGATCTTGTCGTTGCTCGTCGTTCCCGCCGTCGCGATGGCCCTGACCAGGCCGAAGTCCGCGACCTTCACCGTGCCGCCCTGGCCGATCAGCACGTTCTCCGGCTTGACGTCCCGGTGCACGAGGCCGGCGCGGTGCGCGGACGCCAGCGCCGCCAGCACCGACTCCAGCACGCTGATCGCCAGCGGCACCGGCAGCACGCCGCGCTCCCGCAGCAGGTCACGAAGGGTGCCGCCGGACACGAGCTCCATCACGAGGTACACGTGGCCGCCGTCGACACCCTGGTCGTGCACGGCGACGACCCCAGGGTGGTGCAGCTTCGCCGCCGCGCGTGCCTCCAGCTCGAACCGCTCGATGAACGAGCGGTCGGCCGCGAACGCCGACTCCATCACCTTGATCGCGACCGGACGGTCCAGCCGCAGGTCGAGACCGGAGTACACGCTGGACATGCCGCCTCGGGCGAGCGGCGCGTCGACCCGGTAGCGCCCCTCGAGCACCGCGCCGAGCACATCTACGCCATGGTCTGCCACAGCTCCCGATGGTACGGAGCCCCGAAGGTGAACCTGCGGAGCCCGCCACGTGAACGGTACCGAACAACATCGCTCGACTGGCGCAGGGCATAAATGCCATGGTTGTGGCATCGTTGCCATCCGTGAGTGCGATTCCCACCGCCGAGGACGTCCTCGAACGGTCGTACGAGGTACTGACCCTGCCCGAAGTGGCCCAATCCGTTGGGCAGCCGGTGACCAGGGTTCATCAGATGGTGCGCGACGGGCACCTGCTCGCCTTCCGCCGTGACGGAGTGATGGTCGTGCCGGCCCTCTTCCTCAACGGCGAGGGCGTGGTCAAGGGCCTGCCGGGCACGTTGACGGTGTTGCGCGACGCCGGCTTCTCCCCGGAGGAGATGCTGCGCTGGCTGTTCACCGTGGATGATTCCCTGCCCGGTTCGCCGATCGAGGCGTTGCGGACAAACCGCGGCCGGGAGGTGAAGCGCAGGGCGCAAGCCCTGGCTTTCTGACCGGCCCGTCCATCACCCGTTCGTAGCCGTGCGTGAGTCCTCACGCACGGCCCTGGGTGTTGCCAATGCCGAGAGCCGCAGCGGATCCGGCCGGACCAGTGAGACGGCCGCCAGCGCCGCGGCGAGCATCGCCATGGCCAGGTACGCCCAGTCGTAGAGCCCTGTGGTGCCGTCCGGGAACGTCACCAGCACGATCCACACCGAAGCGAACGCGCCGACCACCAGGCCACGGCGCGACCAGGCGAGCCCGGCGGCCAGCAGCAGCGGCCAACTGAAGTACCACGGCAGCGTCGCGGGCGAGAACAGCGTGACCACCAGCAGGGCGACGGCCGCCCGCCGGATCGTCGTCGCCGGCATGCCGTCGCGTGCCAGCCACCACTGCCGGCCGACCAGCGCGATCAGCACCAGCCAGCCGATCCCGCGTGCCACCGACAGGAAACCCTCGGGGTCCACGCTGGTGAACAGGCTGGCCACCGTATGCGTGAGCTGGCCGGCCGCTGTCGGCAGTGACAGCCACTCGATCACCGACGACGTCGCGCTCAGCGCCGGAATCCAGCCGAGCCCGACCCCGGCCAGCGCGGAGCACGCCGCGAACGTGGCAAGCGCGACGGCGACGCCCTGCCCCGCGGCCCGTACGAACCGCCGGCCGGGCGGGTCGCCGGGCATGGTAGCCATCCAGATCCAGACCAGGAACGGCAGCAGCACACCGGCGGTGGCCTTCACCGCGAACGCCAGCGTGACCAGCGCGATACCCCGGCGGTACCGGCGGTCGAGCACCAGCACGGTGCCGGCGGTCAGCAGGCCGGTCATCAGCAGGTCGTTGTGGCCGCCGCCGACCAGGTAGACCAGCACCAGCGGATTGGCGGCGCCGAACCACAGCGCCACGGTCGGCCGCCCGCCGAGCTGCGTCGCCAGTCGGGGCAGCGCCCAGCACAGCAGCACGAGACCGACGCACATCGTCGCCCGCATCGCGAGCACGCCGACGATCGTGCTCTGCCCGGTGACCAGGACGACGGCCTTGGCGACGAGGACGAACAGCGGCCCGTACGGCGCCATGGTGTTCTGCCACGCCGGGTCGACGTTGGCGGACAGGTGGTCGTTGAGCACGGAGACGCCGTAGGAGTACGGGTCGAAACCGTGCAGCGCCAGGTCGCCCTGCGCGAGGTAGCTGAACAGGTCCCGGCTGAACAACGGCGGCGCGAGCAGCAGCGGCAGCACCCAGAAGGCGATCGCGACCAGCACGCCCCGCCGGTCCAGCCGGCCGGCCCGCGCCTCGCGACCCAGCCGGATCCAGGCCAGGACCAGCAGCGTGACGCCGACGAAGACCACGGCCGTCGCCATCTGCTTGCCGTGCCCGTAGCCGAGCCAGCCGAACGCGGTGCCGTTGAGGATCGGGTCCGGTTCGAGTACCGCCGCCGCGCCGATCCCGCCGACCGCGATCAGGACCGTCCCGGCGAGACCGGTCGCGATCAGCCGTGCCGGCAGCGGTTTTTCGGCCGGTTTTACGGCTGGGACGGCTCTGATCGGCTGGCCGCCCAGGTCGGACGCGGGCTCGTCGCCAGCGCCTGACCTGGGAAGTGACGGCACAGTGGTCATCAGGCGACATGGTGTCACAAAGCGAAATCGGTCCTCCGTCGACCTCCGTTTGGCGACCTTGCCGTTATCGTTCGGAGATCTTCGTGGTTACGGCGTACATGGCGAGGCCACGGGCGCATCGCGCGATGAAGCGGGACAGCGCGCGCCGGTACAGCCAGCCGGTGCCGGGCACCTTCGGCTCGAACGACGAGTGCCAGTGGATCGTGGTCTGCCCCTCGCTGTCATCCGATTCGATGTCGACGTCGCCGTGGTAGCCGCGCAGCGGAAGTCCCGACACCAGTTCGTAGCTCAGGCGGCGGTCCGGTACGAGTTCGACCACCCGCTCCACGCTGGTCACCCGGCCGGTGCGGAAGACCCGGATCGCGCCGATGCCCTCCGGTTCGTCGATTGCGGGCTCGCGTAGTTCGAACGAGTCGAGCGGTGACCAGGTCGGCCAGGTCGACCCGTCCCGTAGCAGTTGGTAGAGCACGTCCGGCGACGCCTCGGTGGGCACTCGCACGTCGATGTACTGCCGACGCATGTCATCTCCCCTCATGAACCAGTTGGTACATGTACCGTATGGTACATGGCGGAGCGGACGGACGCGCGGGAAAAGTTGCTGGACGCGGTACTGGACCGCCTGACCGGCGGCGGGCTGGGTGATCTGAGCCTGCGCGCGCTCGCGGCCGCCGTCGGCACGAGTCACCGGATGCTGATCTACCACTTCGGCTCGAAGGAAGGACTGCTGATCGAGGTGGTCCGCGCGATGGAGACCCGCCAGCGAGCCGCGCTCGCAGACCTGGCGACCGAGCTGGCCACCGATCCGGCCACGACACCGGCCGATGCCGTGCGGCGGTTCTGGCAGCGGCTGGCCGATCCCGCACTGTGGCCGGCGGAACGGCTGTTCTTCGAGTTGTACGGCCAGGCACTGCAGGGCCGGCCGGGCACGACCCCGTTCCTGGACGGCATCGTCGACTCGTGGGTGGCGCCGATGGCAGCCCTCGTCGTGCGCTTCGGCGGCGCACCGGAGTCGGCGGCCGCTGACGCGCGGCTGGGTGTGGCGGTGACGCGGGGTCTGTTGCTGGACCTGTTGGCCACGGGCGACCGTGGTGCCGTCGACGCGGCGATGGAGCGTTTTCTGGTCGGTTACTTTCAGTGGACCGGTGCGCCGGGGCAGTCCACCCACTGACCTGGTGGGCAACCGCCGCCCTTGCCGCTGGCCGCCGCGACCAGCGTGCTCGCCAGCGCGTCCGCCGACGGCCGGTTCGCCGCCGTTGTCACCAGGCCGACCGAGCACGACGTGCGGCTGGCCGACCGGCAGGCCGTCAGCTCGTCCGCCGCGTAGTCGCGCCACGAGCTGTTGTCGGTCACGCCGTACTTCCACACCTTCGACCGGCCTGCCGGGTCCTGGTACTGGATTACGTAGACGTAGGTTCCGTTGGCCCGCTTGGCATCCCGCGCCGCCGGTGTGGCCGCCGCCGCCACTTCGACGGTCAGGGCGCCCAGATTCGGCGGCGTGGCAAGGGCCTGCGCCGTCCAGTCCACTTCGTACGGATGCTGTCCCGGTGTCGCGTGCGCGTGGTCGAAGAACGTCATCCATTGTGGACTGTTGTTGGTGCAGGTGGCCGTCATCGGCTTGTTCGGTGGCACCGGGCCGACGATGGCCTGGCAGGTCCCGGTCTGCTGGCCGTCCCCGGTCCACGTTCCCCGCACGACGACCTTGGTCGGCGACGGTCCCGCGTTGGTGAACGTGACGACCACCGAGCACTCCGCCGCCGAGCACGGGCCCCACGTCTGGCCGCCCTGCTGGATGTCCACCGCGCTGTCCACCACGGTCTGCAACTGCTGCGCCTGCTGGGCGATGTTCTGGTAGACACCCGCCTCACTGCTCGACACGTCCGCAACGTCCAGCGACACGCTCGTCGCCGTGCCCAGGTCGGCCGGCGCGTTCACGTGCAGTACTCCGTACGGACCCGCGGTTGCCAGATCGACGGTGCCGTCGCCGACGGGCACGTCGAACGCCCTGACGCCGTGCACCGTCGTGGTCGGCGGGGTCGTCTTCGTGGCGCCGACATCGCGGGCCAATGCCGTGCCGAACGCGGCCGGTCGCAGCATGGCGCCCAGGTCCACGCCCAGCGCGACCGACGGCACCCGCACCCACCTGCTGTCCACCGCCTCGGCCTGGCTGCCGGGGTCACCGGCCAGTTCGGACCAGAACTGGGCCGGTGCGTCCACGTAGAGCGTGCCGCCGACCAGCACCAGCGAACCCTGCTGGCCGGCCGCCGAGATCGAGCCGGCCGCCTCGCCAGTCGCCGTGACGCTCACGTCCAGGCCGATCGTCTTGTGGTTCGGGTTCACCAGCGAGCCCTGGTAGTGCAGGACGCCGGCCTCGGCCAGGTTCAGCAGCGACTGCCGCACGGTCTGGGCCATCGAGAGCACCGGCACCGGCGTCGCCGCCGGACTGCCGCCGACGACCTGCGCGCACCCGGCGCACGCCACGACAACGGCCGACAGCAGCCACCGGAACCACCGGCGTCCCCTGCCCACTGCCCCTGCCATGCCCCCTCCACCACATACCGCGCATCGACGGTGGACCCAGTGTGCCCGGCCGCACTCACAGTGCGATCACCGGAAGGCGCCGGACATGTCTCGACCCTGTTTCCACGGTACCCACGCCGGCCGACGGCGTTGCTCGAAATCAGCGGTCGCGGCGGGTGGCGGTGACGGCGAGTTCGGCCAGCCGTTCGGCGGCCGGTGCCGCGATCGGCGCGGCGGCGACGGTGTCCAGCGCGGACGTGGTCAGCTCGGCGATCCGTTGCTCGACGGCGGCCACCGCGCCCGCGTCGACCAGCAGTGTCCGCACCCGCGCCACGTCGTCGGCGGTGAGATCGGCCCGGCCGAGGCCGGAGCGCAGCAGTGCGGCATCGGCTGGTTCGGCCTGCCGCATGCCCAACGCCATCAGCAGGGTCCGCTTGCCGTCGCGGATGTCGTCGCCGGCCGGCTTGCCGGTGACTGCGGGATCGCCGAACACGCCGAGCAGGTCGTCCCGCAGTTGGAAGGCGATGCCGAGATCGGCGCCGAACCGGTCGTACGCCGCGATCACCTCGGGGTCCGCCCCGGCGATGGCGGCGCCGATGTGCAGTGGCCGACGCACCGTGTAGGCGGCGGTCTTCCAGCGGTCGATGCGCAGCGCCGCGTCGGCCGACTCGTCGCCGTGTGCCTGGGTGAGCACGTCGATGTACTGGCCGGCCAGCATCTCCGTCCGCATCGCCTGCCACGGCGGCACCGCCCGCGCCAACGCGTCGGCCGGCAGCCCTGCTGTCTGGAACCGGTCGTCGGCCCAGGTCAGGGCGATGTCGCCGAGCAGCACGGCGGCCGCCAGCCCGAACCGCTCCGGTTCGCCGTGCAGCCTGTCCGCGCGATGGCGGGCCGCGAACGCGACGTGCACCGTCGGCGCGCCCCGCCGGACCGACGACGCGTCCATCAGGTCGTCGTGCAGCAGCGCGCCTGCCTGCAACAGCTCCAGCGCGCTGATCGCCCGCAACACCGCGTCGGCCGCCGGCCCGTCCGCCGCGCCGCCGGCACCCCGCCAGCCCCACCACGCGAACGTCGGCCGGATGCGTTTGCCGCCGAGGAGCACGAATTCCGCCAGCGCGCCGACCGCGTCGGTGACGTCGGCACCGATCGAATCCGTCTGTCGCCGCCGGGACTCGAAGTAGTCGGCAAGAACGCGGTGCACATGCCCCGGCACGTCGGCGTCGATGCTGGTGGCGAGCGCGTGCATCGGGTGATTGTCGCAGGCCAGAAGATGGTTCTGCGTCCCAGCCCGTGGGTTTCCCGCTCAACCGACGAGCCCGGCCCACTACCCTGGGTATGTGACAACAGTGGTACAGCGCCTGCGGTCGGACCGGCCCCTGTTCTCGGTCGAGTTCTGCCCGCCGAGGGACGCGGACGAGGAACGGATTCTGTGGCGCTCGGCACGCAAGCTCGAGCCGCTCGATCCTGCCTTCGTGTCGATCACGTACGGCGCCGGCGGCTCGACCCGCGACCGCACAGTCCGCACGACCGGCCGGGTCGCGCAGGAGACGACGCTGGTGCCGATGGCGCACCTCACCGCCGTCGACCACTCGATCGCCGAGCTGCGCAACGTGATCGGCTGGTACGCGGCGATCGGCGTGCGCAACGTCCTCGCCGTGCGCGGTGACCCGCCCGGTGATCCCAACGGCGACTGGGTGCCGAGGGCGGACGGGTTCGCGTATGCCGAGGAACTGGTCCGGCTGGTGCGCGAGCTCGGCGACTTCTGCGTCGGCGTCGCCGCGTTCCCGTACGGCCACCCGCGCTCCGCCGACCTGGACACCGACACCCGGTACCTGGTCCGCAAGCTGCGTGCCGGCGCCGACTTCGCGATCGCCCAGCTCTTCTTCACGGCGGAGGACTTCCTGCGGCTACGCGACCGGGTCGCGGCCGCCGGCTGCGAGACGATCCTGCTGCCCGGCCTGATGCCGCTGACCACCCCGAGGACCCTGGCCAAGACCATCGAGCTGTCCGGCGCGTCGGCGCCACGATGGTTGACCGACCGGCTGGAACCACTGGCCGGCGACGCGACCGCGTTCCGGGCCGCCGGTCTCGACATCGCGACCGAGCTCGGTCAACGCCTGCTCGACGAGGGCGTGCCGGACCTGCACTTCTACACGTTCAACCGCGCGCAGGCGACCACCGAGGTCGTCAGCCGGCTCGGTCTGGTGCCGATCAGGGCCAGTTGACGGGCGGGCCGGCTCACGCCGTGGCGGCCAGGTAGGCCCGCTCCTTCTTCAGGTTCCTTCGTCGTGCCCACAACGCCAGCAGCACGACGAACACCGACACGATCGCACCGCCGCCGCCGATCGCGGCCGCCCAGAACCGCCAGCCCCGCGCGTTGCCCAGCGTGTACTCGTCGGCCACGCTGAACGAGTTGACCTGGCCGGCCTTCATGGTCCAGCTCACCGTGTCGCCTGCGACCGTGCCGTCGGTCTGGGCCGGCGGGTTCGGGAAGCTGACCTTGAGCTGCACGTCCAACCCGGCCGGCGGCAACTGGCTCAGGTCGACGGAACCGTCCATCGTGACCAGGTCGCCGTTGCGCTGGAACACGATCTTGTAGGACGCGCTCTCGTTGCTGATCGCCTGGGACAGCGCGGCCATGTCCTCGAAGCTGAGGTCCTGGAAGGACAGTTCGCTGCCGGTGTAGCCGTTGGCCGAGTACGACTTCTTGGTGACCCGGTCGGCCAGGGACGTGGGTATGGTCAACTGCGGTCCCTGGCCGTTGCCCGCCGAGGGCACCGACGCGACCACCAGGTCGCCGGACACTTGATCGTCCGTTGACACGGCGATCGCCGCGTGCACGCGGACACACCCGCTGGCCAGCAGGCCGAACGCGAGCAGCACGAAGATCAGGCGGAGCGTACGGAGACGGCCGCGACGGGGACTTGCCTTGGGCACTTCGCCATCCTGCCAGCCGAATATCACGAGCGGACATATTCTGTGGCGGCCTGTCGGGGCCGATGTAGCGTGCTCGCATGCCCTCCACCCCGATCCACGAGATCAGCGACCGCTACGTCGACGACGTCGCCCGGCTCGATCCGGTCACCGCGACCTTCATCGGCGCAACCGGTTACGACGACCGGCTGACCGACTACTCGCCCGACGGCGTGCGGGCCAGGGCCGAGAACGGTAGGGCCGCCCTGCGCGCGATCAGGGCGGAGACCCCGACCGACGAGTCCGACAAGGTCGCCAGGGCCGTGCTGATCGAGCGGGTCGAGGCCGAGCTCGCGATCGAGGAGGCCGGCCTGACGGTCGCGTCCCTGAACGTGATCGAGAGCCCGCACTGGCACACCAGGGCCGTGTTCGACCTGATGGCCAACGAGACGGCCGACGACTGGGCGGTCATCGCGCGGCGGCTGGCCCAGGTGCCGGCGACTGTGGACGGCATGCGGGCCGCGCTGGTCCACAGCGCCGATCAGGGCCGCACGTCCGCGGTGCGGCAGGTGGTGAAGGTGGCGGAGCAGTGCGCGACGTGGGGCGGTGCGAACGGCACGCCGTCGTTCTTCGCCACTATGGTCGCCGGCGCGAACGACGTACCCGGCGTGACCGACGCGCTGCGCGCCGACCTGACCGCGGCCGCCGACGCGGCGGCGAGGGCCTACGGCGAGTTCGCCGAGTTCCTGCGGACCGAACTGGCGCCACGCGCACCCGAGAAGGACGCGGTCGGGCCGGACGTCTACGGCCTGGAACTGAAGTACTTCACCGGTGCCACCGTCGACCTCGCCGAGCTCTACCAGTGGGGCTGGGAGGAGTTCGCCCGCGTCGAGACCGAGATGAAGCAGGTCGCGAACCGGATCAAGCCGGGCGCCACGATCGCCGAGGCGGCCGCAGTGCTCGACGCCGACCCGCGCTACCAGCTCGTCGGCAAGGACGCGTTGCAGGAGTGGATGCAGGGCCTGTCCGACGCGGCGCTGGCCGAGTTGCGCGGAAAGCACTTCGACCTGCCGGCCGAGCTGATGCGCCTGGAGTGCCGGATCGCGCCGCCGGGTGCCGGTGTCGGCGCGTACTACACCGGACCGACCGACGGCTTCAGCCGTCCCGGCCGGATGTGGTGGTCGCTGGAGCCGGGCCGCGAGGAGTTCGTGACGTGGCGCGAGACGAGCACCGTGTACCACGAGGGCGTGCCCGGCCATCACCTCCAGATCGCCACCAGCGTGTACCAGGCCGAAACGCTCAACCGCTACCAGCGACTACTGGCCGGCACGTCCGGCCACGCGGAGGGCTGGGCCCTGTACGCGGAGCGGCTGATGCGCGAACTGGGCTACCTCAACGACGACGGCGACCTGATGGGCATGCTGGACGCGCACCTGTTCCGTGCCGGCAGGGTGATCGTCGACATCGGCATGCACCTGGAACTGCAGATTCCCAGCGGCACGGGTTTTCACGATGGCGAGCGCTGGACGCCGGAACTGGGCCTGGAGTTCATGCTCACCAGGACGCTCACCGAAGAGGCGATGGTGCGCGACGAGATCGACAGGTACCTGGGTTGGCCGGGCCAGGCCCCGTCGTACAAAGTCGGCGAACGGCTGTGGCTGGCGGCGAGGGACGCGGCGAGGCAACGCAACGCGGACACGTTCGACCTGAAGGACTTCCACCAGCGAGCACTGGAAATGGGCTCGATGGGCCTGGACACGCTCAGTGAGCGCTTGAGCTCGCTCTGACTGAAGCTGGTCGGCACCGATTGCCCTGCTACAAGGGCAATCGGCGGCCCAGCACCGCGAAGGGCCTTGGGTCGCCTGCGAACAGGTAGTCGCGCAGTACGTCCTGGAAGCCGACCCGCCGGTAGAGCTGCCACGCGCGGGATCGGCCCTCCGGGGTGGACAGCAGCGTCGTGCTCGCCGTGACGCCGGACAGCAGGTGCCGCAACAGGCCCTCGCCGATTCCGCCGCCCTGGGCGTCCGGCCGTACGTGCAGTTCGGTCAGTTCGAAGTAGTCGGCCATCCACTGCTCGACCGACTGCGTGCCGGTGGACACCAGCAGGCCGCGGCGGACCTGTTCGTGCCACCACTGGCCGCCCGCGCCGCGGTAGCCGTAGCTGATGCCCATCAGGGTGCCGTCCGGGTCCAGCGCCGCCACACAGCGCCAGTCCTGCCGCAGCATGTGCGCCAGCCACATCGGCTGCCGCTGTTCCGCTGTGCCGGGCGGGTAGCGCATGGCCGTCACGTAGATGTCCAGGGCCTCGGGCAGTCGGGCACGTAGCTCGTCGACGGTCAGCTCGACGAACCGAGCCCTTGGCAGAGATTCGGCGGCGACCACAACTACCGATCATCCTCCCGATCAGCGACGTCCACAGCCGTGCCCGACGTCAGTTCGACCAGTCCCGCGAACGTCAGTGGGAAGATCGACTTCGGGTGTCCGGCCGCCGCCCAGACCACCGGGTAGGCCGCCAGCGCCCGGTCCACCAGGGTCGGGACCGGCGCTGGATGGCCGATCGGCGCCACACCACCGATCGCCTGGCCGGTGTGCGCTCGGACGAACTCGGCATCGGCCCTGGCCACCCGGTCGGCGCCGACGATGGTGGCCAGCAGGTCCTGGTCGGCCCGGTGCGCGCCGGACGTCAGCACCAGCAACGGCGTCGCGTCGTCGCCGCGGACCGCGCGGAAGACCAGGCTGTTGGCGATGGCGCCGACGTCGACGCCCAGCGCCGCCGCGGCCGCCGCTGCCGTGCGCACGTCGTCGGCCAGGATGCGCAGCCCCGCCGCCGCCGCCGGGAAACCGGCTTCCAGCAACCCGGCGACGACCTTCCGGACGCCGGGATGTTCTGCCGAACTCATCGCACTCCTCGTTCGAACGCCGCCTGCGTGCCAATCCCATCAGACCATGCCGCGACGCGTCGCCCCGGCCACCCCGTGCCACCTGTTCGGTCCAGGTCGGAGCGGGTGTTGAAGGGGTCGGTGTTCCGGGTTATCCTGGGTTTGTTCGAACGTATGTTCGATCAGCGTGTCCGGTGGTGGGGCGGGGGAAGCGCCTCGCCACCGGGCCCCGCCGGCTTCCCCACGGCGGACTCGTCGATTCGAGGACGTTTCCGACGCCACGAGGAGGCCGCCGATGTCAGCCCTGATCGACTTCCCGCTCACCGCCCGGCGTCACGCAGCAGCCATGTCGTACCCGGCACCTGTCCCGCCGAGTTCCGCGCTCGGCCTGGTGCGCCAGGCGCGCGCCGGGATCGCCGAGGCGCAACGGGAGATCGTGCCGGCGCAGCGCTACGCGACGGCCTACCTGGCGGCGCTGCGTGCCGCCGCGGCCATGCTCGCGCTGCGTGGCCGGCCACACCGCGGCCGCGCCCGGCCGACCAGTGCCTGGGTGCTGCTCACGTCGCTGGCCCCCGAGTTCACCGAGTGGGCCGTGTTCTTCGCGGCCGCGTCCGCGACCAGGTCGGCGATCCAGGCCGGCGTGACGAGGAACGTGACCCAGCGGGCCGCCGACGACCTGGTCCGGGAGGCCGCCCACTTCACCGACCTGGTGGCCGAGGCGATCGCGGCGGCGGGTGCCGGGCGTGAGTGACGGCGCGGGGGGCAGAGCCCTGATCGGCTACGACCGGTTGCTGGCCGTGGCGCGCGACGAGGCGGGGGTGCTCGCCGATTCGGTGGCCGGGGCGCGGCCGGAGGCCATCATCCCCGGCTGCCCCGGCCTGACCCTCGCCGAGACCGCCCGGCACGTCGGCAGTCTCTACCGGATGGTGCGGCGCTGGGTGTGGGACGGCCAGCGGCCGGGGGAGTGGCAGCGCGATCCGGCAGAAGGCCAGGACCTGGCCGACTACGTCCGCGCCGGCATACCGCCGCTGATCGAGGAGCTGTCCGCCCATGAGCCTGCCGACCGGGCACCGACCTGGTGGCCGGACGACCAGACCTACGGCTTCTGGCGCCGCCGCATGGCGCACGAGGCGACCGTGCACCGCTACGACGTCCAGGGCGCTGCCGGCATGGTGCCGGCCGAGGTGCCGGAGGACGTCGCGCTGGACGGGATCGACGAGGTGCTGACCCTGTGGTTCGAGCACCGGTTGCTCGTGCTCGGCGTCGCCGGCACCCGTGACCAGGTGGTGTCGGTCCGGGCCGGCGGCATGGAATGGCTGGCGAGGGCGGGCGGCGACACCGGCAGGACGAGCACCCGTCGCCCCGGCGAGGGCCCGGTCGGTGCCTACGAGAACGCCGACGCCGGCAACGGGGCCGGCGCGGCGCACGCCGTGGTGTCCGGCTCGGCCATGGAGGTCTACCTGTGGCTGTGGGGGCGCCGGCCGGACCGCGTCGTCCAGTTCGACGGCAACCGGGACGCCATCGCGCAGTTGTGGGCGTTACTCCGTTTGGCCACCCGATGACGGGGCGATGTAGATCCGCCGCTCCCATTCACTGATTAACGCTATACCGTCCAGCATGCTCCGAACGCCGACCGCGATGTCGCTGAGCGGGTCGTCGAGGACCTCGCTCAGCTCCGCGATCGCGCGCAGATCGCAGCCGTACTCACGGACCGAATCGGCGGCGTCCCGCAGTCGTGGCGCGGTGGCCAGAACGAGCGAACGACAGTGGTCGGTGAAATCTTCGGTTTTCGCCGCCGGATCGTTCCGTGGTATCGGCCGGAGCAGTGCCAGTATGCTCGGATC
Organism: Pseudonocardiaceae bacterium; assembly: GCA_036269975.1. GTDB lineage: Bacteria > Actinomycetota > Actinomycetes > Mycobacteriales > Pseudonocardiaceae > DATEPR01. Next base: position 6,775 of record DATBDL010000145.1, on the reverse strand, counting down.
GAGTTGGATCACCTCGGCGACGAACGCGCTGCCGAGTGTCAGCACGTCCTGTGCCGGTTTCATGATGTCGTCGGCATAGGCACGCAGAATGGCCAGCCGGCCGATCGCGTTGCCGGCGTCGAACGGATTGTTCGCGAGTTCGAGCAACAGCTTTTCGGTCAGCACGTCGATCCGGGTCATCGCGTTGTCGAGCATGCCGAACGCCTCGCTCCACCTCGGCACCGCCTCGGCCAGCGTGCTCACGATGTCCAGCGTCCTCGGCGCACCGAAGCTGGAGAGCGATGTGTTGTGCCGCAACGATGATCGCCCGACGTTCGTGGCGAGGCGGGCCGTGAGCCGGCACACGGCCCGCCGGTGCGCGACGGACGTCTCGCCGTCGGAGCGCAGGTCGTGCCATTTCTCCCAGCGCATCCGCCGGACCAGCGCGACGGCATCGTCGGAGTTGGTCGGGTCGGCCAGTTCCGGCGTGTTCGTGTAGACGACCGGCAGTACGAGTTCGGCCGTGCCGAGCTCACGTGCTTTCGTCGTGAATTCGAGCAGTTCGCTCCGACAGTCGTGCTGCCGGAGATACCGCGGCGTGATGACCGGGATGAGGAATGTCGCGGTGTCGAGGCCCGCGCCGACGCGCTGTTGCCATTCCGCCGCCCAGCGCGGGTCACTTCGGTCGGTGAACAGCGCCAGTTCCGTTCCGGTGGCGAGCGAGTATTCGTTGCGGACGAGTTCCGCCAGCCGCAGAATCCGATTCTGTTCGCAGGCGTTGTCCGCGTGTGCGTAGCTGAAGAAACCCGCCACCGTGCCGTTCATGGCCGCAGGCTAGCAGTGGGTGAGCCGGATACCCAGTATCAGATTTTGCGCAACCGCACCCGGTTGATGGCATGGTCCGCGCCTTTGCGCAGCACCAGGTCCGCCCGCGCCCTGGTCGGCACGATGTTCCGCACCAGGTTCGGCTCGTTGATCTCGCGCCACAGCGCGTCGGCGCGGGCGACGGCCGCCTCGTCGGACAGGTCGGCGTAGCGGTGGAAGTAGGAGGCGGGATCGGCGAACGCGGTCCGGCGCAGGGCCAGGAACCGCTCGACGTACCAGCGCCGGATGTCGTCCTGCAGGGCGTCCACGTAGATCGAGAAGTCGAACAGGTCGGACACGGTGAGCCTCGGGCCGCCCTGTAGCACGTTCAGGCCCTCGACGATCAGGATGTCCGGCTGCCGCACGGTCTGCACGACGCCGGGCACGATGTCGTAGCTCAGGTGCGAATAGACCGGCGCGTGCACCTCGGGCTGGCCGGCCTTCACCTCGGCCACGAACCGGACCAGCGACCTGCGGTCGTAGCTCTCCGGGAAACCCTTGCGGTTCATCAGGTCCCGCCGCCGCAGTTCGTCGCCCGGCCACAGGAAGCCGTCCGTGGTGACCAGGTCGACGGCTGGGTGGCTCGGCCACCGCGACAGCACGACGCGCAGCACCCGCGCCGTCGTGGACTTGCCGACCGCGACACTGCCGGCGATGCCGATCACGAACGGCACCCGTTCGGAGTCGTCGGTTCGCTCGCAACCTCGCTCACGCCGTTCCCGCAGGAACGTCGTCGTCGCCCAGCGCAGCCGCTGACGTGCCTCGACCTGGAGGTTGATCAGCCGGGACAGCGGCAGGTAGATGTCGGCGACCTCGTCGAGCGACGTCGGTTCGCCCAGGCCGCGCAGCCGGTCGAGTTCGGCGTCGGTCAGCGGGAGCGGGGTGGTGGCGCGCAGTTCGCGCCACTGCTCGCGGTCGAGTTCGACGTACGGCGTCAGGTCGCGGACACGTGCCACCACGCCATCCTCGTCCCGTGACCGCCGCCACACCGGTTCGGGGCGCCGAGTTGTCGGGCTCCCGGACCAGCGTTAACGTCCCGGTGATCATGCGACTACCTGGAGTGGCGATGCGGTGGACGAGCGCGCTGCTGTGCCTGGTGCTGGCCGGCACGCAGCTACCCGGCGGACCGACCCCGGCCCGTCACGTGCTCTACGACGGCGGCAGCTTCTATCCCAGGGTCGTCCGCCTGGCCGACGGCCGGCTGCTGGCCAGCGTGACGACCAATGTCGGCGACGACGGTGTCGGCGTGATCGAGGCCAGCGACGACGGCGGCACGTCCTTCCGCGAACTCGCCACGATCCATGACCCGATCGCGGCCAACGGCGGCCAGATCGGCTACGCCACGCTGTTCGCACTACCCAGCCGGATCGGCGCGTTCCCCGCCGGCACGGTGTTCTGGGCGGCCAGCGCCGGCTGGGGCGCGCCGGTCGTGACCAGGGCCAGCCGGCAGCGGCTGTGGGCCAGCACCGACGACGGCACGCGCTGGCGGTTCGTGTCCGACATCGCGGTGGCGCCGAACCAGTACGGCACCTGGGAACCGAGCCTGACCGTCGCCGCGGATGGCCGGCTGGTCGCGTTCTACTCCGACGAGACGGACAAAGTTTCTTCCCAACCATCCCGCCCAGGCGCGCGCCACGACCAGAAACTCGTGCAGGTCCGATCGTCGGACGCCGTGCACTGGACCGACTACCGGGAAACGGTGGTCAGCGACACGTTCGTGGTCCGGCCGGGCATGGCCAACGTGATCCGGCTGCCGAACGGCACGTGGTTCATGACCTATGAGGTGTGCAACAACGACCTCGTGCACCTGTGCGGCGTCTACTACCGCCGGTCGGCCGACGGCTGGGACTACGGCGACCCGCACGACCTGGGCACCGAGGTCCGCACGACGGACGGCAAGTACCTGCGGCACACGCCGTATCCCGCGTGGACCCCGGCCGGTGGTCCCGACGGCACGATCCTGCTGGCCGGCGAGATGGTGGTCGACGCGGACGGTGCCGTCGCGCCGGAGAACGGCCGCGCCGTGCTCACCAACACCGATCTGGGCAACGGCCCGTGGTCGGAGCTCCCGGCGCCGGTCGCGGTGGCGGGGGTGAACAACACGAGCTGCAAGAACTTCAGCCCCGCCCTGCTGCCTTCCGCCGGTGACGGGACCAGTCTGCTGGAACTGGCGACCGACCTGGACGGCTCGGTCTGCAAGACGTACTACGCGTCCGAACCGCTCCCGTCCTCCTGAACCACGGCGGCCAGTTCGGCCACGCTCACGTTGCCGCCCGTACACACCACGGCGACCCGCTGCCCGGCGAACAGGTGCCGGTACTTGAGCAACGCGGCCAGCGCGGTGGCACCGCCGCCCTCGGCCATCGTGTGTGCCACGCGCAGCATCAGCCGTTGCGCCGCCAGCACGTCCGCGTCGTCCACCAGCAGGAAGTCCGCCAGCCCCGCCCGCAGGATCTGTTGCGGCAGATCGAAGGTGCTCCCGGTGGCCACGGCCTCGATGGCCGTGTGGTTGGGCCGCCGCACGCCGTGGCCGGCCCGCCAGGAGTCGTGCGCCGCCGGTGACGCCGACGACTGCACCCCGATGATCTTGCAGCCGGGCGCCAGCGCGGCCCCGACGATGCAGGCGCCGGACGCGCCACTGCCGCCGCCGACCGGCACCAGCACCGCGTCGAGTGCGGGCTCCCGCTCGAAGATCTCCAGATAGATCGTGCCGACACCGGCGATCAGGTCCGGCTCGTCACCTGAGCTGACCAGCCGCGCACCGGTCCGCTTGGCGAGGTCGGCCGCGTGTTCGCGGGCCACGTCGAAGTTCTCGCCGAACTCGACCAGTTCCGCGCCCAGGGCCCGCACGGCCGCCGCCTTGATCGGGTTCGGGTCGACCGGCATGACGATCGTGCACGGCATGTCGAACTGCCGCGCCGCGTAGGCCAGCGACTGGGCGTGGTTGCCGGTGGAGTAGCCGAGGAGCCCGGCCGCCCGTTCGGCCGGGCTCATCCCGTGCGCCAGCACGATCCCGCCGCGCACCTTGAAGGCCCCGGTGGGCTGCGCGTGTTCCTGCTTGACGAACGTGGTCGCGCCGGTGGCGGCGGACAGGCCGGGGTAGCTCCACATCGGCGTGACCGGCAGGTATCCGGCCAGGACACCTCGGGCGGCGAGGACATCGGTGATCGTTGGCTGTCGCATACGGCCACGCTGACATCCGGTCGGCCACAGTACAAATGCCACCCGCCCGAAAGTGGCTTCGGTCGGTGTGCGCACCGTGGCCGGGTGTCGTGCCATCGCTTCCGGTTCCACCGCTTTGTCGACAGTATTTTCCCTGGTGGCGGCCGGTTCTGGTGGTGTTTGGCGAGCGGAGGTGGGCCGTGCGCGGACGGCTGGTGGGCGAGGAAATCCGGCCGTCCGGCGATGTCCCACTTCTGTCACTGGACGCCCACCACGGCGAGGGCATAAACCGGGACCTACTCACGAACCGGCCGCGGTACCGCGGCCGGCCGGACGGACAGGAGTGACACGATGCACGTCCCGTCCGCGTTCCGTCGTGAAGCCGATGTCGCGTTGCTGGCCGGGATCGCGGAGCCGGTCGAGGACGGTCCGGTCGTGCTGGACGGCCGGCGGCCCGCCTACCTGGTGACGCACGGCGAGGCCGACCTGTACACGGTGCCGCGCGGTTTCCACCAGCCGCTGTCCACCGGCACGTTCCTGGCTCGGATCGAACCGGGCACCGTGCTGCCGAGTTCGACCGTGCTGGGCGCGTGGCAGTTGGTGCTGGCGCCGCTGCCCGGCACCAGGGTCCGGCCGCTGCGGGCGCACCGGCTGCGGCGGCTCGGGTTCGGCGGTCCCGCCGACACGGCGAACGACCCGATGGTTCCGCCGCCCCGTGCGGTGCCGGTCCTCATGGCGGCATTGGCCAGGGGAGTGGACGCCGGGCTGCTCGCGATCGCGGCGGCGCTGCGGGCCGGTGAACCGCCGGCCGACTGCGCGCCACTGGGCGACGCGCAGCTCGTGTCACTCGCCGCTGGCAGCGCCCTGTCCGGTCACGACGGCGACGACGGGGTGATCTGGCTACGGGTCGCCGGCGGCCACATCCGGCGCAACGGCGAGGACGCCGCCGTCTTCGGCGGCCCGGAACCGGCGCTGCTGGCCGGCCGGGACTGGATCGTCGCCGACGGCCCGTGCACGGTGGAAGCCGCGCACACCGCGGAACTGCTCTTCGCCGGCCAACTGCCGGCAGCCATCGACAACAACGCGGTGCTCACCCTGCGCACCATCGACCGCATGCTGGCCGAGGGCGAGCCCGCTGGCTCACCCCCGGCATGGCCACCGCCGAACTGCCCGTTCCGCGGCTGGCAGTAACGCGCAACCCCCGTCGCGCCCGGAATTTCCGTATCGCTAACGGCTCGCGCCGATCTCGCGGGTGCCGCTGTCGTCGTCGAACTCGAACTCGCTGGTGTCGCCGTCGGCCAGCAGTTGCGGCACCGCGGTCCGCGACCGGTTCTCCACCGAGATCCGCAGCACCTCGGACAGCACGTTGACGAGGCCCTGGGTCAGCGCGGCGGAATCCGCACCCACCGCCGGGTCGCCGGTGCGCCGTGCCCCGTCGACCGCGCCCGGCCGCAGTGCCAGCAGTCGCGTCCCGGCCGCCTCGACGAGATGCTGTGCCGTGCCCTGGGTGCTGTCCAGCAACTCCGACAGCAGCCGCAGCGCGGCGATCGGGCTCAGCCCGATCCGGTGCAGGTCCAGCGCCGACAGCAGTGCGCGCGGTCGCACCACCCGCACCACGCCGTCATCCGTGCGACCGACGACGCCGTGCCGCGTCAGTGCGTACAACAGCGCCGGGTGGTCCGACTCGACCCGTCCGATCAGCAGTTCCAGTGTCGTGCCGCCGCGGTCGGAGCGGTGGGTGCCCAGCATCGCCTCGATCGACACCAGGTTGAAACCCTGGCGTTGCAAGCCCTTGATGGTTTCGAGTCGTCTGACGTGCGACTCGTCGTAGTACGCGACCCTGCCCCGCCGGACCGGCGGCGGCAGTAACTTTCGAGCCTGGTGTGCCCGGATGTTCCTCGGTGACATACCGACCTTCCGCGACAACTCCTCGACCGTGTAGCCGCGATCGGTCTCGGCCCCGGCCAAACCGGTCGCCCCGCGTGGTTCCACCGCCCGCGGTTCGTTCCGCTGGGCAATGCGCTGCGCTGTCCCTGGCATACCGGATCCCCTCCGTCCCAACGTCCTTGAATCCCCTCCGAGCCTTGGCTTCGGCCACCGGGTGCGTGAAGGTGTTGCCCGTCGCCCGTGGTGGAATGGGAAACAGGAAACGGTGGCAGGTCGCGGCAAGTGACCGGTTCGCCCGGCTATCGGTAGCGCTGTGCGACCGGGTGGATACAAAAGCGCAGGTAGGTGCGGTATTCACGGGGCCCGTTGCTCTGTTTGGACCCTTCGAGTCCGCTACCGTATGGGTACGGTGATCGAGCGTTCACTGGGGAAGCTTTCCGGGGTTGCCCGATCGGCGGGAACCCGCGTTCGTAAGAAAGGGGAGGCCGGGTCAGGTGGACGAATCGCAGGCCGTCGGCAAACCCGGCGTATCGTCCCCGACCTTCGGGGAACGCCTGCGAACGCTGCGTGCCGAACGTGGCCTTTCGCTCGCGGATCTTTCGTTGCTCGTGCATTACAGCAAGGGCTACCTGAGCAAGGTCGAAACCGGCGACAAGCCGCCGACGGTGCAGCTCGCGCGGGGTTGTGACAAGGCACTGGGCGCCGAGGGAAGCTTGCTGCGCCTGCTGATCGCCGCTCCGCACGTGCAGGCGACCCAGTCGGGTGCCCGGCCCAGCCGGGTCACGATGCGCCGCGAACCACCGCACCGCCCGGCGCAATTGCCGGCCGCGGTGGCCGATTTCACCGGGCGCGGTTGGGAAATCGGACAACTCGATGCAATGCT
>DATBDL010000144.1:0-1688 GCA_036269975.1 Pseudonocardiaceae bacterium | reverse complement strand
CCGTTGCCGTGCCCAGGTTGTGCCGCAGTTGCGCGTCGTCCAGCGCGGCACGTGCGGCGGCCGGGAACGGCCGTTCGCCGTGCAGCTGGCCGGCACCGGCCGGCATACCAAGGAACGTCATTCTTCCTCCGTTGCGGCCAGGATCTCGGCCAGGTGCACGGTGCGGGTGCCGGTGTGCAGCCGGGCCAGGCCGCCACCGATGTGCATCAGACACGACGAATCGCCCGCCGCGCACACCGCCGCCCCGGTGGCGGCCAGCACGTTGCGCATCTTGTCGGCGAGCATCGCCGTCGACACGTCCGCGTTCTTCACCGCGAAGGTCCCGCCGAACCCGCAGCAGGACTCCGCGTCCGGCAGCTCCACAAGGTCCAGCCCGCGCACCGCCCGTAGCAGTCGCAGCGGACGATCACCCACCCGCAGTAGCCGCAACGAGTGACACGTCGGGTGAAAGGCCACCCGGTGCGGAAAGTACGCGCCCACGTCGGTGACTTCCAGCACGTCCACCAGGAACTCTGACAGTTCGAACGTGCGCGCTGCCACCCCGCGGGCCGCCTCGGCCAACCGCTCGTCACCAGCCCGCTCGGCGACATCGGCGTGCTGGTGCCGGACAGCCCCGGCGCACGAAGCGGACGGCACCACCACCGCGTCGTAACCGGCGAACGTCTCGACGTAGTTGCGCACCAGCGGCAGCGCCTGGCCCGGGTAGCCGGTGTTCACGTGCATCTGCCCGCAGCACGTCTGCCGCAGCGGGAAGTCGACCGCGACGCCCAACCGGCGCAGCACCGCGTCGGTCGCCTTGCCGACGTTCGGAAACAGCCCGTCGACGAGGCAGGTGGCGAACAGTGCAACCTTCATCCGGAGGTTGATTCGCGTACGACCAGCTCGGGTTCGAACACGATCTGCCGATGCTGGTGCCCGTCGGCCTGGGACGCCTCCTCGAGCAGCAACTCCATGGCCGCCCGGCCGAGCAGGGCGCGCGGCTGGCGGACGGAGGTCAGCGGCACCGCGGCCGCGGCGGCGAAGTCGATGTCGTCGTAGCCGACGATCGCCAGGTCGCCTGGCACCGATTTGTGCCGCCGGGTGGTGTCCTGCAGTAGGCCGAAGGCGAGCAGGTCGTTCGCGCAGAACACAGCGGTCGGTCGGCGCCGGGCCGGCAGCGCGGCGAGCTGATCGCCGGTGGCGCGGCCGCTGGCGACGTCAAGGCGCGGCGTCTCGATGACCACCACTGCGTCGTCCGACAACCCGGCCGCATGAACGGCAGCGCGCGCGCCGGCCAGCCGCTCGCTGACCTGGGTGATGGACAGCGGACCGCCGACGAAACCCATCCGCCTGTGCCCCTGGGCGATGAGGTGCGCGACCGCGAGTTCGCCGCCGAAGCGGTCGTTGACCGAGACCGAGCATTGGCGCCGGTTGGAGCCTCGGTCGACCAATACCACCGGGGTCCCGGAGCGGCGGACTGCCTCCATTGCCGGCGTGACCTTGCCGACCGGGGTGATGAGGATGCCGAACGCGCGTTGCTCCTGCAGCAGGCTCAGGTAGTGCCGCTCTCGGTCGTTGTCGTTGTTGCTGTTGCAGAGCAGCACCGACAACCCTGACGAACCGGCGGTCGTCTCGACACCCTTGGCGAGGTCGGTGAAGAACGGGTTGCCGACGTCGAGCACGACCAGCCCTACGGTGCGGCTGCGGCC